>NZ_JASHIN010000003.1:0-328443 GCF_030733705.1 Roseovarius sp. MMSF_3298
ACCCCCGACGCCGCATCCAGCCCGAATGCGGACCCGCCCGACAGCACCAGCGCATCGACCGCTTCCACCACCTTGTCCGGCGCCAGCAAATCTGTCTCCCGCGTGCCCGGCGCCCCGCCCATGACGTGCACACCAGCTGTAAAAGGTTCGTCTCCCACCACAACGCTCACCCCGGTCTTCACCGCCGCATCGTCGGCCTGCCCAACCAGTATCCCCGGCACATCCGTGATCAGGTTCCGCTTTCCCGGTCTTGCCGTCATGGTCCGTTCCCGTCCTCTTTTTGTCGCAGACCATCTTGCCAGACCTGCCCCGCTCTGCAAGAACAGCGTCAGACCCGCGGGCGATGGCGTCGCCCCAAACCCGGGTCTCATATCCCAACAGTCCTGAACGCCGGGACCTTTCTTGCTCAAGGAGGGTCACACAATGACTGCATTCCAAACCCAGACCGACGTCACGGGCACCCGCCCCGAATTCTACCGTTTCCACAACGGCGAAAAGGCCCCGCTGCCTTTCTCCGCGTCAGAGTATGACCAGCGCCTCGCCGGCCTGCGCCGCATCATGGCCGAATCCGGCGTCACCGCCGCCGTCTTCACCTCGATGCACAACATCGCCTATTACTCTGGCTTCCTCTACTGCGCCTTCGGGCGGCCCTACGGCCTTGTCGTCACGGCGACCGACAGCGTCACCATCTCGGCGGGCATCGACGCAGGCCAGCCCTGGCGGCGCTGTCATGGTGACAACATCACCTACACCGACTGGCAGCGCGACAATTACTGGCGCGCAATCCGCTCCGTCACCGGCACCGGCGGGGTGATCGGCTACGAATCCGATCACCTCACGGTGCAACAACGTGGCAAGCTGGACCACTTCCTTTCGCCGAAAGAAACGGTTGACCTGTCAACTCACACCATGACCCAGCGCATGGCCAAATCCCCCGCCGAGATCGCCCTCATTCGCCAATGCACCGCCATCGCCGATGCCGGCGGCCATGCCATCCGCGACGCGGTCCGCATCGGCACCCGCGAAATCGACGTCGCCATGGCGGGGCGCGACGCGATGGAACTGGAAATCGCCCGCCGCTTCCCCGATGCCGAATACCGCGACAGCTGGGTCTGGTTCCAGTCCGGCCTCAACACCGACGGTGCCCACAACCCCGTCACGGCCCGGCAGCTCCAAAGCGGCGATATCCTTTCGCTCAACACCTTCCCGATGGTCTCGGCCTATTACGTGGCCCTCGAACGCACCATGTTCGCAGGCGAGGTCGACGCCGCCTCGCTCGCCATCTGGCAGGCCAACGTCGCCACCCACGAATACGGCATGTCCCTGCTGAAGCCCGGCATCTCCTGCGCCGAGGTCACGCACAAGATCAACGCCTTCCTGGCCGAGCGTGACCTTCTGCAATATCGCACCTTCGGCTATGGCCACAGCTTCGGCATCCTGTCGCATTACTACGGCCGCGAGGCCGGGCTGGAACTGCGCGAGGATATCGACACCGTGCTGAAACCCGGCATGGTCATCTCGATGGAGCCGATGCTGACCATCCCCGAAGGCCAGACCGGCGCCGGCGGATACCGAGAACACGACGTGCTGGTCATCACCGAGGACGGGCATGAGAACATCACCGGCTATCCCTACGGGCCGGAGTTCAACGTCGTGGGCTGAACCAAGCGCCCCGGCCCTACCGCCGGGGCATCTTCATTTCAGATCAACGCGAAGATCCGCGCCGGGCCCCCGGTGCCGCCCATGTGCTTCGGCGCACCGATCACGATCGTCGCCCCGCTGGCAGGCACCTTGTCGAGATTGGCAATGCATTCGATCCCGAAGCGCCCGGTCGGCAGCCAGGCGTAATGTGCCGCGAAATCCGCCGACGGCCCGTGATCCAGCGACAGCGTGTCGGACGCGATGGATTGCGCCCCCGTTTCCTCGACCAACATTTGCGCCGCCTCCACGTGGAATCCCGGGAAGTGCATCTTGTCGCCATCAAAGCCCCGGAACGCGTCCGATCCGGCCTTCGCGCCCCATCCCGAATAGAGCGCGACACAGGCATTATCCGGTATTTCGCCGTTCGCCTCGATCCAGGCGCGCAGGTCATCCGGCGTCACTTGCGCATCCGCGTCCTCCTCTGCCTTGGAGGCAATATCGATCACGCAAAGCGGCGCCACAAGGCTTCCCACCGGGATCTCGTGCACCGACGCACCATCCTCCGAAAAGTGCAGCGGTGCGTCCACATGCGTGCCGGTATGCTCGTTCACCGTCAGTTCCATCAGGTTGAAGCCGTTGTCGGCGAAATTGAACTTCTGCTCCATCGAGATCCCGGGCGCCCCGAAATAGGTCGGAAAATCCGGCCCGTAGGCATGAGTCAGATCCTCGACCGCATCATGCCCCGACGCCATCGCCCGCGGCGCACCGAAAGTGCCCAGCGCAGCCGCGGCCCCGGCCGCCGCACCGACGCCGAACAACTGTCGGCGTGACAACATCTTTTCCTTCACCGCTTGCATCACGCAGATATCACACATTATCTCGACTCCTGTTGGTTGTGTTCGGTCCCGATCCACAGGATAACACGGATCGACGCACTCGGGGGCGGTCCTTCGCGCGGCGTCCTTGCCGCGCCCGCCCCGGCATCAAGGAGCGAACGATCATGCACTATATCAAATGGATTTTCGTTGCCGCCTTCTGGCTGCTGGTCGCGGGCTTCCTGCACTACACCCTGCCACAGCACGACATCGCGCGCGTCACCGACACTTACGAGAAACGCATCGATTTCGGTGAGAACTCGATCTTCTGGTCGAACGTGGGCAGCGGCGACGCCGAGGGCACGGCCAACCGCGATATCTTCTTCATCCAGACCCGGCTCGCCGATGGCGGCGTCATGGTCTACCGCAACGAGTATACCGGCTGGGGCTGGCCGCCCTATTTCAAGTTCGACACGTCGAACCTTCAGGCCGAGGCCGCCGACCTGCGCTCCACCTCCGAATCCCCCAAATGGGTGTCGATCACCCATTACGGCTGGCGCAACGAATTCTTCTCGATCTTCCCCAACGCCATCTCGATCGAACGTGTCGACGGCCCCGACGTCACCATCATCCCGTGGTTCAACATCATCTTCCTGACGCTGCTGGCCGCCCTCGTCTGGGCCATCCGCGCCCGCTGGGTGCGCTTCCGCGAACGCCGGATCGACCCCACCACGGACGAATGGGGCCTGACCGACCCGAAACCGGGCCAAGACCGAGTGTAGGACTAGCGTTTCCCGTAATACAGGCCCACCACATGCTCGGCCTCCGCAAAGAACAGCCAGCGCGAGGCCGCGATCCCGCCCAGATGCGCGAGAACAGCCACCAGCGCCGCGATATGTGAAAACGGCACCAGCAGCAGCACGAAAGGCACCGTGTAGCCGAACAAGAGCGCGATCATCCGCAGCTTCTGCGCATGCTTGCGCCCCACCACGTACACGAACTCCCGCAGCAGGTAATTGTTGCCCGTGTGCGGCGGCTCGAAGGCCCGCACGCTGCCGATATTGCCCAGCCCCGTCGCCGTGGCCATATCCGTGCCGCTCTGGGCCAGCGCCTTGTCGCCGCGCAGCCACCAGATGACCTGCACTGCGGCCGCGACCGGCATCAGGATCAGCGCAATCTCAACTTGCCCCGCCAGCAACGCCCCACCGGCCAGCGCAATCGCCATGAACAATAGCGGCGTCAGCGGCGTGTTCCAGCGCGGCACGGTTTTCATCTGCGTGTAGATCATCGAGGTGGTGAACACCGTCACCGCCGACAGCACCGCGCCGATCACCCCCACCAGCATCCATTGCGTGTCGAAAAAAACCAGTCCCGCGCCATAGATCGCCATCACGATCAGCGCCGCGACCGAGGACACCCCCTCCCGGCTCAGCCACGAAGACCGCCATTGCGTGAACGCCTTCAGCGCCCGTTCCGGGTGGCCCAGGTGAAAGGTCGAGGCCATCAGCCCGCCCACCGCCAGCAGGTAGCCGATAACGAAGAACGTGAACGCGACCCAGCCGGTTGGCACGATCACCCCAAGCCCAAGCCAGAACAACAGGCCGAACCCAAGGCCCGACAGCGTGGTGAATACGATAACAGACGGGGCAGGGTGCATCAGATCTTCTCCAGGGCCTTGTCGAGCCAGCCGATGAACCCCTTGGGCTCTTCCGCCACGGGGGACAGCAGCGGCGCCAACACGTCGATCTTCTCCTCGGGGGCGGACATGACACGATCCTTGGGCCGAGGCGGCAGGTACTGGTTCACGGGCTTCGTGCCCTGCTCGGGCATCAGGTCCATGCCGCCACGTTCCTCGACCAGTTTCGACACATCGCTGTCCGGATCGCCCAGATCCCCGAAATGCCTTGCCCCTGCCGGGCAGGTCCGCACGCAGACCGGCACCCGGTCCTCCTCGGGCAGGTTGTCGTTGTAGATCCGGTCGACGCACAGCGTGCATTTCTTCATCACGCCCTCCGCCGCGTCCATCTCGCGCGCGCCGTAAGGACAGGCCCAGGCGCACAGCCCGCAGCCGATGCAATCGCTCTCGTTCACCAGCACGATCCCGTCCTCGACCCTCTTATAGCTCGCGCCGGTCGGGCATACGGTAACGCATGGTGCATCCTCGCAATGCAGGCAGGACTTGGGGAAATGGATCAGCTGCGCCGCCGGATGCGGCATCCCGCTCTCGGCTAGGGGCTGCACCTCATAGGAATGCACCCGGTTCAGGAACGTCCCGCGCGGGTCGTCGCCATATGGGTCCTGGTCACTCAGCGGCGCGCCGTAATTCTCGGTGTTCCATCCCTTGCAGCTCACCACGCAGGCGTGGCAGCCGACGCAGGTATCCAGGTCGATCACCAGCCCCATCTTGCGCTGCGTCGTTTCGGGAAGCGTCGTCATGCTTGCCGCTCCTCTGTCTTGGCTGGGACGCCACCGCTTTGGGGCGCGTCCTCGCTCGAATTCCATTTGCCGACGAACCACACGAAGGTCCCGACCACGAAGATCACGAACGCCAGTATGGCGATCAATGTCAGGGCCCTACCGCTCACCGCCGCCCCTCCGCGCACCCATTTTCCGCGCGGAAAATGGGCCGGAAAATACGCATTTTCCGCCCAAGACTTTTCGAAAAGTCTTGCCAATTTTCTTGTAAGAAAATTCCCGCGCTCATTTGCCCACCTTCCAGCGCAGCTCGTCCGGCCCGGTCCCCACCGGCGACCGGATCGGCGCGAATGTCGGGTGCACCTCCTCGGGCGCCGCCGTCTTCTCGATCTTCACCCGCAGGTCGAACCACGCCGCCTGCCCCGTCACCGGGTCACTGTTCGCCCAGCGCAGACCATCGCCCTTGGGCGGCAACAACTCATGAATGAGGTGATTGAGCAGAAACCCCTTCGTGGCCTCCGGCGCATCGGCCTCCAGCGCCCAGGCCCCCTTGCGCTTGCCGATCGCGTTCCATGTCCAGACCGTGTTCTCGTTGAGCGCGGCCATATGCGCCACAGGCACCGTGATCTCGCCATGCGTCGACGTAACCTTGGCCCAGTCGCCATCGGCAAACCCGTTCGCCTCCCATATCTTGGTCGGCAGGTAGAGCGGATTGCGTCCATGAATTTGCCGCAGCCACGCATTCTGCGAACCCCACGAGTGATACATCGCCATCGGTCGCTGCGTCAGGGCGTGCACAGGGTATTCCACCGGGTCCACATGCCCGTCCTCGAACGGCGGATACCAGATCGGCAGCGGGTCCAGCGTCGCCCTGATCCGCTCGCGCAGATGCTCGGGCGGTTGCCGTTCCCCATGTCCCTCGGCGGCCAGCTGAAATTTCCTCATCGTTTCCACATAGACATCGAAAATGAAAGGCTGCGGGCTGTCATATAACCCCATGCCGACGGCCCAGTCCTGGTAGCCCATGTTCCACGGTTTCATATACGCATGTTCTTCGGCGATATGGCTCACGAAGAACCCGCCATTCTCGATATAATTATCAAGCTGTGAGGCGTTCGGCGCACCGCGGCCATGCTGCGGCCCATCCTCCCCCATCCGCCACCCGGCCAGCGGCCCAACACCCGGTTTGCGCTCGTGGTTGACCATGTAATCGGCATAATCCGCCCACTTGGCGCTGCCATCCTCGTTGGTGAATCCCGGCAGCCCCATCTTGTTGGCCAACAAAATCAGAGCCGTCTGAAACCCTTTCACATCCCGGTCCGGCTCCACGACGGGCCAGCGGATGGCATCGGCCGCCGCATCCGCCTCACAAATCGGACGGTCCAGCAGGCTGATGCAGTCATGCCGCTCCAGGTAGGTCGTGTCAGGCAGGATCAGGTCGGAATAGGCGACCATCTCGGAACTATACGCATCCGAATAGATGATACGTGGGATGACATACTCGCCAGCCTCGTCCTTGTCCGTCAGCATGTCGATCACGCCGCGCGTGTTCATCGAAGAGTTCCAGGACATGTTCGCCATGTACATGAAAAGCGTGTCGATCTTGTACGGGTCGCCCGCGTGGGCATTACTGATGACCATGTGCATCAACCCGTGCGAACTCATGGGATTTTCCCAGGTGAACGCCTTGTCGATCCGCGCCGGGCTGCCATCTTCCTTCAGCGCCAGGTCCTCTGGCCCCCGCACGAAGCCCAGATGCGGCCCGTCCAGCGGACGATGCGGCGTCACCTTGCTATGCGGCGTCGGATGGATGCTGACCGGTTTCGGATAAGGTGGCTTGAAGCGGAAGCCACCCGGCACTTCAACGCTGCCCAGAAGGATCTGCAACAGGTGCAGCGCGCGGCAGGTCTGAAACCCGTTGGAATGGGCGCTGATCCCCCGCATCGCGTGGAAACTGACCGGGCGGCCCACCATCGTCTTGTGGGTCTCGCCCCGGAAATCCGTCCATTCGCGGTCCAGCACGATTTCTTCTTCGAAAGCCACACGCGCCAGTTCTGCGGCAATCGCCCGGATCCGCCGCGCACTCACGCCACAGCGTTCCGCCACGGCCTCGGGCGCGTAGTCCTCTCCCATGTAGCGCTCCGCCAGCAAATGCATCACCGGCCTATGCGTCACGCCATCCTTTTCATAACTGGTCGACAGGTCCGGCTTCACGCCTTTCCTGTCGAACGGTGCAGGCTGTCCCGTCGCGCGGTCGATCACCAGCAGCTTGCCATCCGCATCCCGCATCAGCAGCCCGTGGTCCGGCGAACTGGTATCGCAATTCACCAACACCGGCGCGTTGGTATACTCTGCCAGATACCGCAGATCGATCTTCCCGGCCCGCAGCAGTTCATGCACCAGCGCCAGGATAAAAAGCCCATCGGTCCCCGGCGTGATCCCGACCCATTCGTCGGCCACGGCGTTGTATCCAGACCGGATCGGATTCACTCCGATCACCTTGGCGCCGCGCTCCTTCAGCCGTCCGATGCCCATCTTGATCGGGTTGCTGTCATGGTCCTCGGCCACGCCGAAGATCATGAACAGCTTCGTGTTCTCCCAGTCCGGTTGCCCAAATTCCCAGAACGCGCCGCCCATCGTGTAGATGCCCGCCGCCGCCATGTTGACGCTGCAAAAACCGCCATGCGCGGCATAGTTCGGTGTCCCGAAATTCTGCGCCCAGAAACTGGTGAAGCTCTGGCTCTGGTCGCGCCCGGTGAAAAAGGCCAGCTTTTCCGGCGCCTCCTGCCGCAGCGGCTCCAGCCAGCCGGTGGCGATTTCCAGCGCCTCGTCCCAGCTGATCTCCTCGAACTCGCCCGACCCGCGCGGCCCGACCCGTTTCAACGGTGCGCGCAGCCGCGACGGCGCGTTATGCTGCATGATCCCCGCGCTGCCCTTGGCGCACAGAACGCCCTTGTTGACCGGATGGTCCCGGTTGCCCTCGATATAGGCAACCTTGCCCTCCTTCATATGCACGTTGATCCCGCAACGGCAGGCGCACATATAGCAGGTGGTCTTGCGCACCTCGTCTGATACCTTGGGCGAGGTATCCAGTTTGGGCTGATCCAGCATGTCGTCGCCTCCCTTGTCTCTTCCCGGTCACGCCAGGCCAGTTCACACCGCCCCGCGACCGCTTGTATTGGTTCGTTCGCTTTCCCAAAGCGCTCTGCCGGGAAAGCGGAAATTCTTCGCTCAGCCGGGCAACAGCCCGACGACATCCCGCGCGATCTGCCGCTCCTCGTCGGCTGGCACCACGTGCACCGGGATATCCCCCAGCCAGGTCAGATGCTCCATGATACGGTCGCGTATGGTCTCGGCATTTTCACCGATCCCCCCTGTAAAGGCCACGGCATCCACGCCATGCATGGCGGCAATCGCCGATCCGGCCTGCCGCGCCGCCCAGTAACAGAAATGCTCCACCGCGAACTGCGCATCCTCATCGTCGCGGCTCAAGAGCGTGGCCATGTCGTTCGTCCCCGCCAGCCCCTTCAGCCCGCTTTCCTTGTTCAGAATCGTGCCCGCCTTGTCGATCCCGTGATCCTCGGCCAGCCGCAACACCGCCATCCCGTCGATGCATCCCGTCCGGGTGCCCATCACAAGGCCATCCAGCGGCGAATAACCCATCGAGTTCGCCACCGACTTGCCTTCGACCATCGCGCACAGGCTCGCGCCATTCCCAAGATGCAGTCCCAGCAACCGCCGGGGCAGGTCATCACCGAACTGCGCCACCATCCCGGCATAGGACAGCCCGTGAAACCCATAGCGTCGGATGCCCTTGTCGCGCTCCGCCTGCGGCAATGCATAGGTCACGGCGACCGGCGCGTTGGTCGCGTGAAACGCCGTGTCGAAACTGGCGAATTGCGGCAGGTCCGGCGCCAGCGCCGCCAGCGCCCGCACGCCGGAAAGGTTATGCGGATTGTGCAGCGGCGCCAGCGGCACCACTGCCTCGATCTTGGCGATCACTTCGTCGGTCAGCCGCTCCGGCGCTGTCAAATGCGCCCCGCCATGCACCACACGGTGCCCCGCCGCAATCAGCGAGGACACTGGATGCCCCGCGGCCTCCAACTTCTCGAAGACAAGACCCAATGCCGCCGTATGGTCGGCAACCGAAACATCCTGCTTCTCACCCCAAAGGCTCAGCCGCCCCTGCCCGCCGATCTCGGTCACCGATCCCGACAGAACCGACTCCAGCGCAGGCGTGAACAGCTCCACCTTGATCGAGGACGACCCGGCATTCACGACCAGTATCATGCCGCCCCCCCAATTACACCCAACGCCGCCGAAGCGATACGCTCTTCCGCGCCCTGGGCCCGGCTGGTCAGCAGTATCGGCACCTTCGCCCCAAGCACCACGCCGGCACAGCAACAGCCCATGCCGAACGACATCAGCTTGAACAGCGCGTTGCCCGTGGTGATGTTCGGCGTCAGCATGATATCGGCATCGCCCGACACCTCGGATTCGTAGTTCTTCGCCTCTGCCGCCGCTTTCGACAGGATCAGGTCCATCGCCATCGGCCCCTGCACCACCGCACCAGGCAGCGCGCCCTTGGCCCACTCGGCGATCTCGACCGCCTCCATCGTGTTCGGCACTGTCGGGATCGGGTCCTCTGTCGGGGCGAGGATGCCCGCCTTGGGCCGCTCGATCCCCAGTTTGTAGGCCAGCATCACCGCATGGCTCAGGCAGGCCTGCCGCGTCTCCACGTCCGGGTCCACGTTCAGCGCCGCATCGGTCAGCAAGAGTGGCCGCTCCGACTCCGGCATCGTGATGTGAAACACGTGCCCGCAGCGCGTGCCCTTCTCCCGCAGCCCCGCCTTTGACGGCAAAAGCCCCTTGAGGAAAGTCGAAGTGTGAATCTGCCCCTTCATGATCGCGCCAACCTCGCCGGTCCGCGCCATCTCGGCGGCCACCGGCGCGGCGGTCTCCTTCGGTGCGTGGATGAGCGGCAAGCCCGCGATATCCCACCCGATCTCCGCCGCCGTGGCCTTGATCTTGTCGCTGTCCCCGATCAGCACCGGATCGGCCAGACCGGCCTCAGCTGCCTCCCGGATCCCCTGCAACGGGTTCGGCGCCCCGGCATTCACCAGCGCCACGCGCGGCCGTGGCAAACCTTGCGCCCGCTTCAACAACGAAGGCGGGCACTTGGGCTCACTCGCCGCAAGAAAGGGATATCGGTCTGTCATGTCTTGTCCTGTCACTCTGTCCAGGGCCCTGTTCGGCCCCGCGTGGCACACTATGCCCGCGGGGCCACAGGATTGCGACGTCTCAGACCCGTTGCTCGACCATATCGTCGGCGCTGATCCCGGCCACTTCCACCGGCTTCTTCATGGCGTCCCGGCGGAACGGCTCGCCCAGTTCCTGGTTGATCATCGCCTCGATCAGCGTGGTCGTGCCGTTCTCCATCTGCTCCTTGATCGCGGTGTTCAGCGCATCGGTCAGCTCGTCCATCGTCCGCGCCACGACACCTTTCAATCCACAGGCATTGGCGATCCCGGCATAGCTGACATCGTCATCCAGCTCGGTGCCCACGAAGTTGTCGTCGAACCACAACGTCGAGTTCCGCTTTTCCGCGCCCCACTGGTAGTTGCGGAACACGATCTGCGTGATCCCCGGCCACTCACTCCGGCCAATGGCCGTCAGCTCGTTGACCGCGATGCCGAACGCGCCGTCACCGGCAAAGCCCACCACGGGCACATCCGGACAGCCGATCTTGGCGCCAACAATGGCCGGCAGGCCGTACCCACACGGGCCAAACAGCCCCGGCGCCAGGTATTTCCGACCCTCGTCGAAGTCGGGATAGGCGTTGCCAATGGCACAGTTGTTGCCGATATCGCTGGAAATGATCGCATTCCGCGGCAGCGCACCCTGAATGGCCCGCCACGCCATGCGGGGGCTCATCCAGTCCGGCTTGTCCTTGCGCGCGCGCTCGTTCCAGGTGGTGCCGGGATCGTCATCTTCGTGGTCCATGCTGGCCAGTTGCTGCGCCCATTTGCTCTTGGTCTCGGCGATCTTCGCCTTGCGCTCCTCGCGGCCTTCATCGCCCGCGGTCTCGCCCAGGTTCTTCAGGATGCCCTGCGCCACCTTGGCCGCATCACCGACGATCCCCACGCTGACCTTCTTGGTCAGGCCGATCCGGTTGGGGTTGATATCCACCTGGATGATCTTGGCGTTGGCAGGCCAGTATTCCATGCCATAGCCCGGCAGGGTCGAGAACGGGTTCAGCCGCGTCCCAAGGCAAAGCACCACGTCTGCGTCCTTGATCAGCTCCATCCCCGCCTTGCTGCCGTTATAGCCCAGCGGCCCGGCGAACAGCGGGTGCGAGCCGGGGAAGGCGTCGTTGTGCTGATAGCCCACGCAGACCGGCGCGGTCAGCCGCTCGGCCAGTTCCATCGACGCCGCGATCCCGCCCTTCGACAGCACCACGCCCGCACCGTTCAGGATCACCGGGTTCTTGGCCTCGCTCAGCAGCGCGGCCGCTTCAGCCACCGAATTGCTGCCGCCCGGGCTCACCTCGAACTCGATCGCGCTGGGAATCTCGATATCCACCACCTGCGTCCAGAAATCGCGCGGGATGTTGATCTGCGCCGGCCCGCACAGGCGCTTGGCCTGGCTGATCACCCGTGCCAGCACCTCGGCCACACGCGTGGGGTCGCGCACTTCTTCCTGGTAGGCCACCATGTCCTCGAACAGCTTCATCTGCTCGACTTCCTGGAACCCGCCTTGACCGATCGTCTTGTTCGCCGCCTGCGGCGTCACCAGCAGCAGCGGCGTGTGGTTCCAATAGGCGGTCTTCACGGCGGTCACGAAGTTGGTGATGCCCGGCCCGTTCTGCGCGATCATCATGCTCATCTTGCCCGTCGCGCGAGTATAGCCATCGGCCATCATCCCCGCGCTGCCCTCGTGCGCACAGTCCCAGAACGTGATCCCGGCCTTCGGGAACAAGTCCGAGATCGGCATCATCGCCGACCCGATGATCCCGAACGCGTGCTGGATCCCGTGACGTTGCAGCGTTTTTACAAAGGCTTCTTCGGTGGTCATCTTCATGACAGTGCTCCTGAACATTGAAAAAGGGCCGGTCCTCCCCCGGCGCGGTTTGGGGGAAAGCTACCCTTGCAGTCACCCCCATTCTAGGGCCAGTTTCCCGCGCAGACTATAGCCAGAGAATATTTTTATTGAGACTTTTTGTCTCAAAAATGGGAAATCCGGAAACGTGACGCACCCGGAAGAACGTTATTTTCGCCTTTTGAACAAGGCGTTCGATCGATTCCGCACCATGGCCCCAACTGGCCTTACGAGCCCAGCTCATTTGCCAGTATCTCGATACCGTCCGCGATCCGTTCCGAGGGAATCGAGGAATAAGCCAATCGATAGAAGTTGCGCGGTGCCCGCGCGGTCTCGAAGAACGGCCGCCCCGGCTCGATCAGAACGCCCCGGGCCTGCAACCGGCGCGCAAGATCCTCGGTATCCACCCCCTCCGGCGCCCGCATCCAGATCGAGCTTCCGCCGAATACGCCGCGACCTTCCACGCCGAGGCCCTGATCTTCCAGCGCGGTCTCCATCACCTGCCGCCGCTGTGCATAGGCTTTGCCGATCCGCCGGATCAGGCTGTCGTAGTGCCCCAGGCTCAGGAAATAGGCCGTGGTCCGCTGCACATGCCCCGGCGGATGCCGCAGCACGCTCGCCCGCAACGCCCGCGCCTCCCGGATGAACGCCTGCGGGCCGACAAGATACCCCAGCCGCAGACCCGGAAAGATCGACTTGGAAAAGCTCCCCACGTAAATCACCCGCCCATCCGTATCGAGCGATTTCAGCGACGGCAGCGGCGCGCGCAGAAAGCTGATCTCGAATTCGTAATCATCCTCGACGATCAGCGCCTCCATCTCCCGCGCGCGGGCCAACAACGCCTGCCGCCGGTCCAGCGGCATGGTCGCGTTGGTCGGCGCCTGGTGACTGGGCGTGGTGAAAATCACGTCCGCCCGCTCCGGCAAATCCTGTGGCCGCAGCCCGTCGCGGTCCACCGGCACCGGCGCCATGTGACAGCGCGACTGGGTCAGGATATCGCGCAGCGCGTGGTAACACGGCTCCTCCACCGCCGCCGTCCGCCGCTGTGTCAACAGTACCTGTGCCGTCAGCCACAGCGCGTTCTGCGCTCCCATCGTCAGCAGGATCTCCCCCGGCTCCGCCAAAATCCCCCGCCGCGGCAGGGTGTGCCGCGCGATGAACTCGATCAGCTTGGGGTCATCCTGGTCATAGGCATCCGCCGCCAGCGCCTGGAACTCCTTCTGCCCCAGCGCCCGCAGCGCGCAATGGCGCCAGCTTGCGTGATCGAACAGGCTCGGATCGGTCTGCCCGAAGATGAAAGGATAAGGATAGCTTGACCAGTCCCGCGGCTTTTCCGGCGTCGCTCCGCCGGTATATCGCCGCCCGATCGCCCGCCCCCAGTCGATCATGTCACCCTTCGCCGCACTGGGCGTAAACGCAGGCGGCTCCGGCGCGTTCTGCGACACGAAATACCCCGAACGGTCCCGGCTCTCCAGATAGTCGTTGGCCTGCAACTCGGTATAGGCCAGCGTCACCGTGATCCGGCTCACGCCCAGGTGCTCGGCCATCTTGCGCGAACTCGGCAGCTTCTCGCCCTTCCGGAATCGCCCCGACAGGATGCCCTGCGCGATCATCTGCTGGATCTGCGCCTGCAACGTCCCTTCCGCCTCGGGCGACAGGAAAAAGCTTTCCACCGATATGGCCATGAGCGTCAGCCTACACTGGCTCCATTGTCGCGGCAATCTGGACCGATCACGATCTCGGCAAATTCAACCGTTGCCATTAAATATCCTAATGATATAGCAATTGACGACAATTCAGCGCCGCCTGCGACGTGGCGCGTCGATGGCTCAAGGGAGGACGGCCACATGACCGAACGGAAGAAACGGACAATCACCCAGATCAGGGCCTCGAAACATGATGGAACGCGC
Organism: Roseovarius sp. MMSF_3298; assembly: GCF_030733705.1. NCBI lineage: Bacteria > Pseudomonadati > Pseudomonadota > Alphaproteobacteria > Rhodobacterales > Roseobacteraceae > Roseovarius > Roseovarius sp. MMSF_3298. The sequence continues at coordinate 13,880 of NZ_JASHIN010000003.1, forward strand.
ATGGTCTACACCTCCGTGCCCGATTACACCTCGGCACAATGGGCCGAGGCGGCGGGCGTCGACGTGGTCGTGGTCGGCGACAGCCTTGCCATGATCGCCCACGGCCACGCTTCGACCGTTCCGGCGACGATGGACATGATGGTGATGCACGCCCAGGCCATCCGCCGCGGCGCGCCCAACACCTTCTCGCTCGGCTGCATGCCCTACCAAAGCTATCACACCGTGGACCGCGCCCTGACCAACGCGACCCGCTTCATGCAGGACGGCGGCTGCGACGCCGTGAAACCCCAGGGCGGCCGCAGCCAGGCCGACATTCTAAAGGCGCTGGTGGCCGCGGGCATCCCCACGGCCAGCCACATCGGGATGGCCCCACACCGCGTCGCGATGTATGGCGGTTTCCGCGTACAGGGCAAGACACCCGAGGACGCGATGGACATCCTGCAGGACGCGCTGGCCATTCAGGACGCTGGCTGTTTCATGCTCGAATTCGAGGCGGTGCCAGCCGCGATCGCCCGCATCATCTCCGCCGAGCTCGAGATTCCCACAATCGGCATCGGTGCCGGCGCGGGCACCGACGGGCAGATCCTGCTCAGCTATGATCTTCTGGGTGTCTTCACCGACTTCAAACCGAAGTTCACCAAGCGCTACGCGAACCTGACCGAGGTCGCGGTAAAGGGCCTGTCCGACTATGCCGCCGATGTGCGCTCCGGCGCCTTTCCCGATGACGACCACAGCTATCACGTGGATGACAGCGTCACCGACGCGTTCCGTGACATGGTCGAAAAGCGCCGCCAGATCTGACCGGCACATGCCGCGCCCGCACTCCGCCACCGAGGGCGCGGCACCACACAAACCGCGTAGGGTGGGTGAAAACCCACGCGCCCCTCACCCCTGGCGCAGGCCCCCGCCGAACGCCTCCGCAAACGCCGCCGCCCCGTCCGTCGAGAATCGCACCACCCGCGTCCCCTTGACCCGGGTCGCCCAGCCCAACGCCTCCATCCGGCTGAACATCGCCCGCCCAAGTTGCCCCGCCAGGTGCGACCGCCGCTCCGACCAGTCCAGGCACTCACGGCAAAGCGGCGTCCGCGACTTCGGCAAACCGTCCAGGTCGATCCCGAACCCTGTCACGAAACTTCGTCCCGCGTCCGTCAGTTCAAGCGCCTCGCCTTTCTGCCGCAAAACACCCCGCGCCAGCAGCGCATCATACATCTGCGTGCCCATGTCCCCGGCCAGATGATTGTAACAGACCCGCGCATGCCGCATCTCCGGGTCTCGCGGCCCGGGCCGCGTCCGCAACGCGCCGGTCCCCGCGGCCAGCCCCATCAGCGCCTCCAGCACATGCGCCACCTCGTCACTGGCTAGCCGGAAATACTTGTGCCGCCCTTCACGCCGCAGCGTGATCAGCCCGCCCGCCTCCAGCTTCGACAGGTGCGCCGAGGCTGTCTGCAACGTCACCCCCGCCTCAGCCGCCAGCTCGCTCGCGGTCAACGCCATCCCGCTGATCAGCGCGGTCAGCATATTGGCCCGCGCCGGATCTCCGATCAGCGCGGCCACGCGGGATATGTCCGGGCCATCCTTCATAGTTCGACGCTAACCGAACCATCGCGCCCCGTCCATCCGCTACAACAGGGGCGACCCCAAAGGAGACCCGTCATGCTCACCTGCATCATCCGCTACCACGTCGACCCCACGAAACACGCCCAGTTCGCGCACTACGCCCGCAACTGGGGCACCGCCATCCCGCGCTGCGGCGCCGACCTCATCGGCTATTTCGCTCCGCACGAAGGCTCCTCGACCCTGGCCTACGGAATCTACAACATCCCCAGCCTGGCCGAATACGAAGCCTATCGCGCCCGCCTCGTCGCCGATCCGCTGGGGCGCGAAAATTACGCCTTCGCGCAATCCGAAAACTTCCTCTTGCGCGAGGACCGCACCTTCCTGAAATGTGTCTCCACACCGCAGCAAGGAGAAACCAAATGATCGCCGTCATCTTCGAGGTCATGCCGCACCCTGACCAGAAAGACGCCTATCTCGACATGGCCGCCAAGATGAAACCGCTTGCGGAAGGCATAGACGGCTTCATCTCGGTCGAACGCTTTCAAAGCCTGGTGAACCCGGAAAAGCTGCTCTCCCTCAGCTTCTGGCGCGACGAGGCCGCTCTGGACGAATGGCGCCGGCTTGAGGCTCACCGCGGCGCCCAGCGCGCAGGCCGCGAGATCATGTTCGACGATTACCGCCTGCGCGTCGTGTCGGTCATCCGCGACTACGGCATGTTCGAGCGCGACGAGGCGCCAGACGACAGCAAGCAAGTCCACGGCGGCTGAGGCCGCGCTCCCCGTCCCGGGCCTGACCCGGGACCTCCCGCGGCAGGAAATCCCGGATCAAGTTCGGAACATCGCACCATACGAAAACGTATGTCCAACGCCGTCAGATCAGCCCGCGCGCCTTCAGATCCTTCAGCACCGCCTCGGTATCCTGCCCCCGCGCGGGCACCGGGTTCGGCGCCCGGGCCTTCCCGTCGAACCGGGGCGCCGGGGCCGGTTGGAACCCGCCTTCTGTATTGTGCCAGATCGCGCGCGCGGCGATATGCGGATCCTCCGCCGCCTCCCACGGACTCAGCACAGGCGCGACACAGGCGTCCGACCCCTCGAACAGGTCGGCCCAATGACCAACCGGCTGCGCCGCGAAAACCGCCGTCAACCGCGCCGTCTGCTCGCGCCACTGCGCCCGATCATACTGCGCCGCAAATAGCGGGTCGTCATCCAGCCCGAGAAGGTCCAGAAACATCGCATAGAACTGCGGCTCAAGGCATTGCACCGACAGGTACCGCCCGTCGGCACAAACATATGTCCGCCCCCAGGGCGGCGCGTCCAGCAGGCTCTGCCCCCGCTCCTGCGACAAGTTCCCAGCCCCCGCCATCGCCATGAAAAGCGCCATCATATGCGCCGACCCGTCGGTGATCGCCGCATCCACCACGGTGCCTTTTCCCGTCCGCTGTGCATTGAGCAGACCGCTCAGCACACCGGCCACAAGGTACAGCGCCCCGCCCCCGATATCCCCCACGATCGTCGGCGGCGTCAGCGGCGCGTCGCCCGGGGTCGAAGCATAGTAGAGCGCCCCCGCCGTGGCGATATAGTTATAGTCATGCCCCGCCAGATGCGCCCGCGGCCCGCCTTGCCCCCAGCCCGTCATCCGTCCATAAACCAGCGTCGGATTGCTCTCCGCAAACACCTCCGGCCCCAGCCCAAGCCGCTCCATCACCCCCGGCCGCAGCCCCTCGATCAGCGCATCGGCCTCGTTCACCATCGCCTTCGCAACAGCCATGTCGCCGGGATCCTTGAGATCCAGCACCACGGCCCGCTTGCCGCGGTCGAGCATGTTGCGCTCGCCCATCGTCGGATTGGCAGGTCCCGGCCTCTGAACAACCGTTACCTCCGCGCCCAGATCCGCCAACATCATGGCGGCGAAGGGTGCGGGGCCTAGGCCCTCGAACTCTACTACCTTGATGCCGGCAAGCATTGCGGCGCCTCCTGATCGGCCTGGGCGGCACGGGCGAACCCGCTGAGCGTATGAAAGGCCAGTCCACGGTCGGTGATTTCGCGCAGCAGACGGTCGATTTGCCGGTGCGCGCTGTAGCGGCCCGGACCCGCCCTGCGCGGGCGGATGTCATGACCGTTGAAGATGCCGACGCCGCGATGCGCGACCAGCATGTCGAGCGCGGCGCCGATCTCCCGCCAGCTCCGGCTGCCGGGATTCTGAAAGTCGATCAAGCCGATGCTGCTCACCGCCCCGTCGGGATCGGGCCGCTGGTAGATCCGCTTCGGCACATCTTCGACCGACAGATCGCGCCCGCTGCCGGCGCGGGTGATCTGAAAATAGGGCGCTGTGGCCGCGCGGGTTTGCCGGTTGGAGCCATAGAAAGGGCTGGCATAGCTGGTGGTCGGGAAGCCGAGCGCGCGATGCTCTGCCACGCCACGGGCGATCTCGTTTTCCAGCCAGTGGTCGAGGCCATGCTGGCGCAGGTAGGGCTGCAATTTCTCGTGGTTGCGGCCGTGATAGGCGATTTCGTGACCGTCCTCCTGCAACTGGTGCAGGCCATCGATCTGCGCAGGCGTCGCGGCGTGCATCCAGCAGACGCAGAAGGTGGCGCGGGCGTCATGCGCCTGAAAGATCGGTCGCGCGGCGAGCCAGTTCTCGACATAGAGGTCGTCGAAAGTGAGGCAGACACCGGGCGTGATCACACCACCACCTCGATCTCCTCCTGGTCCCCCACCCCGAATACCCGCTTGTAGCGGTCGATCTGGCCCTCCGGCCCCATGGCCTTGCGGGGGTTGTCCGACAGCTTGACGGTCGGGCGGCCGTTGGCGGCCACCGCCTTGCAGACGAGCGAGAAGGGGGCGAGAGCGTCGCCGGGGGTAAGGCCGCGAAAGTCGTTGGTCAGCAGCGTGCCCCAGCCGAAGGAGACGCGGGCGCGGCCCGCGAACTGCTTGTGCAGCGACAGGATCTTCTCCTCGTCCAGCCCGTCGGAAAAGATGATCAGCTTCTGCGTCGGGTCCTCGCCACGGTCCTTCCACCACTGGATGGCGGTCTCTGCGCCGCGGGCGGGGTCGCCGCTGTCAACGCGGATGCCCGTCCACCCCGCCAGCCAGTCGGGCGCCTTGGCCAGAAACCCTTCGGTACCGTATGTATCGGGCAGGATGATCCGCAGGTTGCCGTCGTGTTCGTCGTGCCAGTCGGACAGGACCTCGTAGGGGGCGCGGGCCAATTCCTCGTCATTCTCGGCCAGCGCGGCATAAACCATTGGCATTTCGTGCGCGTTGGTGCCGATCGCCTCGAGGTCGCGGTTCTTGGCGATCAGGCAGTTGGAGGTGCCGACGAAATTGTCCCCCAGCCGTTCGGTCATCGCCTGCACGCACCAATCCTGCCATAGGAAAGAATGCCGCCGCCGCGTGCCGAAATCGGCGATACGCAGGCCGGGCGTGTCGCGCAGCACTTCGGTCTTTTCCCACAGGCGGGTCATGGCGCGGGCGTAAAGCACCTGAAGCTCGAACCGGGCCATGTCGTGCAGCACCGCGCGCGACCGCAGTTCCATCAGCACCGCCAGCGCCGGGATTTCCCACAGCATGACCTGCGGCCAGGTACCCTCGAACGTAAGTTCGTACTGCCCATCGCGTTTTTCCAGGTGATAGGGCGGCAGACGCAGCTTCTCGAACCAGTCCATGAATTCGGGCGTGAACATCTGCCGCTTGCCATAGAACGTGTTGCCGCGCATCCACGTCGACTCCCCCCGCGACAGCGACAGCGAGCGGATGTGGTCCAGTTGCTCGCGCAGCTCGCCCTCGTCCACCAGTTCAGCCAGCCGGATATCCTTGCTGCGGTTGATCAACGAGAAGGTAACGGAGGTGTGCGGACGGTTGCGGAACACCGACTGGCACATCAGCAGCTTGTAGAAATCGGTGTCGATCAGCGAACGGACGATCGGGTCGATCTTCCATTTATGGTTCCAGACACGGGTTGCAATGTCGACCATGGCGGCCTCCGGGTAGTCAATTTGCCGCCCGTTAGAGCAAAAGGGTCAGGTTTCCGCAAGCGCGGCGCGGGTCGCCGTGGCCAGCCGCTCGATCCCGGTCACCAGCTTGTCCTCGGTATTGTAGGTAAAGTTGATGCGGATCGAACTGTGGTCACGCCCTTCGGGATCGAACACCGACGAGGGCGAAATGCACACCCCATGGTCCAGCCCCACCTCCATCAGCCGGTTGGTATCCAGCGCGGGGTCCTTCGCCGTGGCCCACACGAACATGCCCCCCGTGGGCTGTTCCCACGTGAACAGTTCCGGCAGGTGTTCGTCCATCGCAGCACACAGCGCATCACGCCGCTTGCGGTAAAGGTCGAGGATATTGGGCAGCATGTCATCGGCCAGCCCGGTGGCGAAGGCGTCATGGGTGATCTGCTGGCACAGGCCGCTTGTGCACATGTCGGCGCTCTGTTTGGCGGCCTTCAGCACCTCGATCATCTCGGGCGCCGCGATGATCCAGCCGATCCGCAGCCCCGGCGCCAGCTCCTTGGATACCGTGCCAAGATAAATCACCGGCCCGTCATAAGGCGCCCCGGCCCGCTCGGCAGACAGCGTCAGCATCCGCGGCATCGGCGCGTCGTCATAATAAAGCGTGCCGTAAGGGTCGTCCTCGATCAGCCAGGTGCCGGTCTCGTGCGCGGCATCCACCAGCCGCCGGCGCGTCGCCGCATTCACCAGCTTGCCCGTAGGGTTCGAGAAATTCGGCACGGTATAGGCAAACTGCGCACCGGTCATGGCCGCCACCGGGTCAAGGTCATTCGCCTCCAGCCGCATCGGGCGATAGACCGGCTGGCGCGGCCGCCAGTTGTCCAGCGCCCCGAGGTAGGCGGGCGTCTGCGAGGCGACGGTGCTGCCCTCCTCCAGCAACACCGTACCCAGCAGGTTCAGGGCCTGCGCCCCGCCCGCGGTGATCAGCACGTTGTCGCGCGTCAGCGTCAGGTCCCCTTCCGAATACCGCGCCGCAATCAGGTCGCGCAGCTTGGGCAGTCCCGCGACGGGGGCATAGGCCAGCGTTTCGTCCGCGTGGTCGGCCACGGCGGACGTCGCCAGCTTCGTCATGTCCTCGATCGGCCAGATCTCGGTGCCCGGCAGACCACCGCCAAGGTTGACCAGCCCCGGGATGCGCCCGGCGGCCAGGAAAGTGGCGGTCACGTCGTTGGTGTCGTCAAGCCATTTGGCAAAGGCGGGGCGCTGGGGCATCGGCTGTCTCCCGAAGTCGTGCAAGGGGTCGGGGCGTGCATAAAGGAAAATGAACGTCTGTTCAATTCCCGTCCTGCGCGCTCAGTCGGCAGGCGCAAACGCCTCGACCGACAGGATGGTGGGCATGTGCCGCGCAATCTCGCGCCAGCTGTCGCCCTCGTCAAGGCTGGCAAAGACAGACCCCGAATTGGTCCCGAAATACAGCCCCGGCGCATCCAGCGTGTCCCCCGCCATGGCCTGCCGCAGCACGGTGAAAAAGCAGTTCTCCTGCGGCAACCCCTCGCGCAGCGCCGCCCACGTCTCGCCCCCGTCGCGCGACCGCCAGACCGCGCAGGCCGCATCGGGCGGATACCGCCCCGCCATGTCGCCATTCAGCGGCAGCGTCCAGATCGTGCGCGGGTCGCGCGGATGCACCCGGATCGGAAAGCCGAAGGTCGAGGGCAGGCCCGGCGTGATATCGTCCCACGACCGCCCGCCATCAGACGACCGCCAGACGCCGTGATGGTTCTGCTGATAAAGCAGGTCCGCATCGCCCGGCGCGCGCATGATGTTATGCACGCAATGCCCGGTCTCTCCGCCGCTCGGGGCGGCGGGATGGTCATGCGCGCCGCAGGCCTCGGTATTGGACAGCCGGTTGCGCCGCTCCCAGCTCGCCCCGCCATCCTCGGTGGCAAAGACCCCCGCGGCGGAAATCCCGATCCACTGCTTTTGAGGCGCGCCGGGGTCGAACACGATCGAGTGCAGGACAAGCCCCGCGGCCCCGGGGTTCCAGTCCTTCGCCGATGGATGCTCGGTCAGTGCATCGACCTGGCGCCATGTCCGACCGTGATCCGTGCTCTTCAGCAGGGTCGCGGGCTTCGTCCCGGCATACAGCGTCCCGTGTGCGAACCCCAGCGACCAGACCTGTTCAAAGGCGTCGTCGAACGGCAGCGGCGCGTCGGTCCAGCCGATCATCTCGGCAAAGCCCGGATCGTTCGCCGCCCAGTCGTCCATCTGCCCCCGCGTCAGGCGCTCCAGCGTCCAGGACCGGCCCCGATCCTCGGACCGCCACACGCCCGCCCCGTAAAACGCACCGCCACCCCCAGCCCAGATCGTGCCGCTGTGGGGATCGCCCGCCATGTGGTTGATGCACCAGCCGTCGCAATGCGGGCCGGTGACGTCCCAACAGTCGCGGCCCGCGTCTGCGGACAGGATAAAGGCACCCTTTGTGGTGCCGACAAGGAGGCTGACACTGGGGGAAGACATGGCAGAGGGCTCCGCTTGGTTTGGCGGAGCCTACCACGTCCCGCCGCGATTCCCGAGAGCGGGAACCGGCCGATCCCGATCCGTCAAAGACGGTCTTTTTCCCATCGGGCAAGAGGCCCCGGATCAGGTCCGGGGCAGGAAGCGGCCGATACGAAGGTCACGCCCATAACCCGGCGAAATGATGCGTCGGTCCATGCCCGGACCCGACATCCAGCGCCCCGGCCCCGGCAATCGCCCGCGCGACATAGGCCTTGGCCTCGGCCACCGCCTCGGGCAGAGGTTCTGCCCTCCCGATCCGGGCCGCCAGCGCAGCCGACAGGGTGCATCCCGTACCGTGGGTGTTCCGCGTCGCCACCCGCGTGCCCTCGAACCAATGCACACCGTCCGCATCGGCCAGCACGTCCGGGCTGTCCTCGCCCTCCAGGTGCCCACCCTTCAGCAGCACCGCGCCACAGCCCAGCGCCCGCAGCGACTGCGCCTGTTCTGCCATCGCTTCCCGCGTCGCCGCCTCGGCGCAGCCCAGCAACGCCGCCGCCTCCGGCAGGTTCGGCGTGATCACCGCCGCCTTCGGCACCAGCGCCTCGCGCAGCGCCACCACCGCGTCCTCGGCCAGGAGCGATGCGCCTCCCTTCGCCACCATCACCGGGTCCAGCACCACCGGCACGTCCGGCAAGGCGTCCGCCACCGCCCGGGCGATCTCTGCCGTGGCGATCATCCCGATCTTCACCGCGTCGATCCGCACGTCCTCGGCTACCACCCGGATCTGGTCGGCCACGAAGTCCGGCGGCACCAGATGCACGCCCTGCACGCCTTGGGTGTTCTGCGCCGTCAACGCCGTCAGCGCCGCCATCCCGTAGGCTCCGTTCGCCGAGATCGCCTTGAGATCGGCCTGCACGCCCGCACCGCCCGACGGGTCCGAGCCCGCGACCGACAGGATGTTGGCGATCCGGCCCTTGGCTGTGTTCCTTGTGTCGGGGGTCATCCGGCTCCTTTCGCGGCGTCGAAAGGCTGGGTCCGACCGGCTCCGGTCGCGCCTTCCTCCGCCAGCATGATCTGGGTCAGGTTCAAAGGGTGCATCTCAGCCCGAAGGCGCCCCTGGCTTGTGCCGAACGATAGGCGCAGTGGCCCGCCTGTCAACCGCAACCGCGCCGGCGCAACGCACGCTCCGTTGATCCGGCCACCTGCAAAAAACCGCACCGTCGCAATACCACTTGAATACCGACGTGATACCGACGTTCGGATTCGCCTTCTCGGGTCCCGTTAACCTTTCGATTCGCTTCAGGGGGTTGGAAGCCTTCGCCACAGGGGCTATCTTGCTCTCTTGCACCGCCCGGAAGGCAGAAATCGACATGGTCAAGCCCAAGATCAATCCAAACTACAAGGTCGTCGCCGAGAACCGCAAGGCGCGGCACGACTATGCCATCGAGGACGATCTGGAATGCGGCATGGTGCTCGCAGGGTCCGAGGTCAAATCCCTACGCCAGAAGACCTCCAACATCGCTGAAAGCTATGCCGCGGTCGAGGATGGCGAGCTGTGGCTGGTCAACAGCTACATCGCACCCTACGAACAGGCCGTGCCTTTCGGCCACGAGGACCGGCGCCGCCGCAAGCTCTTGGTTTCGCGCAAGGAAATGGCGCGTCTGTGGAACGAGACCCAGCGCAAGGGCATGACCCTCGTGCCGTTGGTGATGTACTTCAACGACCGCGGCATCGCCAAGATCAAGATCGGCATCGCCAAGGGCAAGAAGAACACCGACAAGCGCCAGACCGAGGCCAAGCGCGACTGGAACCGCCAGAAGCAGCGGCTTTTGCGCCACGGTATGTAGGCGTCTCGGATTACACCCTCTGCGGGTGCCGCCGCTTTTGCTATATTCTCCCTCGTTCCGGGCGCACAGCGCGGGATAGCACGGGGGAGCGGGAAGCATGGACTTACTGATCAGCCTCATTGCCGGCGCCATCGGCGGCAACATCGCCGGCGGCCTCGTGCCCCGCCTGAACGTGGGCGTTCTGATCAATTCTGGTGCCGGTGTTCTCGGCGGCGCTCTTGGCAGCCACGCCCTTGGTTTGCTGGGCTTTGGCGGCCTTGCGCAAACCGCGCCCGACAGCGTGGCGCTCGACCCCACGGCACTGACGACGCAACTGGCCGCGGGCGCACTTGGCGGCGGCGCATGCCTTCTGGCCGCTGGCCTGCTGCGCAATCTGTTGACCCGCTGACCCAGGGAACAGCACACCCCGTCCGCTTGCACTGTCCCGCGTCCCGCGCTACGTCAATGGCAATGGTTTCAGGGGGCTGTCATGGCAAACGACGATCCGAAAACACTGGTATCCACCGATTGGCTGGCGGCGCATCTCAATGATCCTGACCTGCGGGTCCTTGACGCAACCTACTTCCTGCCGGGCATCGACCGCGATGCAAAGGCGGAATACGATCAGGCGCACATCCCCGGCGCCCGGTTCTTCGATATCGACGATATTTCCGACCATCGTTCCGACCTGCCGCACATGGCGCCTCCAGTGGAAAAGTTCATGTCGCGCATGCGCCAGATGGGCGTGGGCGACGGTCACCAGGTGGTGGTCTACGACACCCATGGCCTCTTCTCGGCGGCCCGCGTGTGGTGGCTATTCCGCCTGATGGGACAATACGACGTGGCCGTCCTGGATGGTGGCCTGCCCAAGTGGCTGGCCGAGGGCCGCCCGACCGAGGACCTGCCCCCGATGATCCGGGACCGGCACATGACCGTCCGGCGCGAAGCGCACCGGGTCAAGGATGTCACACAGGTCGCTTCCGCCTCCAAGCTGGGCGACTACACCATCCTCGACGCCCGTGCGCCCGGCCGGTTCCGGGGTGACGAGCCTGAGCCGCGCGAAGGGCTGCGGGCCGGGCACATCCCCAACTCCCGCAACGTCCCCTACAGCACTTTGCTCAACGACGACGGCACGATGAAATCCCCCGACGACCTGCGCACCATCTTCGATGCCGCCGGCGCGGATCTCACGAAACCCGTCATCACAAGCTGCGGCTCCGGCGTGACCGCCGCGGTGATCAATCTTGCGCTGGAACGGATCGGCAAGACCGACCACGCGCTCTACGACGGATCATGGACCGAATGGGGAGCCTTTCCTACCGTCTCCGTCGCAACCGGAGAAGCCTGATGTTTGAACACCTAAAAGAGCAACCTGCCGACAAGATCCTAGCCCTCATGCAGGCCTACAAGGACGATCCGCGCGACACCAAGATCGACCTCGGCGTCGGTGTCTACAAGGATGCCGAAGGCCGCACGCCGATCATGCGCGCCGTCAAGGCCGCCGAGAAGGAATGGTGGAAAGAGGAAGAGACCAAGGCCTATGTCGGCCTCGCGGGCGACCCGGCCTTTTCCGACGCGATGATCAAGCTGATCCTCGACGATGCCGCCCCGCGCGACGCGGTGGCGGCGGTGGCCACGCCCGGCGGCACCGGCGCGGTGAGGCAGGCGTTCGACCTGGTGAAAATGGCCAACCCGGATGCGCGCGTCTTCGTGTCGGACCCGACCTGGCCAAACCACCTCAGCATCCTGAAACACATGGGGATCGAACACGTCCCCTACCGCTATTTCGACAATGAAACCGGCGGCGTCGATTTCGACGGCATGATGCAGGATCTGGATGGGGTTCAGGCAGGCGACGTGATCCTGCTGCACGGCTGCTGCCACAACCCGACCGGCGCCAACCTGACGATGCAGCAATGGGGCGAAGTGACCGATCTAGCGAACGCCAAGGGCGCTATCCCGATGATCGACATCGCCTACCAAGGCTTCGGCGACGGCCTCGATGCTGATGCGGCCGGCACGCGCCACGTTGTGTCCTCCTGCCCCGAGGTCCTGATCGCAGCAAGCTGCTCCAAGAACTTCGGGATTTATTGCGAGCGGACAGGTCTTCTGATGGCCGTCTGCCAGGACAGCGCCCGCCGCCCCACGACGCAGGCCAATCTCGCATATCTGAACCGCCAGAACTATTCCTTCCCGCCCGACCATGGCGCACGGCTGGTTTCGCTGGTGCTGAACGACGACGCCCTGCGCGCCGACTGGCAAGCAGAACTCGAAGAGGTCCGCCGCGGCATGCTCGGCCTGCGCGAGCAACTCGCCCAGGAACTGCGCACGCTCTCGGGCTCGGACCGCTTCGGCTTCATCGCGCAGCATCGTGGCATGTTCTCGCGTCTCGGCCTCGCGCCCGACAAGGTCGAGGCGCTGCGCAAGGACCACGCGATTTACATGGTGGGCGACAGCCGGATCAACATCGCCGGGCTCAACTCAAGGACGGTGCCGCTGCTGGCGCAGGCGATCATTGACGTGGGCGCCTGAGCGCACCGTTAACGATTGTTGAAATTTTCGGGGTAATCTTCGGGCGGTGATATCTTGCGCCGCCCGCTCTCTTTTGCCCGCCTCAGGTCCCGTAACGCGCCAGGAAGGTTTCGACCGCGCCCTGAACCACGCGCTCGATCCCCGCCTCGGACGTGTCACAGTCCACACCGCACAGGCAGCGGACGAACAGATCGCACTTGCACAACTCCCCGAACTGCTTCGTCGCAAGGTCCATGTCGTCGATCTTCAGCTCCCCGCGATCCACATAGGGGGTCAGCAGCCGTCCCATGCGTTCGCTGAACAAGCCGGGACCGGACGCATAGAACCTCTGGCCCAGTTCGGGAAAGCGATAGGATTCGGCGACGCAGATGCGGAACATCTGCAGCCCGAAATCCGACAGGAAAAAACGCACCGCGCGATTGGCCGCCTCCAGCAGAACCTCTCGCGCCGTGGCGCCCGGGTTGATTTGCTGCAACGCCTCTTCGGCCTGCCGATTGCATTCGACCCGCGCGACCTCGGAAAACAGCAAGCGCTTGTCCGGGAAGTAACTGTAAAGCGTCGCCTTGGACACGCTCGCGGCGCGCGCGATGTCATCCACGCTGGCGCCTTCGAACCCGTCTCGCATGAAAATCTGCCGTGCACCCTCAAGCACTTGGTCGAATTTTCGACCTTTCTTGATCTCGGCGTCCATGGCCGTCATGCAAGTCCTCCTGCCTGTTCCTGTCAGCTTACAGGTCGTGGGCGGCGAACTGCAAGCCTGTCTGCGGGCGGGCGCGGAAGGAGAGGACGAAGGAACACCCACCCACAGACGGTTCGCGCCGGGTTACTGCGCATCGATGCCGCCGTCACCCTGCGTCACGGGCTCGGGCGCGGGCTGGGGAAATGTCAGAACCGGCGTCAGGCTCGACATGTCAACATTCATTGCCATGGAGGGGGATGCCAGCGCCGAGGCGGCAAGGGTCAGTGTCAAAAGAAGAGGTTTCATATCGCGTTTCCTTATCTGAACCATTCAGTTCACAATCGCCAATCTAAACAGATCAGTTCAGCTTGCAAGGGCTAAAGTAAACTATTCGGTTCAGATTTTTGCATACCTGCTATTCAAGTATGATCGGACGCCCCGGGCTTGACCTATTCAGCCTCTCAGGTACATTAGAATTATTCTAAACTACTGGAGGTCACCCGATGATTCCCGGTGTCACGTCCCGCCGTCGTTTCTCGGACCTGTCCGAGCAGGAAATCCTCGCACTCGCCATCTCCTCTGAAGAGGACGACGCCCGCATCTACCGCAGCTACGCCGAGATGCTGCGGGCTGAATATCCCGATACCGCGAAGATCTTCGATGGCATGGCAACCGAGGAAAACGAGCACCGCCGCCGCCTGATCGACCTCCACCAAGAGCGTTTCGGCGACGTGATCCCGCTTATTCGGCGCGAGCACGTGGCCGGCTATTACGCCCGCCGGCCCGTCTGGCTGATGGAAAACCTCGGGATCGAGCGCATCCGCGCCGAGGCCGAGGCAATGGAAAGCGATGCCGAACGCTTTTACCTCAACGCGGCCAAGGCCACGACGGATGCCGCCACCCGCGCCCTGCTGGGAGATCTGGCCGCCGCCGAGGCCGGACACCAGGGCCGCGCCGGAGAGCTCGAGGAGCAACATCTCGACGCCGACGCCCGAGACAGCGAGGAGCGCACCGCCAAGCGTCAGTTTCTTCTGGCCTGGGTGCAGCCGGGTTTGGCCGGACTCATGGACGGGTCGGTCTCGACCCTCGCCCCGATCTTCGCCACCGCCTTCGCCACGCAGGATACCTGGACCACGTTCCTCGTCGGCCTCGCCGCCTCCGTCGGCGCCGGCATCTCCATGGGCTTCACCGAAGCGGCCAGCGATGACGGCGAACTGTCTGGCCGTGGCAGTCCCATCAAACGCGGCTTCGCCTCGGGCATCATGACCACCGTCGGCGGGCTGGGCCACGCCCTGCCGTATCTCATCCCCGATTTCTGGACCGCCACGATCATCGCCGTCATCGTGGTCTTCGTCGAGCTTTGGGCCATCGCGTGGATCCAGAACCGCTACATGGAAACCCCGTTCTTTCGCGCCGCCTTCCAGGTGGTGCTGGGCGGGGCACTGGTCTTCGCCGCAGGGGTACTGATCGGCAGCGGCTGACATCATCGCGATTGACGCGCCCCGCCAGCATGCTACCACCGCGTCATGCTGGATATCTTCATGCAAACCCTGCCCTTCTTCCTGCTGATCGGGCTTGGCTACTGGGCAGGGCGCACCGGGTTCTTCAGCGAAGAGGCCACGGCCTACCTCACGAAATTCGTCTTTTACTTCGCCCTGTCGGCGATGCTATTCCGGTTCTCCGCGAACCTGACGATGAGCGAGATCTTCGACTGGCGGTTCGTGATGGCCTACCTCTGGGGCACGGCCTTCGTTTACGGGCTGGTGACGCTGGTCGCCTTCTTCCGCAAGCTCAAGGCCGAAGAAGCGGCGTTCGAGGCTCAATGCGGCGTGATCGGCAACGTGGGCTTTCTCGGCGTGCCGATGCTGACCCTGCTGCTGGGGCCGGATGCCATCGGACCCGTGATGCTGGTGCTGGCCGTCGACCTCATCGTGTTCGGTTCGCTCATCGTGATCGTCGTCACCGGCACCCGTGACGGACGCATGAGCTTGGGGATCTTTCGCACCGTCGGCATCGGCCTCGTGAAAAACCCGATGATCGTGTCCATCACGCTCGGGCTCGCGTGGTCCGCCTTCGACCTCCCGATCCACCCGGTCATGAACGATTTCCTGTCCCTGCTGGGCGGCGCGGCGACCCCGGGCGCGCTCTTTGCCATCGGCGCGTCGCTTGCCACCAAATCCGCCGAACGCCCCTTCGCCGCGGGCTGGCTCAGCTTCAACAAGCTGATCCTGCATCCGCTCTTCGTCGCCTTTTCCGCGCTCTACCTTTTCCCGGTCGATCCCTACCCGGCCGCCGTGATGATCACCGCCGCCGCCCTGCCCGTCGCCGGCAACGTCTACATCCTGGCCGAGCACTACCGCGTCGCGCCCCAGCGGGTCTCGGCCTCGATCCTGGTCTCTACCGCCGTTGCCGTCTTTACCGTGTCGATCGTCATTGGCTGGGTCACCGGCCTATACCAGTAATCGGCCTGCCCCGCTGCCCGGCATTTGCAAAACTGAAACCTGTTGGCGCTATGCCGATGCCGACAAAATTCGCGGTTGGCCGCAGGGCTGGGCATGATACGGTCCGCGCGACAGCCGCCGGGTGACGACAGTCCGGTGTCTCACCGCTCAAAGGACAGAAGGAAGATCGTGATGGAAACCGTTTCGGAAAATGCCTGCTTCGGCGGCACGCAAGGTGTCTACACCCACACATCCAAGGCGTGCGACTGTGACATGACATTCGGCCTGTTCATGCCGCAGGAGGCGAAATGGGGCACCGTGCCCGTGCTGTGGTATCTCTCAGGTCTCACCTGCACCCATGAAAACGCCATGACCAAGGCCGGCGCACAACAATGGGCCGCCGAACAGGGCATCGCGCTGGTCTTCCCCGACACCTCGCCGCGGGGCGAGGGCGTGGCAAATGACGACGCTTTCGACCTCGGGCAGGGCGCGGGCTTTTATGTCAACGCCACCCAGGACCCCTGGGCGCCGCATTTCCGCATGTGGGACTACGTGACCGAGGAGCTGCCCGTTCTGATCGCCTCGAACTTCGCCATCGACAGCGCCCGTCAGGCCATCACCGGCCACTCCATGGGCGGGCACGGCGCGCTGACCATCGCGATGAACATGCCCGACCGCTTCGCCTCGGTCTCGGCGTTCTCGCCCATCGTGAACCCCACGCAAAGCAGCTGGGGCCGCAAGCAGTTCGGCGCTTACCTGGGCTCTGACGAAAGCCAGTGGGCCAAGCATGACGCCACGCTTCTGATGAACGAGAAGGGCTTCGATGGTCCGATTTTGTGCGATACCGGAACCTCGGACCAGTTTCTGGACCTTCTGATGCCCGAAAGCTTTGCCAAGGCTTGCGCCACCCGCCGCCAGCAATCCATCCTGCGCATGCAGCCCGGTTACGACCACAGCTATTTCTTCGTCTCCTCCTTCATGGAGGAACACGTCGCCTTCCACGCCGAAGCGCTCTACGCAGGGTAAGACATGAGCCATTACGACCTCATCATCATCGGCTCCGGCCCCGCCGGACGCTCTGCCGCGATCCAGGCGGGCAAGCTGAAACGCCGGGTGCTGGTCGTGGACCGCAAGGAGCGCCTGGGCGGCGTGTCGGTGCATACCGGCACGATCCCGTCCAAGACCTTGCGGGAAACCGTGCTCAACCTCTCGGGCTACCGCGAGCGCAGCTTTTATGGCCGCTCTTACCGGGTAAAGGACGATATCGGCGCGCAGGATCTCAAGATGCGCCTGCACAAAACCCTCGATTACGAGGTCGACGTGCTGGAACACCAGTTCAACCGCAACCACGTCGATACCCTGCACGGGCTGGCCAGTTTCACCGGGCCCAATGCCCTCGACGTGGCGACCGAGGCGGGCGAGACCATGTCGCTCACCGCCGATCGGTTCCTGATCTCCACGGGCACCAAGACGTACCGTCCCGATTACGTGCCTTTCAACGGCAAGACGGTCGTGGACAGTGACGAGTTTCTCGAACTGGGCCAGATCCCGCGCAGCCTTGTCGTTGTGGGCGCGGGCGTGATCGGCGTCGAATACGCCACCATGTTCTCGGCCCTCGACGTGCGCGTCACCCTGATCGAGCCCCGCGACAGCTTCCTAGACTTCATCGACAAGACCCTGATCGACGATTTCACACACCAGATCCGCGAGAATGGCGTCGACCTGCGCCTCGGCTCGGCCATCGAGACGATCGAGGACGCGGGTGAGCATATCGAGACCACGCTCGCCAACGGGCGGCACGTCCGCTCCGAGATGCTGCTCTTCGCCGCCGGGCGCATGGGCGCCACGGATCGGCTGGGCCTCGACAAGGCGGGACTGAAGACCGACCACCGCGGCCGGTTGGAGGTGGATCGCAAAACCTACCAGACGAGCGTGCCGCATATCTATGCTGCGGGCGACGTGATCGGGCATCCCTCGCTCGCCTCGACCTCACTGCAACAGGGCCGCATCGCCGCCTGCCACGCGCTCGATACGCCCACCCTGCCCGAAAGCCCGTGGTTCCCCTACGGCATCTATTCCGTGCCAGAGATTTCCACCTGCGGCATGTCCGAGGAAGAAATGCAGGAGCGCGGCATCGCTTACGAGGTCGGCATCGCCCGCTTTCGCGAAACTTCCCGCGGGAACATCATGGGTCTGGAACACGGGATGCTGAAGATGCTCGTGTCGCTGAAGACCCGCCGCGTGCTGGGCGTTCAGATCGTCGGCGAAGGCGCGACCGAGCTCATTCACATCGCGCAGGCCGTGCTGAACCTGAAGGGCGCCGTAGACTATTTCGTGCAGAACACGTTCAACTATCCAACGCTGGCCGAGGCCTACAAGATCGCCGGTCTGGACGCCTTCAACCGCATGCCCATCCCCGAGGAATACAAGGTCGCGCGCGGCGCCAAGGCGGCGGAATAGGCCCATGTCCCTCTACGTTGACGCCGATGCCTGCCCGGTCAAGGACGAGGTCGAGCGGGTCGGCACCCGTCACAAGCAAAAGATTTTTATCGTCTCCAACGGCGGCTTGCGCCCCTCGCGCAATCCGCTGGTGGAAACCATCATCGTGCCCGACGGCCCCGATGTGGCCGACATGTGGATCGCCGAGCGTGCCGGGCCGGGCGACGTCGTCATCACCGGCGACATCCCCCTCGCGGCCAAATGCGTCGAGGCAGGCGCGCTGGTGTTGAAACACAATGGCGAGGCGTTGACCCAAGCCAATATCGGCAACGCGCTGGCCACCCGTGACCTGATGAGCGATCTGCGCGCCGCCGATCCGTTCCGGCAGGGCGGCGGCAAGGGGTTCACCAAGGCCGACCGCTCGCGCTTTCTCGATGCGCTGGAACGCATGGTCCGCAAGGCAGCGCAAGGATGAGCGTGTCGCGCACGAACCTTGCCGGCGCGGGCTGCGCCCTGCTGGCTGTCATGTGCTTTTCGCTGAACGACGTGGGCATCAAATTCCTGTCTAACGACTATGCCCTGCACCAGATCGTGTTTTTCCGGTCGGCCATCGGCTTGCTGACCTTCGCGGTGATTTTCCTGCCTTTCTACGGCCTGCGGGTGCTGCGCACGCGGCGCCCCGGCGCGCACCTGTTGCGCGGGATCTGCGTGGTCGGCGCCAACTCTTGCCTCTTCCTCGGACTGGCGGCGATGCCCATCGCCGACGCGGTGGCGGTGTTCTTCATTTCGCCGCTGGTCATCACCGTCTTCTCGGTGATCTTCCTGCGCGAAACCGTGGGCGCCCGGCGCTGGGCGGCCATCGCCGTGGGCTTCGTGGGCGTTCTGGTGATCGTCAAGCCCGGCACCTCAGCCTTTCAGGCTGCCGCCCTCCTGCCCATGGCCGCGGCGGTGCTTTACGCCGTAATTCACATGGTCGCCCGCAAGGTCGGCGGTACGGAATCGGCGGCGACCATGGCGGTTTACATCCAAATCACCTTCATCCTCTCCTGCAGCATCATCGGTCTTTCGATCGGCGATGGAAAGTTCGCCCAGCAGGATCACGCCTCGCTGGCCTTCCTGTTCCGTGCGTGGGGTACGATCGCGGCGCATGACTGGTGGATTCTGGTCATGCTGGGCGTCAGCAGCGTGCTGGGCGGGTTCTTCATCAGCCAAGCCTACCGCATTTCCGAGGCCGCGTTCGCCGCGCCCTTCGAATACGTCGCCATGCCCATGGCCATTATGTGGGGCGTCACTGTGTTCGGCACGTGGCCGGACCGCACAGCGTGGATCGGGATCGCCCTGATCCTGGGTTCCGGCCTCTACCTGATCTGGCGCGAGTCCCGGAAGGATCAGATCGTAGCCAGTGACGAACCCCGCCACCTGTGACGCGCGCGGCGTTTGACGCCAACCGCGCCAGCACGCATACCTTCCGATACCAAAAGCAAGGAGCGCGCCCATGAGCATATCCATCATCCCCTTCGACGAAGGCGAGACGCTGCTCGACTGGCTGGCGCTCTGCGACACGTTCGAGGCCGGTCATAAGCGCCCCAAGGCCGAGATCGGCGATACCTTCCTCTACCGCGACCCTGACACGCTGCTCAGCCGGTCGGCTTGGATCGACGGGATGGGGCTGGCGGTCAAATCCGCCACGATCTTCCCCGGCAACCCCGACAAGGGCGAACCGATGATCAACGGTTCGGTCAGCGTCTTTTCCGACAGCAATGGCAGCTTGGAGGCCGTCATCGACTTCCACCTCGTGACCAAGTGGAAGACCGCCGGAGACAGCCTTTTCGCCGCTCGCCGGCTCGCAAGGCCCGACAGCCGCAACATCCTGATCGTCGGCGCGGGCACCGTGGGCCGGTCGCTCTTCCAGGCCTACAGCGCGGGCTTTCCCGACGCACAATTCACCGTCTGGAACCGCACCCGCGCCAATGCCGAGGCGATGGTGAATGATTGCCCCGGCCTGACCGTGGCCGACGACCTGGAAACCGCCGTGCGAGCCGCCGACATCGTCACCTCTGCCACCATGTCCACCGAACCCGTGCTCAAGGGCGACTGGTTCCAGCCCGGCCAGCATATCGACCTTATCGGCGCCTACCGCCCCGACATGCGAGAGGCCGACGACACCGCCCTGCAACGCGCCCGCGTCTTTGTCGACAGCTACGACACGACGGTGGGTCATATCGGCGAGATCAAGATCCCGCTCGAGGCCGGCACGATCACCCGCGATCACCTCGTAGCCGACTATTACGAGCCGGAACACTTCACCCGCGGCAGCGACGAAGACATCACCCTCTTCAAGAACGGCGGCGGCGCGCATCTGGACCTGATGACCAGCCGTTACATCCTCGAAGCTTGGCAGGCGGCGCGGTGATCGGCTGGGCGTTCCTCTCCGCCGGAACGGCCCTTGTCGCCGCCCCCTTAATCGCCGAGGCCTTCCGCCCTCGCGTCACCAACAAGCAACGCGCAGCGGCCACGGGCCAGGTGGCCGATCTACCGAACGGCCCGACATGGTTCCAGTGGCGCGGGCCCGAAGATGGCCCTGTCGCGGTCTGCGTCCACGGCCTGACCACGCCCAGCTTTGTCTGGGGTCCGCTCGCCGACCACCTCTCCGGGATGGGCTTTCGCGTCCTGACCTATGACCTTTATGGCCGCGGCCTCTCGGCCCGCCCCAAAGGCGAACAGGTCAGCACATTCTTCACAGCCCAGCTTGCCGCGCTGCTGGATCACCAGGGGATCGAGGGCGACTTCACCCTGCTCGGCTATTCCATGGGCGGTGCCATCGCGGCGGGATTTGCCGCTGCACATCCCGACCGGGTGTGCCAGCTTTGCCTGATCGCGCCCGCCGGTCTGGGTCACGACCTCGGGCCGGTGGCCCAGATGGCCATCAACCACCCCAATATCGGCAAGTGGATGATGCTGGGCTTTTATCCCCGGAGCCTGCGCCGTGGCCTGAACTCCGAACGTAGCCTGCCGTCGGCCATCCCCGACATGGTCGATCTGCAAATTGCCGAAAGCCGCAAACACGGGTTCGCACCTGCCGTCTTGTCTTCGCTCAGGGGCATCATGGACGAAGACCTCGCCCCCGCCCACCGCGCCATCTGCGACGCCGGTATTCCGACCTTGGCGATCTGGGGCGAGACCGACGACGTGATCCCCCTCGCGGGCCGCGACCGGCTGGCAGCACTGAACCCAACTGCGCGCAACGTCGTCATCCCCGGCGCAGGGCACACGCTGGCCTACACCCATGTGGCCGAGGTCTCCGGAGTCATGGACACGCTTCACGTCGCAAAGGGCGTGGCGCCCTAATCCAGTTGGGACCGCGCTGCTTCGCAGGCGCTGCCATCGGCGTCGACATCGCAAACGCGCTGCCACGCGTCCCGCGCCTTGGCAGTGTCACCCGCCTGCGCCCATTCCGCGCCCAACATGTAACAGCCCCAAGGTGCCTGCGCCGTGCAGGCCGTCTCGTAGGTGCGAACTTGGCACTCCCGCGCCTCGGCGACGGCGGGTCGCGTTCCCGCGATCCAGCTGCCGCGCGTCGCCGTGGCGCCGGCATTCGTGCACGCATTGGCGTCCCCTGCCGCGCATGCGGCCATGAAGAAAGGAAACTTCACCGTGGCCTGGCCCTCGACGTCCAGCTCGATTTCCACCGCGCGCGCCAGTCCGAAACAGGCCCGCGCCTGCCCCGTCCGGCACAACGCCAAGCACCATCCCGGTCGATCCGTACAATCCCGCGAACCGCCCGGCGTGCGGCCGAGGTCGCGAAAAACATCCGCCGGGCACATCTCGCGAAAGGCCGAAAAAGTCGGATCTTCCTGCCCCGCGCGCAACGTCTGATGATACCGTTCGGGCGTGGCGGCGATCCAATCGTCGACGTCCTCCGCAAAGGCCGGGCCCAGCGCCAGAAGAAACAGCGCCGCGAGCGTCAGGCCAAGGCACCGCGCGGCAGCGCCCGTTCTTTTACCGGAAGATGCACGATTGCTGAAAATGCGCCCACTCCCACGCCGATCCACCAGACCATCGAATAGTTTCCGTAGATATCATACAACTGCCCCCCCAGCCAAACACCCAGGAAACTACCCAGCTGGTGACTGAAGAAAACGATCCCGTAAAGCGTACCCATGTATCTCAGCCCATAGATATACGCGATCAGCCCGCTGGTCAGTGGCACGGTCGCCAGCCACAGTGACCCCATCGCCGCCGAGAACAGCAGCACACTGGTCGGCGTGATCGGAAACAGGATGAAAGCGGCCGCGACAAGGGTCCGCCCGGTATAGATCGCGGCCAGCAACAGCTTCTTGGAGTGGCGTTTTCCCAACCATCCAGCCGTCAGCGTCCCCGCGATATTGGCCAGCCCGATCAGCGCGATGGCCACCGCCCCCAGCGCCGAGGTCGTGGTCACCCCCATGTTGTGCAACACGCTGCCCGCCACGATCGGCCCGCAATACTCCGTCACGAAGGCCGGGAAATGTGCGGTGATAAAGCCTAGCTGGTAGCCGCAGGAGAAAAAGCCGAGAAAGATCAGCGTATAGCTCGGATCGCGGAACGCCTTGACCAGAATCTGGCCCATGGTCTCTGCCAACTCCGCCGTGCTGGCGGGTTCCGGCGCGCGCATGAGCGGCAGGCAGGCCAGTACAGCCAGGATCGCCGCCGCGAAGATCAGGAAGACCGACTGCCAGCCCATCATCGACAGCAGGTACTCTGCAATAGGTGGACCGAATACCTGCCCCGCCGATCCGGCCGCCGTCGCGATGGCCAGGCTCATCGAGCGGTTCTCGTCGCTGCTGGCGCGCCCCACCACGGCGAGGATCACGCCAAACCCTGTGCCCGCAATCCCGAATCCCACAAGCACTTCGTACAGCTGATGCGCCAGCGGCGTCGTGGCAAAGGAAGATAGCACCAGTCCGGCGGCATACATCAACGCACCAAGGATGATGGCCTTGCGGTCGCCCACTTTCTCGGCAATCGCGCCGAATATCGGTTGGCCGATCCCCCAGGCCAAGTTCTGCACCGCGATGGCCAGGCTGAACTCCACCCGCAGCCAGTTGAATTCCTCGGCAATCGGGATCTGGAACACACCGAACGCCGCCCGGATCGAGAACGACACCAGCATGATCAAGCAGCCCGCCATCAGCACAGGCGTGAAGATCGACGCGGATTTCTGCATGGGACCCTCCGAAGAATGCCGCGACAGTACCCGCCCCCGCCGAAGCGTCAATTCAGCGATTGTGATGCATACAATTCGGCTTCGCGAACCGCTTCCTGCTTTCCACGCCGTCGCAGCTTCGGTATCCACAAGGGCATGGAGACGGTCCCCGACAAATACGAACGCCTGGTCGACGAGGGCGTTCTGAAACGCGACGATGCGCAGGTCGCGGTCGTCGAGGAGCTGGAGCGTCTGCGCGCCGATCTGGCTCAACCCCAGAAAAAGGGGTTCTTTCGCAGGCAGGTCGAGGCGCCCAAAGGTCTTTACCTCTGGGGCGGTGTCGGGCGCGGCAAGTCGATGCTGATGGATATGTTCGTGGAAACGCTGTCGGTGCCCAAGCGCCGCGTGCATTTCCATGCCTTCATGCAGGAGATCCATGCCGGGATGCACAAGGCCCGCGCCGCCGGAAAAGAAGACGCGCTGGCCCCCGTCGCCAAGGAGGTGTCGGATTCGGTGCGGTGCCTGGCCTTCGACGAGATGCAGATCACCGACATCACCGACGCCATGATCGTGGGCCGGCTCTTCGAGTCGCTATTCGCTTCGGGTGTCGCGGTGGTGACAACCTCCAACCGCGAGCCCGACGAACTTTACAAGGACGGTCTCAACCGCCAGCTGTTCCTGCCCTTCATCGAGCTTCTGAAAGAACGGATGGTCATCCACGAGATGGTCAGCCCCACCGACCATCGTCAGGGTCGGCTGGCAGGCAGTCCAACGTATTTCACACCAAATACCCCAGAGGCCCGCGCCAAGATCAAGGAAGTGTGGCGCGACCTGACCGAGGGCAAGGGCGCGCCACTAACCCTTGTCGTCAACAAACGCGAGGTTGAGATTCCCGCTTTTCACAACGGCGTGGCGCGGGCCAGTTTCTATGACCTCTGCGGGCGCTCGCTTGGTCCCGCTGATTATCTTGCCCTCGCTCAGGCAGCCCGGGTTCTGGTGCTGGAAAACATACCACAACTCAGCCGGTCGAACTTCAATGAGGCCAAGCGATTTGTGACCCTGATCGACGCGCTTTACGAGGCAAAGGTCCGACTCGTCTGCTCTGCTGCCGCAGAACCCGAGTATCTATACGTCGAAGGTGAGGGCAGCTTTGAATTCGAACGCACCGCGAGCCGCCTTCGAGAGATGCAATCCGAAGGCTGGGGCCAGGACGCGTGAGCCATCCGTCCCGCGAATATGACTATATCATCATCGGCGCAGGATCTGCCGGATGTACGCTCGCCAACGGTTTGCGACGCGACAGGTCGAAGAAAATCCTGGTTCTCGGGTCCGGGCCGATGTGCAAAAGCCGCGTGAGCTTTCCGATACATTTCGCGACGTCGAGATCGACCGAGGACCGGACGTAAAGACCGATGCAGAAATCCGCGCATGGATCCGTGCGAACGTGACAACGGAATTCCATCCATGCGGGACATGCCGGATGCGGCTGGGACAGAACCCCGTGGTAGATGAAAGATTTCGCGTTCACGGTATAGAGGGGCTGCGCGTTGTGGATGCCTCGGTGATGCCCCGCGTGATCAGCGCGAATCTCAACGCGCCGACCCAGATGCTAGCGGCCCGTGCGGCGGATTTCATCGCCGGGCATGCGCAACTTGCACCGCAGAACCCGCCCTTCGCTTCCGAAAGCGCCTAGGTCCGCGCCGTCGCCTGAAGCCAGTTGATGTAGATACGCTCGGCCATCTCGTTGAACCTGTCCATGCGTTTGGCGCAATCTTCCTGAAAAGAGCCAAGGGCTCCTTTGCCCAGCGCCTTTTCCAGGGCGCCAGCATATTCCGGGATCTCTCCCCACGCCTCGACCGTGTCATGTTCAATCTCGATGTGAAACTGCATGGAGTAAGCGCGCGTTCCCCATTTCATCGCCTGCACGGGACAGGCAGGAGACGTCGCGAGGACCTGCGCCCCTTCCGGCAGCTCGGTCACCTCGGCAGAATGCCACTGAAGGCATTGGAATACTTCCGGCAAGCCATCGAAAAACACCCCGCTTGCCCCGGCTTCGGTCAACTGTACGTCCAACACGCCGATTTCGGGAGTCTTCGATGGGCCGACCGCACCGCCCAATGCCTCTGCAAGCAACTGATGTCCCAGGCAAAGCCCGAGAAACGGAATACCCTGCCCCTCGACCGCATCGCGGATGAACACCTTTTCGTCCTTCAGCCACGGATGCAGATCCTCCTGCCAGGTGTCCATCGGACCGCCCAGTACCCAAAGTGCATCGTAACCATCCATGCTTTCGGGCAACGCCTCTCCTTCGTCCAGCTCGATCGCGTCCCACGTATGTCCGTCCTCGCGAAGGAACTTGCGAAAAACTGCAGGATGCTCGACGCGTTCGTGTTGCAGTACCAAGATGTGCATAAGTAACCTCGCCGTAGATGTTTTCCGAACCCTAACGCGCCCAATGGCCGTGGCAAGCCGCGCGGCGCAAACCGCAGCACGATTGACGCAAACCTATCTGTAGGCCGAGGGCGGCTGACCGAAACGTTTGCTGTAGGCACGCGAGAAGTGGGCGGAACTTGCAAAGCCGGTGGCGAGCGCGATTTCGGTCAGGCTGAGCGGGGAATTTCGCAAAAGACTCTGCGCCTTTTCAAGTCGTAACTCACGATAGTAACGCATTACCGGCCGACCCAGCTTGTCGCGGAACACGCGGTTGAGTTGGCGCGACGAAAGGCCTGCAACCGAAGACAGGCGCGACAGGTCCAACGGTTCGGCGACATTCGCCTCCATAGCCTCCACCGCATCGAGAATGGCGGGAACGGTCGTACCCACCCGCTCCACCAGACCGGAGCGTTGCGGACCGGCCGAAGGGCGAATTTCCGTATGCATGAACCAGTCGCTGACCAACCGCGCGAAATGCGCCCCGTGATGCTGCGTGATCAGCGCGTGCATCAGGTCCATCGGCGCGGTGCCGCCCGCACAGGTCACCCGGTCCCTGTCGATCACGTAAAGCGAGCGTTCCAGAACCAGGCTCGGGGAAATCTCGGCCAGCGCCCCGGCGTGTTCCCAGTGGACTGTCATGCGCCGCCCTTGCATCAGCCCCGCCCGGGCCAGGATGATCGGCCCGCCCGACACCCCGCCCAGCGGCACGCCCGCCCGGGCCACCCGCGCCAGCCAGTTCAGCACCGCACGGTCGTTGTAAAGCGTGGGGTCCCCGCCCGCCACGACAAAGAGGTAATCGAACGCGTCCGTCTCACCCACTTCGATCTCGGGCACCACCATGCCCGCCCCGGAACTCGGCACTGGATCCATGTCAGATCCGACGGTCACCACCTCGTAAAGCTGCCGCCGCGCCAGCAGGTTCGCAGCCCGCATCGGTTCAGTCAGCGCGGCAAAGGACATCATTGCGAAGCCCGGGACCGGTAAGATCCCGATTCTGCGCGAGGCATCCAGATTTGAACCAATATTGTCCATAATCAGAAATTATCCGTCCGTTTTGGAAAAGTCCATTCGCCAAGAATGCCGCACACTGATGTCAGCAATCGTGGGAATCATCTTATGCGCTACAGTGGATTCAAGGTCCTCTGGGAAGGCCTGACCGGCAACAAGGGTTGGACACGCGCCTGGCGCGAACCCGAGCCCAAGGCGGAATATGACATCGTCATCATTGGCGGCGGTGGGCATGGCCTGTCGACCGCCTACTACCTCGCCAAGGAATTCGGCCTGACCAACGTCGCCGTTCTTGAAAAAGGCTGGCTCGGCTCGGGCAATATCGGTCGCAACACCACCATCATCCGCTCCAACTACCTGCTGCCCGGCAACGAGCCGTTCTACGAATTCTCGATGAAGCTGTGGGAAAACCTCGAGCAGGACACGAATTACAACTCGATGGTCTCGCAGCGCTCGATCCTCAACCTCATCCACACCGACGGCCAGCGCGATGCCTTCGTGCGGCGCGCGAACTCGATGTTCCTCGCTGGCGCCGATGCCGAACTGGTCGATGCCGCCCAGCTGAAAAAGGAACTGCCGTTCCTCGATTACGACAACGCCCGCTTTCCCATCAAGGGCGGCCTCTTTCAACGCCGCGGCGGTACCGCGCGGCACGACGCCGTCGCCTGGGGCTATGCCCGCGGCGCCGACAGCCGCGGCGTTGATATCATCCAGAATTGCGAGGTCACTGGCTTTCAGATCGAGAATGGCAGCTGCCTCGGGGTCGAAACCTCGCGCGGCCCCATCCGCGCCAAGAAAGTGGCAATGTGCGTTGCCGGGTCCTCCGGCCGCGTCGCCGCGATGGCTGGCATGCGCTTACCCATTGAATCGCACGTGTTGCAAGCGTTCGTCTCTGAAGGTCTCAAACCGACTCTTCCCGGCGTGATCACCTTCGGCGCCGGCCATTTCTACGTCAGCCAGTCCGACAAGGGCGGGCTGGTCTTCGGCGGCGACATCGACGGCTACAACACTTACGCCCAGCGCGGCAACCTTCCGGTCGTCGAGGACGTCTGCGAGGGCGGCATGGCGATCATGCCGATGATCGGCCGCGCCCGCCTGCTGCGGTCCTGGGGTGGCGTCATGGACATGTCGATGGACGGCTCGCCCTTCATCGACAAGACACATATCGACGGGCTCTATTTCAACGGCGGCTGGTGCTATGGCGGGTTCAAGGCCACGCCCGCCTCCGGCTTCTGCTATGCCCACCTGCTGGCCAAGGACGAGCCGCACCCCACCGCGACGGAAATGCGGCTGGACCGGTTCATGACCGGCAACCTGATCGACGAAAAAGGCATGGGCAACCAGCCCAACCTGCACTGAGGGGCGCACAGACATGATTATCGACCATCCCCTTCTGGGCCCGCGAGACGCCGCCGAATTCGTCTATCTCGGCGATGCCGCCCTCATCGACCGGCCCGACTGGCAGGCCGCCGACGCGATGGAACAGTTCCACAGCTACGGCTATCTGCGCGACAACCCCGCAGGCCAGCACCAGGAGCTTTGGTACCACGAACAAGGCGACCGCTCCTGGCTGGTGGTCACGCGCAACACCCTGACCCACGAGATCACGGCGGTCGAACTGGCCCGTGACGTGGCACGCAAACGGGGGCGCGGCAAATGACCCAGAAAAACCGTATCAAGGGCGGCCTGATCGACCGCTCGAAAGAGATCAAGTTCCGCTTTAACGACAAGTGGTTCCGCGGCCATCCCGGCGACACGCTCGCCTCGGCGCTTCTCGCCAATGGCCAGCTTCTGATGGGCCGCTCCTTCAAGTATCACCGCCCGCGCGGCGTGTTTACCGACGGCTCCGAGGAACCCAACGCGCTGGTCCATCTGCGCGACGGCGCCTATCAGGAGCCGAACACACGCGCCACGATGGTCGAACTCTTCGAGGGGCTGAACGCTACCTCGCAGAACCATCGCGGCACGCTGGAATACGACCTGCTAGCGGTCAACGATTTCTTCTCGCCCTTCCTGTCGGCGGGTTTCTACTACAAGACCTTCATGTGGCCCAAGGCGTTCTGGGAAAAGCTCTACGAGCCAGTGATCCGCTCCGCCGCCGGACTTGGGCGCCTGTCGATGAAGGACGATCCCGACACGTACGACAAGGGCTTCCTGCATTGCGACCTGCTGGTCATCGGCGCGGGTCCCTCGGGCCTGATGGCGGCACTGACCGCCGCGCGCTCAGGTGCCAGAGTGATCCTCGCGGATGAGGATTTCCGCCCCGGCGGTCGCCTCAACTGCGAGACGCTGGAGCTGGGCGGCATGTCCGGCACCGACTGGGCGGCGCAAACCGCGGACGAATTGGCGTCGATGGATAACGTCCGTCTAATGCCCCGCACCACCGTCTACGGCGCTTACGATCACGGCATCTACGGCGCGCTCGAACGCTGCACCGATCACCTTGCGGATGGCGGCGACAAGCCGCGCCAGATCCTGTGGCGCATCTATTCCAGGCGGGCCGTTCTGGCGGCAGGCGCCACCGAGCGCCCCATCGCCTTCGGCAACAACGACCGCCCCGGCATCATGCTGGCCGGCGCCGTGCGCAGCTATGCCAACCGCTATGCCGCCACCCCGGGCAAGCACGTCGCCGTCTTCACCAACAACGACGACGGCTGGCGCACCGCCGCCGATCTTGTGGCCAAGGGCATCGAGGTTCCCGTCGTGGTCGACAGCCGTGACACGCCCGCCCCCATTGACCTGCCAGGCGTTCGGCATGTCGCGGGCGAGGCGGTTATGAACACCATCGGTCGCAAGGGCGTAAAGTCGATCACCCTGACCAATGGCAAGGTCATTCCCGTCGACGCGCTGGCCGTGTCAGGCGGCTGGAACCCAAACGTGCACCTCACCTGCCACCAGCGCGGCCGTCCTACATGGCGCGACGACTTGTGCGCATTCGTTCCGGGCGGCGACCTGCCGGTGGGCATGGCCGTCGCCGGGGCCGCGAACGGGGCGATGACCCTCGCTGCCGCACTGGCCGAAGGCCAGGCCCAAGCCACCGCGCAACTCGACGCGCTCGGCATCAAGGCCAAGGCCACCGACCTGCCGCAGGCCGAGGATGAACCGCGCGGGGCCGCCGCCTTCTGGCACGTCAAGCAAAGCAAGCATCGGGCCTGGGTTGACCTGCAGAACGACGTCACCGTCAAGGATATCAAGCTGGCCAACACCGAGGGTTTCCGCTCGGTCGAACTGCTAAAGCGGTACACGACGATGGGCATGGCAACCGACCAGGGCAAGACCTCGAACATCGCGGGGCTCGCTATCCTGGCCGAGGAACGCGGCAAGACCATTCCCGAGGTCGGCACAACCATCTTCCGCCCGCCTTATACACCCGTGCCCATCGGCGCGCTGGCCGGTCGCGCGCGCGGCAAGGATTTCCGCCCCTACCGCCTGACCCCCAGCCACAAATGGGCCGAGCAGAACGGCGCCAGCTTCGTCACCGTGGGTAACTGGCTGCGGGCTGAATGGTACACGCGTCCGGGCGAGCAAGGCTGGCGCGATTCCGTCGACCGCGAGGCCCTGACAGCCCGCACTAGCGTCGGCATCTGCGACGTCACAACGCTGGGCAAGATCGACATCCAGGGCAAGGATGCCGGCGCCTTCCTCGACAAGGTCTATGCCAACACCTTCTCGACCCTTAAGGTCGGCCGGGTCCGCTATGGCCTAATGCTGCGCGAGGATGGCATCTGCTACGACGATGGCACCACCGCAAGGCTGGATGAAAACCACTTCGTGATGACCACGACTACCGCCAACGCCGTCACGGTTTTTCGCCGGTTGGAATTCGCACGCCAGTGCCTTTGGCCCGACATGGACGTTCACCTGATTTCCACCACCGACGGCTGGGCGCAGTTCGCCGTCGCTGGGCCAAAATCGCGCGACCTGTTGCGCAAGGTGATCGACGCGGAACACGACCTGTCGAACGAGGCGTTTCCCTTCATGGCCTGCGGTCACGTAACCGTCTGCGGCGGCACGCCCGCGCGATTGTTCCGGATCTCGTTCTCGGGCGAGATGGCCTATGAAATTGCCGTGCCCGCGCGGTTCGGCAACTCGATGATGGCGGTGCTGAACGAGGCGGGCGCAGAATTCGATGCGGCACCGTACGGAACCGAGGCGCTTGGCGTCATGCGGATCGAAAAAGGCCACTGCACCGGCAACGAGCTGAACGGCCAGACGACCGCCCACAATATCCGGCTGGGAAAGATGGTCAGCCAGAAGAAGGAATGCATCGGCCAGGTCCTGGCGCAACGCCCCGAGATGGTGCGCGAGGACGCCGTCCGGCTAGTCGGCTTCCGCCCCGTCGACCGCGACAAGAAGCTGATCGCCGGCTCGCATTTCCTGAACAAACAGGCCCCCGCCGACATGGAGCATGACCAGGGATGGATGACCTCGGCCGCCTATTCGCCCAACCTCGGCCACCATATCGGCCTGGGCTTCATCAAGAGCGGGCACGAGCGCATGGGCGAGATCGTCCGCGCGGTCAGCCCCGTGCACGGCACCGAAATGGAGGTCGAGATCGTCTCGGCCCATTTCGTCGACCCGGAAGGAGAGCGTCTGCGTGGCTGATTTCACCCTCATTGCCGAACCACCCCTCAAGGGCGTCGACCACAACTTCGGCGACACGCGGCTTTACGCGCCCGACGACCTGGCGATCGTGTCCATCGCTTTACCGCTCGGTGCCGAGGATGCGACGCTTCAAGCGGTCAAATCGGGCTTTGGCGCCGACTTGCCCGCGCCGGGACAGTCGGTCATGGGCAATGACGATACCCGCCTTGTGCGCCTTGGCCCCGACCAGGCCTTCGCGATTTTCACGCGCGCAACGCCCGATGCAGAACCACATGTGCAGAGCCTGCTGAAAGGCGCGGCTTATACCACCGACCAGACCGATGTCTGGACAGGTCTGATGCTCGACGGGCCGCTGGCCCGAACCGCGCTGGAACGCATCTGCCCGATCGATCTGCATCCCGACGCCTTTGCCGAAGGTGCCGCCGCTCGCACGGTCATGGAACATCTTGGGGT
Source organism: Roseovarius sp. MMSF_3298 (assembly GCF_030733705.1). NCBI lineage: Bacteria > Pseudomonadati > Pseudomonadota > Alphaproteobacteria > Rhodobacterales > Roseobacteraceae > Roseovarius > Roseovarius sp. MMSF_3298. The sequence continues at coordinate 45,480 of NZ_JASHIN010000003.1, forward strand.
GCTGATTATTCGCACTGGCCCCGACGCCTTTCTTCTGCTCTCCGCATCCTCCTCGGCAGGGTCCTTCCTGCATGCGGTCGAGACCTCTCTCGTCAACGTAACCTAAAGGCAATTCATCAAGCACGGAATTCAGGGATCCGTTTCACAACAGGGAAAGTCACAAAGGACATGTACCTCTCAAACCTAGATCCCGTCGGCACGCCCGACCCGCGCCCGCTGCGAGACCAGCGCAGCCTTTCGAATAAGTTCGTTTTCTTCGTTCAAAACAGAGACAGTGCATTTGTCGCAGAAACTTGTATTCATGTGCTGCGACGCGCCAACAAGATTTTGGCCCACGATATCTACGACTGGACCTGCGTTGAAGCAGCGAACTCTTGCAGCGAAACACTAAGCTGTGCACCGGATCAGATACTGGTGCTGATTGGCGGCGTCGAAACGCCTTGGCGACCGACTGGGTCAGAGGTATCTCCGCTGCGGTCCGCAATACGCAACGCCGCGCGGGTGTGCGTCGTCGGGGGAGCAGTATTCGTGCCATTGGCGACAGGCGTGCTCGGGGCAAAGCGCTTGTCCGTGCACTCGGCATTCCATGCCGGTGTGCGGGAAACCTGCTCGACCGTGGAAATGCAAGACGAGGCCACTTGTCACTATAAAGCCTTCAGCAGCGCCACCGGTCCGGCCGCCGCAATGCAGATGATAGTCGAACTCATCGGTGCCCGCGAAGGCAATTTTACCGAAGCCGCACTGGCGCGTGATCTCGGTCTGGAAGGACCCGAGTCTCGGAGCGGCAACGGGGCTGGCGAGCGCTGGCGTTTGCACCGGCGGGCGCAGGGTTGCGAAATGATTTCAGATGCGCTCCAGATCATGGAAGACCATATTGAGGACACTTTGAGCGTATCTCAAGTTTCTGAAATCATAGGAATTTCGGCGCGAAAGCTTGAGCGTGGTTTTGCCGAAAAGTTGGGGAGCTCCCCCCTGAAAGTTTATCGCGACCTGCGCCTCGACCGCGCCCATGACCTGATGACACAGACTTCTCTACCGGTCGGCGAAGTCGCCATTGCCTGCGGATTTTCAAACGTCACGCTTATGAAGCGCTGGTTTCAGAAAAAATACGGCGAGACTCCCTGTAGTGTACGACGACAGGCCTTCAACGGCATTCACTGAAACCAGAAACCCCCGGCAGGTGGACCGGGGGTTTTCATGACGAACCTGGCCCAGATCAGCCGGCGTTTCGCGCCTCGGCCCGGAACTCGGTTTCGTCGGTAGCCGAGAAACGTCCGCCTTGGACTTTGCGCAATTTTCCTTGCCGCAGAAGCTGCCCGAAAGAGCGAAGGCCGTCTTCGCGGCTGTAGTTTCCACTGTTTACTTCTTTCAGCTTACCCATAAGCATCGGACGCGTGAATTCCGAGTGACCCTCGACATCCGACATGTAGGCAGCTGCGGCCTCAAGCAGGTCTGAGAGGTCGGTCGCCCCCATCTCTTCGGCAAAGGCCGTGAAGCCACCGTCGTTTGATTTCGGCACCGGCGCCGGCACCGAAGTGACGCGGCGCGGGCGCACCGGTGCACGCTCAGTATCAACCCGTTGCTCGGCCACTAATTTGAGCGGCGCTGGACGTTGTTCGTTCGGCCGTACCGAACGGCTTGTCGAGGCCGGGGCGCTGGGGCGCCGCGGGCGCACCACTTCGGCTAAGTCAGAGCGATAAGGGGTTTCATCAACCCCCTGGTTCACGTCAACACCGGCACTCTTCTCGGCTTTTGTTGCGGCAACGGCGGCACGCAGATGCTGAATTGCCGTGCGCCGCATACTAGCGTCCTTGTCGTCCATCTGGCTGTCAGCTTCCTCGAAAATACGTTTTTCATCTTCGGGAGCGCGTTTTCCCATACCGAGCAGTCGCGAGAGGCCGCTGCGAGGTTTGGCCACCTCACCTGCTGTGTGCTCGTCTTCGGTCCGGGCAGCGTCATTGGCGGAAGCGGCTTCGTCAATCGAGGCCTTTAACTCACGATCCCGGGCTTCGGACTGAGACTCGTCTTCATCCTCGTCCTCAAACTCTGTTGTGGCGTGCTGACGATTGTCTTGCACAAGCGCACTATTCTGAGAGCTTGCCTCGGCAATGGCCGCATCCTCGAAGTCAGCCTCTTCTTCCCAGTTATCGTCTTCGGTGTCGAATTGGGCCCTATCCGCTTCGCTAGCCATGCTCTTTTCAAAGCCACTATCGGCCAGTTCCGCCTCGACTTCGGCTAGCTCGCGCTGCAGATCGGCTTCTTCTTCGGGGCTGAGGATCGCCTCATCGCCAAGGTACGCGCCGTCGCCCATATACGCGTTCGCCTCGGCTTCCTCCTTGATCATGCCCTGCGCGAACGCGGTCTCGAATTCGGAACGTTTCATCTTGAGTACACGAGCGTTCAGAGGACGCGAAGTAGCGCTCTCGTGGTGCTCTGATATGCGCGCTTCCTCGCCCAGTACGAATGGCGACTGACCTTCGTCATCCAAGTCTTCTTCGCCTGCGTCGAGAGCGTCGTCGAGATCGGCAAAAAGCGACTCGGGGGCCTCGTCTTCACCCAGATCGTCCTCTGCCAAATCATCCAGGTTATCAGCAATCGCCGGCACATCTGCACCGGCGCCCTGAACAGGCTCCGCATCCGCGCGAAGTTGCGACAGCGTGTCTTGGTCTATTCTTGCGGCCGTGTCATGGTCCAGTGACGGTGCGGATTGGGCATTGTTGTCACGTTCTAACGTTTCAGCATCGAGATCCGCATCGGTAGTGTCTTCAGCAGCGCTCTGGGACTGTTCTTCTGCATCCGCGTCCAAGTCGGCCATGAGCGCATCAAGCGTATCCTCGTCGGACGGAATGCTTTGAGTCTGTTCTGCATCGTCGTCTTCTGCTGCGGTGGTGACTTTCGGCTCCGGTTCGCCCTCAAGCTCAGACAGCTCTTCGGTAAAGATGTCTTCCGACGAAGCTTCATCCGTATGTGCGGCATGGTGTGCCGTTTCATCGTTATCAGCATAAGATTCGTTAAGCAGTGCGTCCAACTCTTCCGAGGCGTTGCTCATCGTGCCGTAGGCATGCTCATCTTCGCTGTAATCTGACACTTCGTAGTCAAGATGACTTTGCGAAACGACCGACCTTATGCGACGAAGTTTTTCCGCGACGCTATCGGCGTCATCGTCGCGTGCCGTAGGCTCGTCTCGCGGACCGGTAACAATTTCAACAGTCGCCTCAGTTTCTTCGGCTCTTGGGGAGAGTGCTCCATACCCCGTGACCTCGGCCTCTGCGGGTTCGGGGTCATAATCACCCGCAGCGCTGGTTCCGGCTTCACGTTGGTCCGGCGCAGAAGAACTGGCTTCGTCCGCCGCCGCGTCGGCGATGAACGCCTCGACGTCCGCGTCGTATGCATCGCCTTTGGTCTCAGACTCCGGCGAAGCTTCACTCCCGACCACACTTTCCAAAGACGGATCTACGTCTCGCGTAACGTCGGGGGCGGAACAGGTGGTCCCGGCATTCGCAATCTCCTCATCGGCGATTGCTTCGTCTTTGATCTCGATTCCGGCCATTACGTCTTCGGCTTCAGGAACTGGTTCGTTTCCGGCCGTTTCGACATCGCCTGATGTTTTTGATTCGGACTCTATCTGCTCTGGCGCTTCAGCGGCCAATTCGAACGCGTCGGGTTCTGCGGGAGCCACCTTGGCATCATCTTCAGGCAGTCGCGCTGGCAGCGTATCGAGCTCCGACGCTTCCACCGGGGATTTGGGCGCGGATTCGGCCACAGTGTCAGCTGTCGTCTCGGATGCTTCGGTTGGCTGCTGAGCTTCAAGCTCAGTTTCGGAGCCTACATTTTCCTTCGCCGGTTCAGGCTTGGTTTCGGGCGCTTCGTCGGCGGCGGCAGGTGCCGCGACCGGCGCGGCATGTGTAAGAGCCTCGGCAACGCCATGTCCCTCATCGGCCCGGAGGTGGATTTTTCCTTGCTCTTCGCGTGCTTCGACGCGGCGGGAAATCTCGCGCTCGGCAATGCGGGCAAGCATCTCGGCGTCCGGGCTCGGTGGTTCCGCACCGAAATACCTGTCGTCGGCAGCCAAGTCGCGAAAATACTCTGCAATGGCCTTCATTGTTTCGAACGAATCGTCGAAACCTTCCAAAGTGCACGAAAACGTGCCGTAGGATACGGTCAGAATTTTGCTTGTGCTTACCATTTTTTCGCTCGCTCTACTTTGCCTGCAATCATATTTTTTACCATGATGGCAGCGTCGAAAGCGGCCCGATTCTTAGAATTTTACCGTATCATTTCGAGGCGAGAATGTGTCCTGTTTCCAAAATAGTGGTTAATGATGGAAATTCACCTTGATTGTTGAGCATTCTCACCCAGTCACACTGGTCGGTGGCGGCCAGCTTGGTGAAACAGACTTTATCCGGGCTTTGGCCATCGGTGACCACATCGTCGCCGCAGATGGCGGTGCGGATGCCGTACGTTCCGCTGGGCTGGTTTCTTCTGCCGTGATCGGTGATTTCGATTCACTAGGTGATGACACGCGCGCGGCGTTGCCACATGACCGCCTGCATCACATCTCTGAGCAAGATAGCACCGACTTCGAAAAATGCCTCCGTAATGTCGATGCACCGTTGATCCTGGGAGTGGGATTCACTGGGCAGCGGATCGATCACCACTTGGCCAATCTCAATACGCTGGTTCGATATCCCCATCGCCGCTGCATACTTCTGGGTAGCAACAATATCATCTTCGTCGCCCCGCCTTCTTTTGCATTGGATCTTGCGCCGGAAACACCAGTTTCGCTTTTTCCCTTGGGTATTGTCGAGGGCTTGTCGGATGGGCTTGAGTGGCCGATCGCCGGTCTGACCTTCACTCCGGACGGCCGGATCGGAACCTCGAACAAGGCGACCGGCCCCATTTCGCTCCAGTTTACAGCGGCAAAGATGCTCTTGATCCTGCCCGCGTCAGCTTTTGAAGCGACGGCGGAGGTTCTGATGCGGAGCGCCGCCACATGGCCGCCGTCGGCCTAACAGATTGCGGCGCGGGCAAGGACACCTTTTAGTATTTGACCTGTCTCCGTCATGCGGATCACGCTAACTGTGCGTCAGAAACGAAGCTGCTTCTAGTTTCTAGAAGTTCGCTACTTCGCTCGCCGTTTCCGATCAGCAGTTCGGTACGTTGACGGCAAGGCCACCCAATGAGGTTTCTTTGTAGCGTTCGCTCATATCCGCACCTGTCTGGCGCATTGTTTCAATACAGGCATCCAGAGGCACGAGATGCACCCCGTCGCCCCGCAGTGCGAGACTCGCGGCACTCACCGCCTTGATCGCACCCAGCCCGTTTCGTTCAATGCAGGGCACTTGGACGAGCCCCTTCACCGGGTCGCATGTCATGCCAAGGTGATGTTCAAGCGCGATCTCTGCGGCGTTCTCTATCTGCGCGGGCGTCCCACCCAGAACCGCGGCCAGCCCAGCAGCCCCCATGGCAGACGCGCTACCAACTTCGGCCTGGCATCCTGCCTCCGCGCCGCTGATCGACGCGTTGAACTTGACGAGTCCGCCAATCGCTGCGGCTGTCAGAAGAAATGTCTCGATTTCGCGCTCGTTGGCACCCGGCACATGTTCTAGCCAATACTTGATGACCGCAGGAACCACACCCGCTGCCCCGTTGGTGGGCGCGGTGACGACCTGACCGCCGGCGGCATTTTCCTCATTGACGGACATCGCGTAGATGCTGATCCAATCGTTGATTTTGTGCGGAGCGTTCAGGTTCGTGCCGCGCTCTGCCAGCAGAGCCTGATAGATCGCCTTGGACCGGCGACGCACCTGCAAACCGCCCGGCAGGATACCGTCATTCGCAAGCCCGCGCTCGATGCAATCGTTCATGACCTGCCAGACGCGCGACACGCCGCTGCGCAGGTTTTCAGAGCCTCCGCGCGAGATCTCGTTTGCCTTTTTCATTTCGGCAATTGACTTGCCGCTGGTCTCGGCCATCTCCAGCATTTCGGCCGCACTTTTGAACGGATAGGGCACAGCTGGGCCATCGTCGGTGTCCTGCCCAGCGGCCAGTTCATCCGCGGTAAGAACAAAACCGCCGCCAACCGAATAGTACGTCTCTTGCAAAATCACGTCGCCCTGTTTGTCGGTCGCCATCAGGATCATCCCGTTGGCATGGCCCGGCAAATTGGGTCCGAAGTCGAACTTCAGGTCTTCCTTGGGGTAGAAATGAAGCGCAGGCAGCTCGGGCGGTGTCACCCTGTGGGTCTCGCGGATATCCGCCAGAACCGCCTCTGCCTTGTCATTATCGTAATTCTCGGGACGAAACCCGGCAAGGCCGAGGATCGTCGCGCGGTCCGTCGCGTGCCCGACGCCGGTGAAGGCCAGAGATCCGTGCAAACTGGCGCGCAGACCTTGAAATTCGAACGGTGACGCACGCATCAGATCAAGAAATCTGGCGGCAGCCACCATCGGCCCCATCGTGTGTGAAGAGGACGGACCGATGCCGATCTTGAACATATCGAAGACAGACAGAAACATGAGCTCAATACCTAGCGCATTCGGGGCTGTTACCCAAGCCATCACTATGCTGCGCCGTGCTCTTGGTGTCGCACAAAACCGACGTCGACGCGCAGATATTCGCCAAAGGTTTATGGGCGTTCACCTAAGGTTAACCGACTCACGTCAATATGGAACCGGAAACGGCCTCAAACGTTCTCTTTAAACATGGAGAATTGAAATGCAGACAACAGGGTTCATCCTCCTCCTCGCTGCCGGTGTCATTGTATTCTTCGGCGGTGAACCTACCGGCACGAAGACCTTGCCCTCCACCATCTCGCCCGATCTGGCCGCAATACGCGCGCAGTAAAAAGCGAACTTCCTGGGTCTTGAAATGACCCCTCGCCCCTGACGCGCAAACTCCCTATAACGCGGGCAATGATGCACGCCTGCAGGAGAATTGCGCATGACCGGAGAGTTGTCACCGATCGACAAGGCCAAGTTTGTAGCTGCAAAGCGCTCCGTCGACTATGTGGAAGACGGCATGCGCGTTGGTCTTGGAACCGGCTCTACAGCCGCTTGGATGGTGCGCTGCCTCGGAGAGCTCGTGCGTGAAGACGGGCTCAAGATCCGGGGCGTGCCTACGTCCACACGAACCGCGGAGCTTGCGCGCGAAGTCGGCATCGAGGTTATCAGCCTTGACGAGGCAAGGTGGATAGACGTGACCATCGATGGCGCAGACGAATTCGACGGAAACCTCAATCTTATAAAGGGTGGCGGCGGCGCTCTTCTACAGGAAAAAATCGTCGCCACAGCCTCCGACCAGATGATCGTGATCGCCGATGTCGGCAAGGAAGTCGAGAAACTCGGTGCCTTTCCGTTGCCGGTTGAGGTCATCCCGTTTGGTTGGCAGACCACGAAGTCGCTGATCGAGGAATTGCTTGTCTCGATGGACGTTTTGGGCCGAGACGCCACCCTGCGTATGAACGGCGACAGCCCCTTCGTCACCGACGAGGGCAATTACATCCTCGACCTGCATCTGGGCCGCATCGGCAATGCGCATCAGCTTTCAATGGTTCTCAACCAAATGCCCGGCGTGGTGGAGAACGGTCTTTTCATAGACATCTGCGATGTCGTCATCCTCGGCTACGGCGATGGCCGGGTCGAGACGCGAGACATCAACGAAGGCACGGTCGCCGAGGATCGACTCGATTTCGTCGAAACGGACAACCTCTTCACTGACCTGCAGGACTGAAAGGGCGACCGACATGCCGTATGACTACGACCTTTTCGTGATTGGCGGCGGGTCCGGCGGTGTCCGCGCGGCCCGGGTGACCAGCGCCACCGGCGCCAAAGTCGCCCTGGCCGAGGACGACCGCTATGGCGGCACCTGCGTCATCCGGGGCTGCGTACCAAAGAAGCTGATGGTCTTCGCGTCGGAATTTTCCAACCTGCCCGACGAAGCACGCGCCTATGGCTGGGACATGTCGCTGGGCGACTTCGACTGGTGCGGCTTCCGCGACCGTTTGCACGGGGAACTGGACCGCCTCGAAGGTGTCTACCGTAGCTTGCTCAGCAATTCCGGCGTCACCACCTATGATGCCCGCGCCCGCCTCAAGGACGCCAACACCGTCACCCTGTCCACGGGGGAGAACGTCACCGCGAAACACATCCTCATCGCCACGGGCGGCCACCCCGTCCGGCCCGAAGTGCCGAATGCCAAACTCGGCATCGTGTCGGATGACCTTTTCCACATGGATACCCTGCCCAAATCCATCCTGATCGTCGGCGGCGGCTATATCGCGTGTGAATTCGCCTGCGTTCTGGCGGGCCTTGGCGTTGACGTGACGCTTTACTATCGCGGCGCCCAGATCCTGCGCGGCTTCGACGAAGAGGCACGCGGCATCATCGCTGAAGGCATGAGCGAAAAAGGCATCGACCTGCATTTCGGCACCAATATCGTCGATATGGCCCCCGCCTCCGAAGATCACAGCGTCAGCGGCGCGCTCACCTCGTCCGACGCGTCCATGGGTGCCCCCGCGAACGAGCCCGAGGCCCACGACATTGCCGAGGACCACGACGGCCCGATCTGGGTCAAGGCGACCAACGGCAAGGAAGCGGTCTTCGACAAGGTTCTCTTCGCCACCGGCCGGGCCCCCAACACGAAAGACATGGGGCTTGAGGAGATCGGCGTCGAACTCGGCCGCGGCGGCGAGATCGTCGTCGATGAATACAGCCAGACTGCCGTGCCCTCGGTCTATGCCATTGGCGATGTGACCAACCGCGTCAACCTGACCCCCGTCGCCATCCGCGAGGGAATGGCTTTCGTCGAGACCGTGTTCAACAACAACCCCACGCCGGTCGATCACAAGCTGATCCCGTCGGCGGTGTTCACCCAGCCCGAATTCGGCACCGTCGGCATGACCGAGGACGAAGCCCGCGAGCAGGAGCCGGTGCATGTCTACTGCACCTCGTTTCGCCCCATGCGCACGGCCTTCGCGGATCAACCCTACCGCGTTCTGATGAAACTCGTCGTATCCAGGGAGACTGACACGGTATTGGGCTGCCACATCGTCGCACCGGGCGCGGGCGAAATGATCCAGTTGGCCGGCGTCGCGATCAAGATGGGCGCGACAAAAGCGGATTTCGACCGCACTGTCGCCGTGCACCCGACCATGTCGGAAGAGATCGTGACGATGCGCGACCCGATGCGCACTGGTTGAATTTTTGACTGTTGTGCACAGTTATGACACAGGGATGGCGCTCTGCGCGTTAGGATAGAGGGAAGAGATTATATGGCTGGACATTCTGGCGGTCCTTGGGGCGGCGGCGGCAATGGTGGCAACCGCGGCGGGAGCGACGACGACGATCGCGGCAACCGCGGCAATGACAACCGGCGCCCCCCCGAAGGCGGGTCGCAGATTCCCGAGATCGACGAACTGGTCCGTCGCGGACAGGATCAGCTGCGCGTGCTGATGGGCGGGCGCGGCGGCAAGGGCCGTGGCAACGGTGCCGGCGGCGGCGATGGCGGCGGCCCCGGCTTTGGGCGCGGCACCATAGTGATCGGCGCCCTGATCGCGGTGGCGCTCTGGGGTGCGGCCAGCTTCTACACCGTCAAGCCCGAGGAACAGTCGGTCGAACTCTTTTTGGGCAAGTACTACTCCACCGGCGATCCCGGTCTCAACTTTGCGCCGTGGCCGCTGGTCACCGCGGAAGTGGTCAATGTCACCTCCGAGCGGACCGAGAACATCGGCAGCAGACGCGGCAGCTCCGCGGGCGGTGACGGCCTTATGCTGACCACCGACGCCAATATTGTCGACATCGACTTCCAAGTCGTTTGGAACATCAATGAGCCAGCCAAGCTGCTGTTCAACATCCGCGATCCGCAATTGACCGTACAGGCCGTGTCCGAGGCCGTCATGCGCGAGATCATCGCGGCCACCAACCTGGCGCCGATTCTCAACCGTGACCGGGGTCTCATCGCCGACACCGCGCGGGAGAATATCCAAGCGACGCTCGACGAGTACGAAAGCGGTATCAACATCGTCCGGGTCAACCTCGACACCGCCGATCCGCCGAGTGACGTGATCGACGCCTTCCGCGAGGTTCAGGCCGCCGAACAGGAACGTGACCGCCTACAACGTCTGGCAGACGCCTACGCCAACCGCGTTCTGGCCGAGGCTCGCGGTGAGGCCGCGCAGATCCTCGAACAGGCCGAGGGCTACCGCGCCCGCGTGGTGAACGAAGCCATCGGTGAGGCCAGCCGCTTCATCGCCGTGGCGCAGGAATTCAACGAGGCACCCGAAGTGACGCAGCGCCGCCTCTACCTCGAAACCGTTGAACGCACGCTGGGCAGGATGGACAAGATCCTGCTCGACGAATCCACCGGGGCCTCGGGCGAGGGCGTATTGCCCTACCTGCCCCTTGACCAGTTACGCCGCTCCAAACAGACCGGCAACGGAGGATCGAACTGATGCGTAAATCCGCTCTGCTACTTCCCGTCCTCGCCGTTGCGATCATCGGTATCCTGTCCTCGCTCTACATCGTGGACGAACGTGAAAAAGCGCTCGTGCTGCAATTCGGCCAGATCAAAAAGGTCGTCGAAGAGCCGGGCATCGGTATAAAGATCCCGGTGATCCAAGAGGTCGTGCGCTATGACCGCCGCATCCTGTCGCTGGATACCGACGCGATCGAGGTCACGCCATCTGATGATCGCCGCCTCGTGGTCGACGCCTTCACCCGCTACCGGATCGCAGATGTGGTTCAGTTCCGGCAAGCCGTCGGCATCGGCGGTACCCGCGTTGCCGAAGATCGGCTCGCTTCTGTTCTGAACGCCCAAATCCGCGAGGTTCTCGGCGCTGATCAGGTGACATCCGACACGATCCTGTCGCCGCAACGGCGCGAACTTGCCGTGCGTATTCTTGAACAGGCCCGCGCCAGCGCGGCCGGGTTGGGGCTCGAAATCGTCGACGTCCGACTGAAGCAGACCAATCTGCCGCAGCAAAACCTCGAAGCCACCTTCGCCCGGATGCGGGCCGAACGTGAACGCGAGGCTGCCGACGAGATCGCCCGCGGTAACGAGGCCGCCCAGCGCGTCCGCGCCGCCGCCGACCGGACGGTGGTGGAAACCGTGTCGAACGCCGAACGCGAGGCCGAGATCACCCGCGGTGAAGCCGACGCCGAGCGGAACCGGATCTATGCCGAAGCCTTCGGCAACAATCCCGACTTCTTCGCTTTCTACCGCTCGCTCGCCGCGCTTGAACGCTCAATGAACGAGGAAAACTCCACGCTGGTCTTTTCGCCGAACAGCGAGTTCTTGGGCCAGATGTTCGACGCTGTGCGCGCCGATGGCTTGGGCCAGGTTGCGCTCGAGGATATCGACATCGACCGTCTCCGCGATATGGCACCGGAGACAGAGATTTCACCCGACCTGCCTGAAAGCGAACGCCAGCGCCTTGAAGAGGACGCCGCCCAGCAAGAGGCGGAAGAGGCCGAGGAGGCGGAAGCCGAAAGGGAAGGCGCCGCCGAGGAGGCCGCGGAAGACAACGCGGGCGACGAGGACGTCACAAATTGATCGGAACGATCTTTCTGGCCTTCGGGCTCGTGCTGATTGTCGAGGGGCTGGTGTACGCACTGGCCCCTTCGCTTGTGGAACAGATGCTGGCGGCCCTGCGCACCCTGCCGGACGAACACAGGCGGCTGGTCGGCCTCGCGGCACTTGCCTTCGGCATAATCCTGGTCTGGTGCGCCAAAATGGTGGGCGCGTGACGCAAGGTGCTTGCACCACCGTTGACAAAGCGTTCACATGGGCGTGACATCGTGTTGTGAATTTTGCGTTCTCGTTGAGCGTGCCTAAATAAGGTCCAGAGCGGTCTGCGCGCGCGCACGCGGTAGGCCCCGGAATTCCAAATACTGATCAAGGAGTGGTCCCGCGTGAAAGCACAAACTCTCTCTCAACCCATGACGCCGCCTGGAGCGATCCGCGCGATCTGGCTCACGGCGCTGGCAACGGCCCTGATCATCGCACAGGCGATCAGCGCCAATGCCCGTCCCGAAAGTTTTGCCGACCTCGCGCAGGAGGTTAGCCCCGCAGTCGTGAACATCACGACCTCGACCGTCGTAGCCCAGGGCACCGGCCCGTCACCAATTGTTCCCGAAGGCTCGCCCTTCGAGGACTTCTTCCGCGATTTCCAAGACCGGAACAACGGCGAGGGCAACCGCCCCCGGCGCACGTCCGCGCTCGGCTCGGGCTTCGTCATCTCCGAAGACGGCTACATCGTCACCAACAACCACGTGATCGAAACCGCGGACGAGATCATCATCGAGTTCTTCTCGGGTCGCGAGCTCGAAGCCGAGGTGATCGGAACCGACCCCAAGACCGACATCGCCCTGCTCAAGGTCGATGCGGACGAACCGCTGCCCTTCGTCAGCTTTGCCGACAGCGACACCGCCCGCGTGGGCGATTGGGTGATCGCCATGGGCAACCCCCTCGGTCAGGGCTTCTCGGTTTCCGCCGGGATCGTGTCGGCCCGCAACCGCGAACTCTCGGGCACCTACGACGACTACATCCAGACCGACGCCGCCATCAACCGCGGCAACTCGGGTGGACCGCTTTTCAACCTCGACGGCCAGGTCGTCGGCGTCAACACCGCGATCCTGTCACCCAACGGTGGCTCGATCGGCATCGGCTTCTCGATGGCCTCCAACGTCGTGACCCGCGTGGTCGACCAACTGCAGGAATTCGGTGAAACCCGCCGCGGCTGGCTCGGCGTCCGCATTCAGGACGTCACCGACGACGTCGCCGAGGCGATGGGCCTCGAAGAGGTCGCCGGTGCGTTGGTGACGGACGTTCCCGAAGGCCCTGCCGGAGAAGCCGGTATGAAAGCGGGCGACGTGATCATGCAGTTCGACGGCTACGAGGTCGAGGATACCCGCGGGCTGGTCCGCCGGGTCGGGAACACCGCCGTGGGCAAGACTGTGCGCGTCGTGGTCTTCCGCGAAGGCAAGACCCAGACCCTGCGCGTCACGCTTGGCCGCCGCGAAGCGGCTGAAGGCGTCGTTCCCGCGGCCCAGCCGGGCGAGACCGAAGCGCCGTCCGAAGCCGAAATTCTTGGCCTCACACTGTCGCAGCTCGACGACGAACTGCGCAGCCAACTGGAGCTGGACGACAACGCCAACGGCCTCGTCGTGTCGGACATCGACAACCTGTCGGAAGCCTACGAGAAAGGCATGCGCGCCGGTGATGTCATCACCGAGGCCGGCCAACAAAAGCTGTCCAGCATATCCGACCTGGAAGCCCGAATCGAGGATGCACGCGAAGCGGGCCGCAAGTCGATCCTCCTCTTGGTGCGTCGCGCTGGCGAACCGCGCTTTGTAGCGCTGTCGCTGGATGCACCGGAAGATGAGCCTCAGTAAAGACGCTATTTAGTCAGAACGGGAAACGGGCGCTTTTACAAAGTGCCCGTTTTCGTTTCGAAGCGACCACCATTCAAAACGGCGTCGGGAACTCTTGCAGAGCCGTATCCTTCCGCAGGTAAAGCGGATGCTTGGCTGAGCCATCCTTGTTCAATCCTAAGCATTTCAACGGCTGTCCCGTTGCTGCAACAGCAGACAGCGCTTCGTGCACCAACGGCGCAAACCGATTGTGCAGCTTGCCGTAGGCCAGAACAATCATCTCTGCATCCATAGCCATTTCGACCAGCGCGGGAATGTTGTCCGTGCTGCACGCGAGACCGGGATCGTGTGGAATATCCTTTGGTGAGGTTGCCCGCCAGTCAAGCACGTTCCCTTTGAGGTAGCGGGTGAACCCCCAATCGCGTGCGAACATCAGTTCCCGATGACATGTAGGATCCGAGGTAGACTCATCTGCAACCGATGGATTCATACCGATAAACAGCACCGCGCGAGGGTCTGCGTCTTTCGGCGTCCAGTCTCGCGTCAGGGACTGCCGGTATCGCCCGCAATCCGAAAACTGCGCCTCACCGACAACACCGTCTGGCAAGCGAAGGCGCACCTTGCCACCAGGATCGTGAGCAGCTTGCTTCATTGCGCCATCGGGGCGACGTTGAACACCCGGCTGGGATACAGGTCACCGCCCTTGAAGTGCCCCACCGCCACGGCTTGGCCCTTCAGCGCGGCCCAGCATTCACCACCATATTCGACATCGCCACCAATCACCGGAGCAGGATTGCCATGCCTTAGCCGGGCTGCGCTCATCTCATTGCAACTGACTCGCGGCAGCTCGCTCAGGCCTTCTTCCAAAGGCCGCAAATAGGCGTCCAGCGCAGGATCGTGTGCCATCGCTTCAACCTGTTCCATCGTCACGCCATCCGCAGTACAGAAAGGGCCGGACCAAATTCGCCGCAGGCTAGCGACATGCCCGTAGCACCCCAGCGCCTCGCCAAGGTCGCGCGCAATGGACCGCACGTAGCCGCCTTTGCCACAGATCATTTCCAGCTCGACCGTATCGGCATCCGGCCGGTCGGTCAGCAGTAATTCCTCCACCCAAAGCGGTCGCGCCGAGACTTCGAACTCTTCACCTTCCCGGGCGCGCTTGTAGGCCCTTTCACCATCGATCTTCACCGCCGAGAATTTTGGCGGCACCTGCTGGATGTCACCAACGAACCGGGAAAGCGCGCTCTTAATATCTTCATCGCTCGGCCGTTCGCTGCTTTCGGCCACAACCTCACCCTCCGCATCATCGGTGTTGGTCGCCTGCCCCAAACGCACGAGAAATCGATAAGCTTTCAACGCATCGGTGATGAACGGCACGGTTTTTGTCGCCTCGCCCAGCGCCACCGCAAGCACACCTGTCGCATCGGGATCCAGTGTTCCTGCATGGCCAGCCTTTTTGGCCTGAAGCGCCCATCGTACCTTGTTGACCACTGCGGTCGAAGTAACGCCTGACGGCTTGTCCACGATCAACCAGCCCGAAATATCACGTCCCTTGCGTTTGCGCCCCATGACCTTCCTGCCTTAGCCTGTGTAAAGATCGCCGCGTATCGCAGCACCCCGTGCAAGTCAATTCGTCAAGCGGCGCTCAATCGGCGACAACGCCTACGATAGGCCCCATCGGGAAACCGCCGTCATGCCGCCCCAGTTGAGGCGCAAATAGCCGCGAGATGTTGCCATCAAAATACAGCGCCTGCGGCGTCTTCAGAAGATCACGAAAAACCTTGGCAAAGGTATGAAAGTTCACCCTGTCCTCGGAAATGACGAACCATACCGTGCGTCCGTCGGCAGAAGAGCCCACGCCATTGCGCACATAAAGGCTGTCGCTGTTTTTGAGAAAACGTGGATGCAGCTTGCCATCGATCACCAGCATCGGCCCCGACTGGCTTGCGAAACTACAGTCGGGCTTGTCCCGGTCGAAGCGTCGCGTTTCGAACACGTCCGTGCGATTTGGCCGGATGCAGAAGACCCCGTTCGGCAACAGACCAAAGTTCCCTGGTCCGTCCCGCATCACCAATGGCTTCGTTTCTTTACCGTTCTCGACATAGTACCCGACCGGGCTTCGGTCCTGATGGTACATTCCCGCGTTCATCGCGAACAAAAGCTCGCCGCCCTCTCCGCGCACATTGCGCTCCACGCTGGAAAAGCTGCCTAACGGGTCACCGGACATCGGGTCATTCAGAAAAAGGCGCAAATTGTCTTTGCCCACGTCGACCTTGCAGGTGGTAAAACGCGCACCGTCATAGCTGATCTGCTGGCACTCGACGGCCGAAGCCGGCCCGGCCATCAGCGTCATCCCCAAAAGCACCACGCGCCACATTGGCTCAGTTCTCGACGTCGCGCCGTACGGCGTCCTGCGCGAACAGTCGCCGCGTCTCATCAAGCTGGTCGAACGTTTCATCCAGCCGGAACCGCAATTCCGGTGCGAATTTCAGACCAACCTTTTTGCCGATGATTCGGCGCAACTCGCCCTTGTTGCGACCCAAAAGCTCCAGCACGTCGGACTTGCCATGACCGCCAAGAGGCAGAACATATGCCGTCGCCACCTTCAGATCGGGCGATGTGCGCACCTCGCCCACCGTAACCGAGAGACGGTTCAGGTCGGGGTCATGGATATCACCGCGCGCAAGCACATCGGCCAGCGTCCGGCGTATCAACTCTCCAACCCGTAATTGCCGCTGCGACGGTCCGGGCCCATCATGGAACTTGTTCTTTGCCATAAGAATGCATCTAAGCCTTGTGCATGGCTTTGCCAAGCGATGATCACCGAGTTAAGGAATGCAAACAGTAAGACGGAGAATGACATGACCGACCTGCCAGGTATCGTAGTGACGGGCGCCTCCGGTCGCATGGGCCAAATGCTGATCGAGACGGTGCAAGCCTCGGAACGCGCGCGACTTATCGGCGTGCTGGAACGAAGCGGTCACGCCTGGATTGGTAAAGACATAGGCGAAGCGATGGGCGGTGCGCCTGTGGGCATTTTTGTGTCAGACGATCCACTGGAAACAATTTCGAAAGCACATGCCGTGCTGGATTTCACGGCGCCTACAGCCACGGTCGAGTTCGCAGCATTGGCAGCGCAGGCACGATGCGTTCACGTCATTGGCACCACCGGCCTTGCCAATGACGATCTTTCAAAGATTTCCGCGGCCGGCCGGCACGCGACCATCATCCGTGCTGGCAACATGAGCCTTGGCGTCAACCTGCTCGTTCAACTGACAAAGAAAGTCGCCGCCGCCCTGGACGAGGATTACGATATCGAAGTGATCGAGGCACATCACAACAAGAAGGTCGATGCGCCTTCTGGCACCGCACTCATGCTCGGACAGGCGGCCGCCGACGGGCGCGGAATATTGCTGGAACAGAATGCCGACCGGGGCCGCGACGGCATTACGGGCGCTCGCAAGCCTGGTCATATCGGCTTCACCGCCATTCGGGGCGGCGATATCGTGGGTGAGCATGACGTGATGTTCGCGACAGAGGGCGAACGCATCATTCTGCGTCACGTTGCTTCTGACCGCGCTGTCTTCGCCCGAGGTGCCTTGAAGGCCGCTTTGTGGGGTCAGGGACGCAAACCAGGCGAATACGACATGTTGGACGTACTGGGGTTGAACGAAAACTAATCCAGACCCGCCAGTGCCCCGTATTAGATATTGTTTGTTACGGGAGCCAGAAAATGCGCCTGACTGTTATTGCGTTAATCGCTGCGTTTGCCAGCGGACCAGCCATCGCGGAGGAGTTCGACCAGATCGACAATAAGTCTGAATTCTTGTCGGTCGTTGCTGATCGGAACCTCACCCGGCTTGGTATCAACCTTACTGTGACGCCTTCCGGCCAAATCAAGGGAAAGGCTTTTGGTCGCCCGGTTACAGGTGCTTGGCAATGGAAATCGGGCTATTTCTGTCGCGATCTATACTGGGGTCAGAGAAATCTTGGTCCAAACTGCCAGGCGGTAAAGGTTCAGGGTTCCACGGTCCGTTTCATCTCTGACCAAGGCGCCGGAGAGTATGCAGATCTAAACCTGCGTTAGTGTGTTAGGCGGGGTATTGCTCAGAAGTCGATGGCAATGCCCTTCTTCTCCCAGTCCCCGAAGCGCACTGGTTCGGGGCCTTTCCGCCCGCCCAACTCGGTCGGCATATTGATTTCTTCAGCCGCCTTGCGACGTTCCTCGGCCTCTGCCAAGGCGCGTTTCGCTTCGGGGGGCAGGTCCTTGCTTTCGGCTGTCATGGCCGGGCTTCCTTCCTCTGGGTACGCCTGATATAGGCGCGTTCTGTTCAAAGGCCAAGGAACTGACATGCCCTCGCCCACCCCCCGCAGTACCGCCGTGGCCCTGCTTGATAAGGTCATGGGGGAAGGCCGCCTTCTGGCTGAGCTCAACGCTCCGCTCTCGCGCCTTTCACCTGCGGATCGCGCGCGCGCATTACGTCTGGCCAGCGACACGCTGCGCGGTATCGACCGGGCCGACCGTCTGTTGGCCCGCCAGTTGCGCAAGACACCGCAACTGCACGTAATGAACATCCTCCGCCTCGGCACGGTCGAACTTTGCATGGGCGGGGACGCACACGGCGTGGTGGACGAACTGGTCTCGCTCGTTGGAACGCATCCACGCTACAAGCGCTTGCGCGGGCTGGTAAATGCAATTCTGCGACAGATGGCGGGCGACGCCGGCAAGCCTTGGAAAGACCTGCGCATCCCTCGCATGCCCGGTTGGTTGCGCGAGCCACTCGTCCAAGCGTGGGGCAACGGTGCGGTCGCGGCGATGGAAAATGCGCAGTTTGCAGGTGCCCCCGTCGACCTGACACTGAAACCAGACGAAGACCCTCACGAATGGGCCGAGCGACTGGGCGCGGCGGTTTTGCCGAGCGGTTCACTGCGACTGACGGACCCGGGTCAGGTCTCTGCCCTTCCCGGTTTTGCGGATGGCGCCTGGTGGGTGCAGGACGTTGCAGCCGCCATGCCCGCGCGTATTCTCACGCCAAAGGCGGGTGAGCGCGTTCTCGATCTCTGTGCCGCACCTGGCGGCAAGACGCTGCAACTCGCTGCGGCAGGCGCGCAAGTCACTGCGCTGGATATTTCGGAAAAGCGGATGGAACGCGTGTCTGAAAATCTCAGCAGAACCCAGCTTGTCGCCGATCTGGTCGTTGGCGATGCTCTTGAGTACCAACAGGCTCCTTTTGACGCCATCCTTGTCGATGCGCCGTGTTCCGCTACAGGCACGATCCGCCGCCATCCCGACCTGCCCTACGCCAAGGACGGCTCGGAGTTCGGCGCGCTGATCGAATTGCAGGCGAAAATGCTCGATCACGCGCTTACCCTTCTGAAGCCCGGTGGCCGGCTTGTCTTCTGCACCTGCTCGCTTCTGCCGGACGAAGGTGAAGTCCAGATCGAGGACGCGCTTGCCCGTCATTCCGGCCTGCAGACAGACCGCTCGGCGCTCGACTTGCCCGGCATCGAGACTGACTGGCGTACCGAGGAAGGCGGCCTTCGCCTGCGACCGGACTACTGGCCCGATCTTGGCGGAATGGACGGGTTTTATATCGCGGTACTGCACCGGGACTAGGCAAGCCTGTCGCGTTCCTCCGTGACTTGAGCTGCTGGGCAGAGTATACTTGCCAAACAGCGCCAAAAAGAGCGTGCCGAGGCTGGGAACCGATGTCGACACCCGATCAAGATATACCGCGCGTAACGCGGCTGCTCAATCGTCTGGCGGCTCGCCGGGCAACGTTCGGCGGCCGTATAACTGCATTCCTGTCACAGCCCGACCCACGTACCATCGGCAGCTTCGCCCGGGGCCGGCAGCTTTGCGCCGGGAACTTCCTGTTTGCGGGCACCCTTGTGCGGGACTCCGAAAAGTCGCCGTGGGATATCCACCCTCCGGACACTGCTTTTTCCCGAGAAGTACATGGCTTTACATGGCTGGACGACCTTGCGGCAGCCGGGGATGCCAAGGCACGTTCCTGTGCGCAAGACTGGCTCTGGCGCTGGATCGAACTTTATGGGCGCGGGCGTGGCCCCGGCTGGACACCTGATCTTGCAGGGCGGCGCGTCATCCGCTGGATCAATCATGCGATTTTTTTGCTGTCGGGCCGAACACAGGCGCAATCCGATCTATTTTTGCGATCGCTCTCGCAGCAAACGCAGTTCCTTGCGCGGCGTTGGCGTGCAACCGCACCCGGGCTTCCCCGGTTCGAGGCTCTGACCGGCCTTGTCTACGCCGGCCTTTCCCTTGAGGGGTTATCGGCGAATGTAGGCCCGGCGTCGGTCGCCCTGGCCCGTGAGTGCGCGCGTCAGATTGATGAACAGGGAGGTCTGCCGACCCGAAACCCTGAAGAACTGCTGGAAGTCTTCACGCTGCTGACCTGGGCCGCCGAAACCTTGACCGAGGCCGGGCAAAACCCCTTGCCCGCGCACTGGACGGCCATCGAACGCATCAGCCCCACGCTGCGCACCCTTCGCCATGCCGACGGCGGGCTTGCCTGCTTTCACGGCGGAGGGCGGGGAATTGACGGTCGGCTCGATGCCGCGCTTGCGGCAAGCCAGATAAAAGGGCGCCATGCAAACGGCCTGTCCATGGGGTTTGCTCGGCTCAGCGCGGGGCGCAGCTCCCTGATCATCGACGCCGCCGTTCCACCCCAAGCGAAGGCGTCTGCCAGCGCGCATGCCTCCACACTCGCGTTTGAATTGACGGCAGGGCGGCGGCCGTTGATCGTGAATTGCGGTAGCGGTGCCACTTTCGGTACTGCCTGGCGTCGCGCCGGACGGGCCACGCCGTCACATTCGACCCTTGTGCTTAACGGCCAATCCAGCAGCCGCCTCGGGAAGGGACCGCAAAAGCAGGACTATCTGGTCGAAGGCCCCCGGGACGTTCCGATCAGGGTGAACCACGCGCCGGATGGCCTGACATTCGAAGGCGGTCACGACGGTTATGTCCGGGGATACGGACTTACACACGTGCGCAAGCTGGAAATGACGTTTGACGGACGCGGCATCGCGGGCGAGGATATGCTTCTTGCCTTGGAGGACTCAGACAAAAAGCTTTTTGATCGTGCCATCGATGCGATGAAGCTAAGGGGCGTTCCGTTTGACATCCGGTTTCACCTGCATCCCGATGTCGATGTCTCTGTCGATATGGGTGGAACTGCCGTCTCGATGGCGTTGAAAAGCGGTGAAATATGGATCTTCCGAGGTGATGGCAGCACCAGCCTGTCCGTAGAATCAAGCGTTTATCTGGAATCCGGCAGGCTGAAGCCACGTGCGACCAAACAAATCGTTCTATCCGGCCGCGCAATGGAGTATGCGACGCGCACAAGGTGGTCACTGGCCAAACCGCAGGACTCTCCGATCGGCGTGCGCGATCTGGCAGAAGACGGACGAAAACCAGTGGCGCTCAGTTGAACGATACCCATAGACTGCCACAAGGACAGGTTGCCCAATGACCGATCTCGCCCCCCTGCGCCGCGCGCTGCTTTCCGTTTCCGACAAGACCGGTCTGGTCGATTTGGGCCATGCGCTAGCCAAACGCGATGTGGAGTTGCTGTCCACCGGCGGCAGCGCCAAAACGCTGCGCGACGCGGGACTCGACGTAAAAGATGTGGCCGAAGTGACGGGCTTTCCAGAAATGATGGACGGACGCGTCAAGACGCTCCACCCGATGGTGCATGGCGGGCTTCTGGCGCTGCGCGACAATGACGACCACCGGGCATCGATGGACGAGCACGGCATCGGCCCCATCGACCTGCTGGTGGTGAACCTCTACCCGTTCGAGGAAACCGTCGCCAAGGGCGCCGACTATGACACCTGCATCGAGAATATCGACATCGGTGGCCCGGCCATGATCCGCGCGGCGGCCAAGAACCACGCCTTCGTCAACGTCGTCGTGGATGTTCAGGATTACAAGGCCCTGCTGGCCGAGCTGGACACCCATGATGGTCAGACAACCTATGCTTTCCGCCAAAAACTGGCGCTCAACGCCTATGCGCGCACCGGCGCGTATGATGCCGCCGTCTCGGGCTGGATGGCCGGAGCCCTGAACGAGACCGCTCCGCGCCGCCGCGCCGTGGCCGGACAGCTGGCGCAAACCCTGCGCTATGGCGAGAACCCGCATCAAAGTGCGGCGTTCTACACCGACGGCTCCGCCCGTCCCGGCGTCGCGACGGCACAACAGGTGCAGGGCAAGGAACTCAGCTACAACAACATCAACGACACCGACGCAGCGTTTGAGCTGGTCAGCGAGTTCGCCCCCGTCGACGGCCCCGCCTGCGCCATCATCAAACACGCCAACCCCTGCGGCGTGGCCCGCGCCAGCACGCTGAAAGAGGCTTACATGCGCGCCTTTGACTGCGACCGTACTTCAGCCTTCGGCGGCATCATCGCGCTGAACCAGCCGCTTGATGGCGCCACCGCTGAAGAGATTGCCGGCATCTTCACCGAAGTGGTGATCGCGCCTGGCGCCGACGACGACGCCAGGGCTGTTTTCGCCACGAAGAAAAACCTACGCCTGCTCACCACCGATGGCCTTGCCGACCCGGCCCAGGCCGCGTTGATGCTCAAGCAGGTCTCGGGCGGCTACCTCATGCAGGACAAGGACAGCGGGCAGGTGTCGGCGGACGACCTCAAGGTTGTGACCAAGCGCGCGCCGTCGGACCAGGAAATGGCTGACATGCTGTTCGCCTGGAAGGTCGCCAAGCACGTGAAATCCAACGCCATCGTCTACGTCAAGGATGGCGCGACCGTGGGCGTCGGCGCGGGCCAGATGAGCCGCGTCGACAGTTGCCGCATCGCCGCCCGCAAATCGCAGGATATGGCTGCGGAGCTGGGTCTCTCCGCGCCGCTCACCCAGGGCAGCGTGGTGGCGTCCGACGCGTTCTTTCCCTTTCCCGACGGCTTGCTGACAGCCGCCGAGGCCGGCGCGACCGCAGTAATCCAACCGGGCGGTTCTATGCGTGACGACGAGGTGATCGCCGCCGCCGACGAGGCCGGGCTCGCCATGGTCTTGACCGGCATGCGCCATTTCCGGCACTAAGAACCGAAACGATAAGCGGCCGGCACATGCAAGCGGGCCTTGAAGGAGAGCAGTATGCGCACGCTTGCGTGGGTCGCGGGTATCATTTTCGTACTCGATCAGATCACTAAATACTGGATCGTCCAGATCCTGGACCTCAAGACAGTGCGCTCGATCGAGGTCCTGCCGCCCTATCTGAACCTCGAAATGGCCTGGAACACCGGCATCAACTTCGGCGCCTTCGCCGGGGCCAGCCCCTGGATCTGGATTGTGGTCGCTCTGGTGATTGTAGGGGCGGTTTTGTGGTGGGTCTGGACCGACCCGCATGGCCGCTGGCAGCAGATTTCGGCAGGTCTTTTGGTGGGGGGGGCTCTCGGCAACGTCATCGACCGCCTTATCTACGGCGCCGTTGCGGACTTCCTGAACATGTCATGTTGCGGCTTCACTAACCCGACCTCGTTCAACGTAGCCGATATCGCGGTTTTCATTGGTGCCTTTGGCATGGTAATCTTCAGCTCGGACAGTAAAAAGGCGGCGTGACGTTCCGGAGCGAATAGGGTAAGTCTGACGGAACGGAGCAGGAGTGGGCAATGAAACTTCCGGCGATTTTGGTCTTGACCCTCGCGATGGCGGTCTCCGCCTGTGGTGGTCGTGACAGGGACATCACGCTTTCGCGGATCAAGAACACGGGCAACGGACCCGAAGAGTTCAACATCGTCCCCGGAAAGCCTCTCCAGGCTCCTGATAGCTATCGCGCCTTGCCCGCACCCACGCCTGGCGGCACCAACATCACCGACCCCACACCGCGCGGTGACAGCGTGGCCGCGCTTGGTGGCAATCCCGCTGCGCTGGCCAACACCGGGATCGGACGCGCCGACGGTGGCCTCGTGAACTATGCCAACCGATTCGGCGTCGTGCCGGGCATCCGCCAGACCCTCGCGCGCGAGGATGTCGAGATCCGCCGCCAGCGCGGCCGTGTCAACATCCTGAATATCGGCAGGAATGATGACTATAACCTCGCGTATAAGCGCCAGTGGCTGGATTCGAGCGCCGAGGCGACTCGCTTGCGCCGGATCGGGGTTCCCACACCCTCATATCCGCCGGCTGGTACAAGGCGCTGACACCAGCCGACCGCTCACAACAAGGTCAGAACTGTTGAATCGTCTCGTGGGCGGCGTATCTACCCTGCAATGTGTTCGCATTCTTTAAGGGAGTCCCCCATGCGCAATTGGCTATCCGGCGTGTGCCTTTTCGTTATGTCTGCCGCATCGGCCGCAGCTGATGACATGGTCACCACGTTTTCACTGAAAAACGGCATGGATGTCGTCGTCATCGAGGACCACCGCGCACCTGTCGTGATGCACATGGTTTGGTACCGCGCAGGCTCCGCTGATGAGAACCCGGGGGTCTCGGGCGTGGCGCATTTTCTCGAGCATCTCCTGTTCAAGGGAACCAAGAACATGGCACCGGGAGAGTTCTCTTCCACCGTTGCCCGCAACGGGGGTTCCGACAACGCGTTTACGAGCTATGACTATACCGCCTATTTTCAGCGCGTGGCCGCCGACCGGCTTGAGCTTATGATGAAGATGGAAAGTGACCGCATGGTCAACCTCCAGCTCGACGAGGAAGACATCCTGACAGAGCGCGATGTCATCATCGAAGAGCGCAACCAACGGATCGAAAACAATCCATCCGCCCTGTTCCGTGAGCAGCAAGGCGCAGCACAGTACCTCAACCACCGCTATGGCGTTCCGATTATCGGCTGGCAGCACGAGATGGTTGATCTGTCGCTTGCCGACGCGCTGGACTATTACAAGACCTACTACGCCCCCAACAACGCCATCCTTGTTGTTGCAGGAGACGTAACGCCCGACGAAGTGCGCGACCTTGCCCAGGAATACTATGAACCCATCCCGGCCAATCCGACGCTGCCCGAACGAAACCGCCCGCAGGAGCCGCGCCAATTGGCCGAGCGACGGATACTCTTTCAGGACGCTCGCGTTGCGCAACCATACCTTCAACGGTCCTACTTGGCTCCCGAGCGGGATTCTGGCGACCAAAAGACCGCGGCGGCCCTGACCATCCTGGCCGACGTATTGGGCGACGGCACCACCTCGATCCTTAACGAGAAGCTCCAATTCGACACACGCACGGCTGTCTATACCGGAGCGTACTACGGCGGCACGGCGCTGGATGACACGACGTTCAATCTTACGGTCGTACCCGCACCCGGCTTCACCCTCGAACAAGCCGAGCAGGCGATGGATGATGTGATCACCACCTTTCTTGAAGACGGCTTCAACGCGGAACGCCTCGAGCGGATCAAGACCAGCATCCGCGCAGCGCAAATCTATGCGCGCGACGATGTCGGCTCCTTGGCCAACCTCTATGGTCGCGGCCTGACTCAGGGGCTGACGGTCGAAGATATTCAGTCTTGGCCCGATATCCTTCAGGCCGTAACGGAAGAGGACGTGATGAAAGCCGCACGTGACCTGTTCGCTCAGGACAACAATTCCGTCACCGGCTACATTTCTGCAGAGGAGGTGACCCAATGAACCGCCTTGCCGCAATCATCTTGTCTGCTGTCGTTCTGCTGGCCGGGCTCCCGGCCAGCGCCGAAGTAGATATCAAGGAGATTACCACACCGGGCGGTATCGACGCGTGGTTGGTCGAAGATCATTCGATTCCCTTCGTCGCTCTCGAATTGCGCTTTCGCGGGGGTACGTCGCTGGATGCGCCGGGTAAACGTGGCGCCGTCAACCTGATGACCGGTCTTCTCGAGGAAGGTGCCGGAGACCTGGACGCTCGGGCGTTCTCCCGTGCAACCGAAACGTTGGCCACCTCGTTTTCCTATGACGCGGGACCCGACTCGCTAGGGGTGTCAGTCCGGTTTCTGACCGAAAATCGCGAAGCCTCGATGGCGCTTTTGCGCGATACCCTCATCAATCCGCGCTTCGACGAGGAAGCGATAGAGCGGGTTCGCGCGCAGATCATCTCGATTATCCAGTCGGATGCGAAGGACCCTCAGGAAATTGCTGGCAACAGTTTTTCCTCACTCGTCTACGGCGACCATCCTTATGGCAGCGATGAAAATGGAACTGTTGAAACCGTATCTGCACTGACCCGTAGCGACATTGTTGAAGCACACGCGGCAACCATGGCACGCGATCGGCTCTATGTCAGTGCCGTGGGCGACATCACCAGCGAGGAACTGTCGGCGCTGCTCGATAAGCTCTTGTCGGATCTGCCCGAAACCGGCGCGCCGCTGCCCGACGACGCCACGCTCAACCTGCCAGGTGGCATAAAGGTGGTGGATTACGATACCCCGCAGTCTATCGCTCTCTTTGGCCAACCCGGCCTGGAACGGGAAGACCCCGATTTCTTTGCGGCTTTCATCCTGAATCACATTCTTGGTGGCGGCGGTTTTGAAAGCCGGCTGATGACCGAAGTCCGGGAAAAAAGGGGGCTGACCTATGGCGTCTATTCCTATCTCGCAGATCGGGATGATGCCCAGGTCTGGATGGGCAGCGTCGCGTCCGCCAATGACCGTGTGGCCGAGGCGGTTGAAGTTATCACCGCCGAATGGAAGCGCTTGCGCGAGAACGGCGTCACTGAAGAGGAACTTGAAGACGCCAAGACCTATCTCACGGGCGCCTATCCCCTTCGGTTTGATGGGAACGGAACAATAGCCAACATAGCCGTTGGAATGCAGATGGACGGCCTTGGCACGGAATACATCGCCAACCGCAATGACAAGGTGAACGCGGTCACATTGGAGGA
The DNA here is from genome assembly GCF_030733705.1 of Roseovarius sp. MMSF_3298. Lineage (NCBI taxonomy): Bacteria > Pseudomonadati > Pseudomonadota > Alphaproteobacteria > Rhodobacterales > Roseobacteraceae > Roseovarius > Roseovarius sp. MMSF_3298. Next base: position 71,688 of record NZ_JASHIN010000003.1, read on the forward strand.
GATCAATCGGGTCGCCCGTGAACGTCTTAATCCCAACAGGTTAACGTTCGTTGTTACAGGTCAACCAGAAGGATTGACCGGCACGAGTAACTAAAACCTGGCGAGGAAACTGAGATCCGGATTTTGACAAGCCGACCAGTTATGGGAAGTGATGCATAAAAAAACGGTTTTACCAAGCTCAGACTTTTGAGGTTGAGCATGCGGCATCACAGTTGATCGATCGAAAGTGTATCGCTGGGTTCAGAAGTTCGGGCCTGAGCTGACAAAGCGACGCTAAGCGAAATAGCAACAATCCGGACCATCAAACTTGGCTAAATCCATCACAAGCAAACAGGCGGTATTGGCGAAGTCGCCTTCATCGGCGGCTTCTTCAACGCCGCCGCATAACTTCTGGTGACACGAGGGCCTGCACTTACACTCTTCGGGCGAATGCAAAAGTCCCGTCAAAACAACTCGATTACATCAGTGATGTCGTCGAATTCGAGGATTTTGTTGAGACAGCTCAGAATCCTATCGCAATCCGCACTGGAAAAACTTTTTGCAGACTGAAATAGACAGTCGCGAAACTTGAAGTTCAGCTCTTCTTCCGTGAGAGGGTTGCCCGGACTGCCTTTTGTCTCTGCAATCCGCGTTTGGAAACTACTTCCGTTTTTAAGCACGATTTCCATTTCAACGGGAACAACGCTGGCGGCGTCCATTTCAAACTCTTCCACGGAAAACCTTTTGGCCAGACCGATAACATCTTTTCTTTCCAGTATTTTAATCTTTTCGAAATCATCAATTTTCGGCCAACCCTTCGTGAAAGCCAGTGCAGCCGTGTATTGCGCACTGAACTGAGCATCTACTGTGGGGTTATCTCGAATGACGAAGGTGTGACCGATCTGGCCCATCGATTGAGGCGGTAAGAAAATCGTCCCACTTTCGATATCTTGCCATTTGAAGCCATGCTTGGCGCTCAGATGGAGGGCCGCATCGATAACTGGATGGGAGCAACGGCAGCAGGGGTATGGCTTCACACTGACATTCGCGGTCTCAAAATCGAGACCTATGCGGTCGAGCAAGTGCGTCGGGTCACATTGGCCGTTCGCATACAATTCTCGCAATCCAAACTGACCGTCTACGATATTCTTCGCTCCTGTGATGCCACCGGCAGCAAGGAATGCTGATTGAACACCGGCCGAAGAGCTGAAGCCGGGTTGGATTCTCTTGGCCAGAACTCCGTCAACCAAACCCTGTCTGTTTGCATGAATTTGAGAGTACGCCAAGCCGAACGCGTTCGACATTGAATCTCGGTCAAGTTTCAACAATCGTCCACATGCACCGGCGCAGGCGAATGGCCCCCATAGGGTTGTCGGAAGCCAGCCCACATGAAGGTGGCGGATAAAGGCCATGCCTAGCCGATTGGAGATATCCAAGCCTATGGCCAGCGCTGCAATAAACTCTCGGCCGCTGATTTTTCTGGAACGAACCCAGCTCGGCTTGCCGAAGCTTTCTGGAGGTTTCAAAACTTCACACGTAGCCAGAAGTGCGGGAACCAGGGTGACACAGCCGTGGTTCACAGCATCATCGTGTGTATCATCGAAATCGTTGGCGTGACCCATTGCCGAGTTGATCAGCGCTGCAGAGAGAGGGCTGGTTTTTTCCCCGAACGAAAAAACGGTGGCGTGGCCACTTCCTCCCCAGAAGGCCAATGTTTCCCGTAATTCATTGATCCCTCTGGCGCTACTGCCTGCAAGAATGCACCCCATGGTGTCGGTAAAGAGGTCCGCCGTATGTTTCAAAACGGCTTCGGGTACATTTCTGCTTTCAAACGTTGCTGCATACTCGATGAGAGGAAGGATAGAGTCTTTATCGCGCGCCGATGCCGATTTCATGATTGCGCCCCGTGGAGTTTGCCATTGGCCAAAACAATAAGCTTTGCGTTGTAGTCTCCGCACCTTTCAGGCTGTTTGCGTTTACTTTTGGTATGCGATGTCCATGCACAGATCTTCGCAGGCGGGATGAGAACGCTGGACAAGATTTTCCGCCGCCAAACTTGGCTGATTTCTTGCTTCCGGTCTGCTGCGCCTTGTGGCATCGATCTCACCTGCAATCCGCCAACTACCTGTAAACATAGATTGGACTGGTCCAGGCACGGGTGCCGTCTTCCTGCGTGAGACGGATATAGATTGGATTGTCCCCATCGTCTTTCAGCATGATCTTGCGGGCGAAGCTCAGCGCGCGGTGGGAATTTTCATCCGGCAGGCGGAACACTTTCACGAAGCGCGGAAGTTCGCCCGATACGTCATATATCGTGTCTTCCAATCCGATCTCGGCAATCTTCTGTTCGAAGGACACCAGCGGCGTCTGCAACTTCAGGCTGCCCGAATCCTCGTCGGCGAGCGATATGTCAAATCCGCCGTAGTTCCCCGTGGTCAGAGCCTTCCAGGACAAGCTATTTCCATCGACTCCCAATGACTTGTCCCGGTTCAGGAAATTTAGTGGCGTTGCATCGGTGACCGCGTTGCCGGAGACATCGGCTGAACCATCCCAGATAACCTCGCGGAAACGCCCGCGATACTCTGCCCCTTCCCAATGAACCCGGATACGACGGCCTAGGTCGTCTTTGCCATAAGGCCGGACCGTCTCAGCGAGTTCCAGACCGTTGAAGATGTCGACCCGTTCAATTGGCGCCGTTGTTTCGATTGAAACGAACAGTTCCATCTCGCCCGAAGGCAGGTGCACGATATCACCCATCATCGCGCGATCCGCTACGGTCCCTTCAGCATTCTCAAACAGCGATGGATCATCGTGATAGAGCAGACCATTTTCCGTGAATCGGCCTTCAAGATCCACAATCATTCGCCCGTTTGCGCCACCTGTCGTTCCGTAGTGATGACGCTTGCGCTGGCAGTCCAACAAAGTCTCGCGGTCCAGTTTGTCCATCAGAAAACAGGACAACCCGCCAATCGCTCCAAACTTGCCGGCACCGGGATAAGAGGCGCCCGGCCTTCCTTTGTGTCCGTCAGAATTGGTGACGACCCCCACGCGATATCCCAGCCGGAAGGCGTCATGCAGAATCCACTCGAACGTACCCCACGACGAATGCACCTCGACCGACCGCTCGAAACGCCCGTCATGCGCAACAGAGATGTCCGCGTAACGGCCGCCACAATGGGCATACATCACCACGTCCCACTCACCGGCGTCGGCAAGGTCCGCGAACAGTGCTTCGCAGGTAAGTGCGTCCGAACCGTTTACGTCGCCGCCCTCGATCAGGGCGTGGGACGAGCGTCGGATCGTCCGGTTGTCAGTCGGAAAATAGACGTTGCGGTCCCCTCCGAGCGACGTGTTCCCCGACCACTCGTATCCCGGCAGCGCCACGTAGGTGCCGGGCTGATCATAGGTAGCGGTTAGGCGATTAAGCTCAGACCAGAACGCATCCGTGATCTGGAAGTCGTTGCCCTGATGCCCGCAGGCATCGACAAAGGCCAAGTCGCGGGCAAAGCTGAAATACTGGTCGGCCGAACCCGTGCCGATGGTTTCCTCGGATTGGCCGTGCATGTCGCCCCAGAAATGGATCAGGTCGGTGTCCTCGATCAGCAGGGGGTTCGTCTCGGCCACCACCGAGCCTTCCGCGTCCTTCAGGCGGACCGAAACACGGCCCGGATTTGTTACAGACAGCCCGTCGATCACTGTCGCCCGCTGGCCACGTGCCATTTTGACCGTTTCGGGCAGGCCTTCTATCTGGCCGTCCGCCTCGATGGTCAGCGTCGTATCGCACTTGTCGGACGGGTTGCCCCATGCATCCTCGCCCTTCATTTTCAACGCAAATGCCTGCCCCACGCGCCGCCGGGTCGGAAGCACGGCGACATACCGTTCCGGCGCACCGGGCACGATCGCGATCATCGGCTGCACCGGTAGAGGCTGGAAATTGAACGTCGCGATCGGGTCGGCCAACACGCGAAACTCGAACGTGTCCTCGCAGAAGGTCTGCAACCGCATCCCCGGGCCACCGTGATCGGTCACACCAAACCGCACGGTAATGGTTTCGCCTTCGGTCAGGTACCCCTTGACCACCTTGATCCAGAGCGTGCGGTCCCACGGACGCACATTGGCCTTGGGGTCCCATCTGACCTGCAGCACAGCGCCATTCGACGCCTCGACCACAGTGTAGTTCGCCCCCTTCGGGTCGTCGAACTGCGGATTGCTCTGGTCCGATGCAAACCGGAAACAGATTCGCAGACTGCCGGAGTCGTCGATACCGTAGAGCCCGGCCGTGTAAGTCAGGGTAAAGGACGCGTAGGAGCCTGCTTCGAAATCTCCGTCAGGTGTGATTGACGCGGCGCCGAGCTGATCGAGGGGAATCGCGTCGCGCACGACCCCGCTGTTCATGTCGGTCCAGGGTGTGGCAGAGTCAGTCGCAGACATGGATTACGTCCTTTGCTTTTTGTTCTGTTGAGCTTGGGAGGCGTCGATCTAGCCGAAGGTCTCGACAAGGAAGGTTGAGAGGGGGGGGTAATAGCTGATCAACATCAAGTCGAAGGTCAGCACCAAAATGAATGGCCAGACATTGCGGACGATATCCTCGATCTTCACGTCGGTTATCGCCGAGGCTATGAAAAGGTCGACACCCAACGGCGGCGTGACGGTCCCGATGGACAGGTTCACCACCATGATGATGCCGAACACCAGCGGATCGATCCCGAAGGTCATCGCAGCCGGGTAAAGAATTGAGGTAAATATCACGATCGCCGCGGCGGCGTTCATCATGCAACCCACCACCAGCAGGAAGATATTGACGAACAGGATATAGATGACTTGTGTGCTCGCGGTCTCCGCAAGGTACTGCGATATCCCCTGCGGGATCTGGTTAATGGTCAGCAACCATGCAAAGACATGCGCGCTGTTCATGATGAACATCACGACCGACGACGACAGCACCGCCTTGAAGAACGCGTTGTAAAGCGCCTTCACCTTCAGCTCGCGAAAGGCCAGGCCAACGACAAGCCCATAGGCCACTGCCACGATGGCGGCTTCGGTCGGGGTAAAAACGCCGCCGTAGATCCCGGTCAGGATGATGACCGGCATCATCAATGGCCAGAAGGCGGATTTGAACGACGCCAGCACTGCCCCGCCGCCCTCGAAAGGAACCTTCTCGATCTGCGGTTCGCGCTTGGTCATCAGGTAGTTCAGGATCAGCATGCTGATACAGATCAGCACCCCCGGCAGGAATCCGGCCAGGAACAGGTCGGAAATCGATACGCCCGTGACCACACCGTAAAGGATCAGCAGGATCGACGGTGGAATAATCATCCCCGTCACGCCCGCTGCGGCAATCGTTGCCGCGATGAAGGCAGGGCGATAGCCTTTCTCCGTCATCGGGTCGTTCATTACGCCCCCGATGGCCGCGACCGTAGCCGCGTTCGAGCCCGACAGCGCAGCAAAGAAGCTCGATGCCAAGATCGCTACCGCGCCCAGCCCGCCGCTCATGTGACCGACCAGCGACTGCGCAAAATTCACCAGCCTCCGCGACATGCCCCCGGTGGACATGACCTCGCCGGCAAGGATGAAGAAGGGAATCGCCAGCAAGGGGAAAGAGTCGTTCGATCCCACGATCTTGAGCGCGACGATCTCTAGGTTGATGCCGCTGACCAGAAGGCCCGCCACGGTCGCCAGACCGAGTGCCACCGCGATCGGCACCCGCAGCGCCATCAACACGACCAGCGTTACGAATATGGATGCGATAATCATGATCTGGTCCTTTACCTGGATCGTCCGCGGGACGGCGTCAGTGATCGTCGGCCGACAGGTCGGCCAAGGGCAGGGTTGCCTGTTTTACAAGCTGTTCGAGCGTGAACAGGATGCCGAAGGCCGCTCCTGCCGGGGCCGCGGCGAAAAGCCAGATCAGCGGGATCTGCATCGCCGGTGATATCTGGCTCGCGGCGCTCTCTGCCGCATGCCAGCCGGTGTAAAAAACAACCGCAAGGAAACCGATCACACATAGCGACGAGAACACAAGTGCACCGCGCATCAAGGGCGCCGGAAGGCGCTGCACAAACACCCCGATGGCCGCGTGTATATTGCGTCGCAACCCGATGGCCGTGCCCAACGCGACCAGCCAGACGAACAGATACCGGATCAGCTCGTCAGGAAAAGAAAGCGAGTCCTGAATGACGAACCGGTACCACACAGTCAGCACCCCCAGCCCCAGCATTACCGCAAAGGCCAGGACGCAGGCCGCCGCCAGAAGTTTTTCAGTCGAGTCCATGAGAGTTTTCAGACCGCTCATCTCAATCAATCCTTCCTGTGTTTCCAGCGGCGGACCGGCTTACTCTGCGTTCACCACAGCGTCGATCAGGTCTTGGCCCAGGCGATCGCTGTACTCTTCCCAGACAGCCGACATCTTGTCCTGAAAGGCTTGGGACTGCTCTTGGGTCAGACGGGTCACGACCATACCGTCCGCTTCCATTTCTGAAAGCAACTCGCCCTCGACACGATTGATCTCTTCGCGCTCCCAGGCCTCGGTCTCCTTGGCGACGCTGGCGATCAGCTCCTGCGTCGCTTCGTCGAAGCCCGCAAACTTGCCGTCATTGATCAGGAACATGATCCCGGCCCACTGGTGGTTCGAAAGGGTGATGTTGCCCTGCACCTTGTCAAAGCCGAAAGCGCGGACATTGCCGACGGGATTGTCCTGACCATCCACGGTGCCCTGTTGAAGGCCGGTGAAAACCTCCGATATCGGCATCGGGGTTGAATTCGCGCCCAGTGCATCGAACGTCGCGACGTTTAGCGGGTTGTTGATCACACGAAACTTGATGCCCTGCATATCTTCAGGTGCTTCGACCTTGGTGTCGCGCGTGGTGATTGTACGAAACCCGCTTTCGTACATGGCAAGGGTTCGAATGCCGATCTTCTCTCTCATGTCCTCGAACATGGATTGGCCGACCTCGCCGTCCGACACAGCATAGGCATGCTCGCGATCGCGGAACACAAAGGGCAGATAAAACACGTCGAGTTTGGGGTAGAAGCTGGCGACGTTGGTCGTCGGCACCAGCGCGATGTCTACCACGTTGACGCGCATCGCCTCGACCAACTCCTTGGACGACCCGATGGTCGAATTCGGGAACACCTGAACGGTAATGTTGCCATTGCTACGCTCTTGTACCGTATCGGCAAAACGCTGAGCGCCCTGCGCCAGAGGATGCGACTCGTTGTAGGGATGGCCGAACTTAAGTGTCATTTCCGGGAAGTCGGCAGCTATGGCCGGACCGTTCAGCGCAAGGCTCGTCGCGACCACCGCCACGGCAGATCGGATCATCCGGCGGAAAGTGCGCAATGCTGCGGGATGGCGTTCTTGAGGAGGATAGTACATTGGAAAGCTCCCTGTTGTGTACATTCGTTTCTTTTATTAAATCCCGCCTTGTCCACGGCGGTTACTTCCGCCGCGCCGGGTTGGGCGCGGTGTCTAGAAATTCCATCTCTCGGTCGCTCGGGGGAACAAAGGCGCGCTGCCAGATAACTGGCGTCTGACGAAACGTTTCGCTGCGGATCGTCAGAGTCAGACCGGTCACACCGAAAGGCATGTTGATCCGTCGTGTGACCCTTGGGGGAAATGTGCCGCAAAGCATCGTTTGCTCAGTATGCACCGTGGGCGTATTCAGCTTGTCGGCAAGCAAGTCGCGCACTGAGACCCCATCGAGATCTGACGGCTCCATCGCCAGAAGATCAGGAAACCGCGAGGCAGGCAGGTAAAGCTCACTGAAAATTTCAAACTCACGGTTGACGCTTATCAGCCTCTGGATTTTGACGTATCCTTTTGACTCGCTCTGCAGAAAACGGGACCACGGGCCTTGAGCCTCTGTGTGCTCGATGCTCTCGGTTTCGAAGAAAACCGGCAACAGGTCGCCATTTTCTTCCGACCTGAATCGGAAGTGACGCAGATGTTCATCTGGAGGACGGACGCCAGACACGAAGGTTCCGGACCCATGCACGCGCACTACGGCACCCATTGCCGACAAATGCCTCAACGCGTGCTGTATAGTACCGAGACTGTATCCAAGCTGCGCCACCAGCTGACCTTCGGACGGAAGCTGATCGCCCGGCCGCAGATCTCCTTTTTCGATCTGATCAAGAAGGATTTCACTTGCCAGTTTATACTTGGCCTTGCGACGCCCCCGCACTTCAGCTTCCTGCATATGATCGTCTCCTTTTCCCTCTTCTATATAGTATTACGCGATTCCCACAAAACTCTTATAGATTTCGACCACCTTCCAACTCAAAGCCTGGCAAAATTTGTGCAGAATTTAAGTCATATGCAATTTTTTAAAGCGATACTCGTGCGTGAAGACTGACAGACTCCGGCCACGCCCCGTCGAAAAAGCTCCTTGATGTAGCTCAAATAAACGAAAATTCGTAATTTCAGAGAATATACGAGAGCGAATCGGCCAGATTCCCTTGATACCTATATATAACTTTACGATCTGACTCGGATCTTGCCTTTGGTGCGCTCCGCCTACCTTCGGCATCGCGCGCGCAGGACTGATGAAGGCACGTCCGGCCTGCGTGCACTGGAACGTACGTGAAGAATTCCGCGATCAGCTTCCAGGTATCAAGACAGCACTGTCGCGCGACGAAGGGCAGTTACGCCATAATAAGAGCGGCCTCCCGAAACGAGTGACGCGCTCCAAGTTCGGCCTATAGCCTTTGCATTTCCGGCGTCGCACGATCCGGCAGAAGGTGATTTAGCGGCGACGGTGGAGAGTTTTGGGTTCAGCACAGCCTGAACTTGGCATGGCTTGATCCGGAGAGATTTCACCTTCATGCGCCCCCCAAGTTCTTTCACTCCCCAGTGACAGTTCACTCTGCGCCCGGAAGGTAGTCACATTCCGAAAACACCCGCTTGGTGCAGACAGCACAGATTGACGGAGATATCTCTACTATAACCGATGACAGGGCATCCCCCTTGGAAATATGTAGATGGTCCTCGCCGATCTCCTCGATAACGTGAAAGCGACGCAGGCATTCCAATAAGGGCGGAAACATTGCAACTATATGGAACGTACCACCCTGGGCGCGGGTATCACGGATCGCGTGTATCAGAAAATCCGCCCCTGCTAGGTCTATCTTGCCGACCCCCTTCAAGTAAAAAATGACGTGCTTCTGCTCCGGGCGTTGTGTGCGAATGGCTTTCCACTCAGCCTTAACATGCTCGACCGATCCGAAATAAAGAGGACCGTCCAGCCGGACGGTCACGACCTGAGGACATTCAGGCAACCCCAGCAAAACCGCATTTCGAAACTTCCTGCGCCCGTTGGCCGCCTCAACCGGCGCGCTGACCAGAAGCGAAGGATGCGCGCTCTCGTAAATAAACACCGAAAGCGAAGCGATGACTCCGACATAGATCGCATAATCCAGTTCCAGGAACAGCCCCGAAGCCAGCGTCAACACCAGGATTACCGCTTCGGGCCGTGATTTCGTTACGATATGGCGGACCTCCTTGCGATCTATCAACCGCCACGCGACATACAGGATCAAACCTGACATCGCCGGTTTCGGAATGACCGTCATGTAGCCTCCGAAAGCTACGAGGATTGCTGCCAAAAACAGGCTCGCTGATATCGCCGACAGCGGCGTTTTCGCTCCGGCCTCCGCATTCACACCCGAACGCGTGAAGGAACCCGACCCCGCATAGCACTGGAACAGGCTTCCAACGGTGTTTGACAGTCCCTGTGCCACGATCTCCTGGTTCGGAGCGAAGCTCTCTCTCCGCCGTAGTGCAAAGGTGCGTCCTATCGAGATGGCCTCAAGCAAGCCTACCAGCGCCACGGCCGCGGCACCGGGCGCCAGCAGCACCACGTCCGCCCAAGTGATATGCGGCGCCGAAAAACTCGGCAGCGCAGCGGGGATTGCCGACAGCATCTCGACCCCCTTTTCCTCGGCACCTATCGTCGCAGCCAGACCGGCACCCACAAACAGCGCGATAAGGAACCCTGGCGCGCGCGGCAGAAAAGTCTGGAAAACGGCGACCGTCACGAAGGTCGCGCCGGAAATCAACAACGCCACAATGTTCATCTCGTGCGTCGACTCGGCCAAGCGCACCAGCCGCTCGACGACGTTGCCGCCACTCTGGATCGACACGCCCAGAGCACCCGCAAGCTGACTCACGCCGATCAAAAGCGCAGCGGCGGCAGTGAAAGCAACGATCACGGAATGAGACACGAAGGACACTAGCCCGCCGAGCCTCGCCAGACCGGCCATGATTTGGAAGATTCCGACGAGCAGGGTCAGCAGCAGGGCGAGTTCTACGAACCGCGCACTGCCTGGTTCTGCCATTCCGTCCAGCGTCGCGAACAACAGCGCGGAAATCGCGGTCGTCGGGCCCGAGACCATCACCATTGAAGACCCGAATAGAGCCGCGACAACTGCGGTCACCATCGCAGTATAAAGTCCGTATTCCGGCGGCAGCCCGGCAATCGTGGCAAAGGCCACGCCCTGCGGCAGAACAATCGCCGCATTGGTGAGCCCGGCCAGAATGTCGGACTTTACAGTAGACCGAGTGCTGGCACGCAGCCACTCCACAGCGGGTAGAACGGAAAGTCTCTTCATAGGGTCAATCGTCGGACCTCAAAGGTCTGTCGGCCACGGTTCGAGCGTGGCGTTTCGAGATGTCTGAACGACTCGGAATACAACCGAGGCATATCCGCCCCATCTCACCGCGACGGATGCTATTCGCCGGCCAGAAACAATCCCGTGGCGAGGACCGAAACGTAACGTGATGTCACTTCGGATTCCCCAGCCACGGGTGTCGGGAGAATTCAATCCCTGTTGGTAATCGTCACCGTTCCGGCCTCGGGATCAATTTCCAGCACATCACCGTTCTGAATCAAATCCGTGACGTCGCCTCTCTCGAACCGGTCACACATGGTCAACCCGGCCAGCGCCGCGCCCTGAGCGAGGATCGTGTTGGCGGTGTTGAACAGGATCGCCTTGGGCGTGACCCCTCGGGCCTTCATCTCGTGCAGCATCCAGGCCGAGGCGACGCCGCCCTTCGACGTGTTCATGACAAGGATTTTGCCGTCATAGCTCTGCCCGGCAAGCGCGTGGTCCGGCCGCGAGAAAACACCCTTGATCCTATCCAGATCATAGCGCGCCGAGAAATTATCCTTTGCAACAAGCGCCTCGCCCTGCACGCTCTCTCCGATACCCTTATGGCAATTCAGCACGATCATTAGACGATCTCCCCTGCGATTGCGGAAGATACGCAATCTTCCATGCTTGCGAGCGCCGGCTCGTAGCCGTAGCCGCCCAGAATGTTCACGATCTTGGCCGAGTTACTCAACAGCCGCTTCCAGCCATTGGCCTCGCCCACTTCGCGCGCGAAACCGTTGTAGAAACATGTGCCGACAAGAACCTTGCCGCCCGCGTTCTCAATCTTTTCCACGAAGCCCATGCGCTGTGCGTCAGGATAGACCTGCGGAGCGGCGCAAGCGAACAGCGGAACCTTCATCTTCTTGCCGTTGCAAAGCGAGGCCACCTGCTCCATCTCGACGAGCGACAGCTGCGGTGCCGCGAATACCACCACGTCCAGCTTGTCACCCTTGCCTCCAAAGCGCGAGCGCATCGCGTTCATGGCATCGGCGTCCAGAACCTCGGTTGTAAGCTTTTCTCCGCCGACCGCTTCAAGGGTCGGTGCCTCCGGCGTTATCCCAGCCAAGTGGAATAGTGGAGTTGAACCATAGCTGGCCATCGCCGCGCCAAGGTGCTTCATCTCGTCCGAGGTCGGCACGACTTCCAATCCCTCGATCACCGGCACTTCCCAGTAGGAACCGACGGTTTTGCCTGCGACCGCGCCAAGGATACCCCAATCGGTCAGCCCCTTTGGCTGTTCGCTGACGCGCAGACGGCGCGTCGCTTGGCGCTTTTCATCGAGGTGTAGACCGTAGCGCGGTGTGCGACCCGTAAGGCCGGCGGCCAGCGCCGAAGGACCGCCCTCGAAGTTTGACCGGGCTCCGCAGGCAGAATTGGCATAGATCACCACTCCAGTATCGCCAAAGGCGACGTGATCGCCACGGATCGGCGGCATGATCGTCTGGTAGTTGATGCACGTGTTGGTCATCATCACGCCCATCTTTTCCAGCGCACCGATGATCCGGCGCTCAAGGCTGGCCATCTCTTCGGTCTGACCCATTGGCTCGTAATAGCTCAGGTCGACGCCGCGCGGATCCGTGATCGTCGGAATTTTCGCTTTGGCACCGTCTCGGGCCAGCCCCTCGAGGAAATCCGCCCCGGCCTCACCGACCGCTTCGGGGTCGCCCATCATATGGGCTTGGCTGACGGGAACCAGATCTTTGGCATCGAACATCCCGCCTACCTTGATCTGATGGTCAATAGCCCACTGCTGGGCCTTTCCCATCTCCCCGGCCAACATGGCCTGTTCTTCGTCTGTTAGGCGCATCACTGCACTCCTTTAGTTCTGTTTGTTATTTCATCTGCCCCGGCAACCAGGTGACAACCTCCGGGAAAAAATAGACGAGGTAGAGCATCGCGACCTGGATCAGGAGAAACGGAAATGCACCGCGTGCCAGCTTCCACAGGTTGATCTTCGAAATGCCGTGGATCGTGAAAAGATTGACGCCGATCGGTGGCGATATCTGCGCGATCTCCATCGCAATGGCAGCAAAGATACCGAAAGCTACCGGGTCCATGCCCAGCTCCATCGCGACCGGAAAAAAGATCGGGATGGAGATAAGCAGCATCGCCGCGCTCTCTAGAAACATGCCCAGAACGATGTAGGCCAGGATGATCAGAGTAATCGCCCATACACCACTTGCATTGTCGATGATGGCCGACGCTATCGATTGCGGTACCTGTTCGAACGTCAGAAAGTGCGCAAAGTATTGGCCGAAGACGATCAGCATGAACAACATCGAGGTCGTCGCGGTAGCTGCCAAGGCCGCGTCCTTGAGCTTTCTCAGGTTCAGACGTCCCTGAAATAGTCCCAGAACGGTCACGTAGATCACGCTAAGTGCGCCCACCTCGGTCGGGGTGAAGAGGCCGGTGTAGATCGCCACGATGATGACCACGGGCAGAATGACCACGCCCAGCGAACTGAAGGTCGTCTTCACTCGTTCCTCGAACGGAATGTCGTGCACAATGCGAACCGAGGGACGCGACAGGAACACGTAGGCCATGAACAGCGTCATCATGATCATGCCGGGGATCACGCCGCCGATGAACAGCTGACCGATCGAGGTCTCGGTGATAACACCGTAAAGGATCAGCGGGATCGACGGCGGGATAATGATGCCCAATGTGCCGCCTCCGGCAACGAAACCGCCGGCGCGGGCCTCACCATATTTCTCCTCGATCAAGAGCGGTATGGCGACCAGTCCGACGGTGGCTGCAGTTGCCACGGAAGAGCCGGAGATTGCAGCGAAGATACCGCAGGCGATGATCGTCGCCACGCCCAGCGAGTTCGGGATCGACCCGGCCCAGGCCTTCGTCACCTCGAACAAGTCGCGCCCTGCGTCAGTTCTCTGCATGATCGTCCCGGTAAAGATGAACAGCGGCAGAGCAATGAGTTCGAAGATCGACGCCCCCTGCCACGCCGTGTTGATCAGCGTTTTGAAAGCCAGGAACGGGTCTTCAATCAGCAAGGCTGCGCCAAATGCCGCCAACCCCATAGACACAAAGACCGGGATGGTCAGCAGCATGCAAGAGAACAGCAGGAAGATCGCTATATAGCCGGCATAATCGTAAAAGAAGTCTTGAAGCATTGTTCAGTCCCCCGACAGATGCAGGTCGAGATCGCCGTCGCCTTGCATGACCTTCACCAAAGTTTGCAGGAAGAGACCGAAGCCTCCGAGCGGGATCGCAAGCGCGGGAATCCACAGCGGAACCTCCAAAAGCGAGGCCGAGACGACTTCGTTTTTGACTAGGTCGGCGACGAAGTAGGCTCCAGCGGCGATAATCAGCAGCGCAAAGACCAAAGTCGAAAGATCCGCGATCAGATTAAAGAGCCATGCACGATGCGGCATTGCGTCTTTAAGCAGAGTGACGCGAAAATGCGCACCGGACTTCACTGCCAACGCATTTCCCATGAAACCAAGGAAAATGAATGCGTAGAGCGTGGTTTCGAAGACCCAAATCGTTGGAGCGCCAAAGGCGCGCGCGATTGCTTCATAGGCAATTGGAACGCTGAGCAATATCATCAGGGCCAGCGAGACATAGGTCATGCCTAAGCCGATCATCTGGGCGAGTCTTATCATGGGCCTTACCTCCGCAAGGTCGCAAAAAGGGTAAAATTCTTGGGTGATGGGTTGGCGGGCCGCCCTGCAGCCCGCCTTGCGTATTCAGTTTGCCGCGCCGGAAACGACTGCCTGCACTTCGGGAGAATAGGTCTCTTTCGCCTTGTCCGTCAGTGCTTCAAGCTGTGCCGCGAAAGCGTTCCACATCTCGCTATCCGGCTCGACGACCGTGACTTCGTTGCCGTTCTCACGCACCTCGTCCAGCAGATCCGCCAGCGCGTCGATCGCGTATTGCTGCATGTGGTCGCGCGCCTCAGTCGCCGCTTCCATCACGATTTCCTGGTTCTCGGGCGACATGGACTCAAACTTATCGCGGTTCATGACGTAGGCGTGGATCAGGGTGCCCATGACGCCATTCGGTACAAACATGTTCGACGTCACCTCGTAGTGCTTCAGTCCAACGGCACCGCCAAGGCCGCCCATTGCACCCTCGACCGTACCGCGCTGCAAAGCTGAATAAATCTCGCCTACCCCCAAGATCGTCGGCACGGCACCCAGGGATTGCAGAAGTTCCGCAGACCCCTTCGAATAGGCCCGGATCGAGCGACCCTCTAGAGCTTCCGGCCCATCGATGGCGAAATTGGTGCTGACCACCGGCGCGCCGATATCGAACATAGCCAGAAGAACAGCACCCTCGTCCTTCAGTTGATCGTTGAAGTACTCGAAGACCGGCATGCCCGGCTTCAGGTTCTCCAACGTCCACTCCATCGAGTGATCCCACAGCGGTGTCGTCAGGATGCCCACGTCCGAGATCCGGCCCGACCAGTTGTCGAGAGTGGTCAGGGAGATATCCATTGTCCCCTGCGGAATTGCCGTGGCCACAAATTGCTGTTTCAGCATCTCGCCGGCCTCGAATGTCTTAAGACGAAATTCACCGCCGGATTTTTCGTCAAGCAGTTCCTCGAACTTGGGAACGAATTGTTCGACCTGATAGTGCTTCGGACTGCCCCAGGTGGACAGGGAAAGTCGTTCCGACGCCGACACGGCACTGCCGCACGCCGCAATTGCGGCAGCTGTAGCCGCTGCAGTGATCCAGTTATTAAGCATGATTTCTCCTCCCAGAAATTAATGCAGCCATCCAGTTTTCAGGAAAGCGCTATATAGTAAAAACATCATAGTAATCTTGCCTGGTCAATGTTTCTCTGTCATAATTTGATGAGATTCATCCAACCCACTGAAGAAAGGGACATTTTTGCGATCGAAACCAAATGATACTGAAGACTTCATTGACCGATACTGGAACGATGACAGCAATCAGCCCAAGCATGAGCGGTTGAAACAAGCCTTTACTCTGGCCATTGCAGAAGGCTTTTGGCTGACCGGCATGAGGTTACCTACCGAGGCCGAACTGGCGCGTTATACCCCGTGCAGTCTCGGCACCGTGCAGCGAGCTTTGCGCGGTTTATCAAGCGACGGTCTTATCGACCGCCGTCGAGGTAGCGGTTCGGTCGTCGTCGATCTCGATGGTCGACTCTCAGATCCATGGCACATACGCTACGTCGCCTCTCAGGACAGCCCGGACAAATATCTTGAACTGCACACTCGGATCGTATCGCGCAAAGAAATTTTCGAGCAGGGGCCTTGGAATGAAGAGCTAGGCGAGACCGGCGGTAGCGTGACAAAAATAGACCGCATTTTCGCTCTAAGCGGCGGGATCAATGTTTATTCGGAATTCTACGCGTTGACTTCTAGATTCCCCGAGTTTCTCGAATTGCCGCAGGACAAGTTGAATGGGCTCAACTTCAAAAAACTGATAGCGGCGAAATACAAATCGCCGACCCAAAAGGTCCGCCAACGACTCAGTTTTGTGCCGACTCCGGATCACGTAGCACAGAGCTGTGGCATTCCAGCCGGAGGTATCTCTCCGGTGCTGAACGTGCTGTCATTCCCACTGATTGGCGAGGCGATATATTACCAGGATTTCTATTTGCCCATGGGTGAAGGCGTTCTGGATTTGGGCTTTGCAATCAGAACCGCATGAATTCGAAAAGTATAGAGGCACCCTTTAGCGGGAGAGCTAGAGTGGCTGGGCAGCGTTAGATTTTCACCTCATAAACATATGATATAAAAGTACTTTAATGGTAAAGCCAACGTGTTAATTCTTCGGCAGTATTGCCGAAATTCCCGGCACGCTTAGCGATTTTCAAACATTGGGCAATCAAGGCCGTGATTTATTCACGTTCGCTTCGTATGAGGCGGGGCCGTTGCATCAACCGTTGGGACATCAGAGAACTCTCTACCCTAGCTAAGGAGGGAGCGATGATCCGGCGTAACCCGTTCGAGCGGCACAGGTTTCTGCGCGAGGTCGTCCTGCGGGCGGTGCGCTGGTACTGCCGCTACCCGTTTTCGTACCGGGACATATGGGATATGCTTGCGGAGCGAGGTATCACGGTCAATGCAAAGGGCCCATCACAAGCAACCAGGCGTCATGAGCGAAATTGCCTTCATCGACGGCCTCTTCAACGCCGCGGCATAACTTCTGGTGACACCGGATCTTTTACTTACACTCTCCGGATGAATGCAAAAGTCCCTTATGAAGAGACACCTTTGGGCAGACTTTGACTTCCAATCGCTTTATGTGCGCGCCGTGTTTGTCTCGACGTTTGCCCTGCCTGTGAGCAGACGAAAATGCTCCGAACTGACCATCTTTTCAGCCGCAGCCTCACCAATCTCGCGACACAGGGAAATTCCGCTTGGATCTTCCATCTTGCGCACGGTCTCAAGCGCCCGGTCACTAAGCTTGATGCCCAGTTCGCGCTCAAGCCAGTCATGCTCCAGCAGGGCGTCGTAACGCTGGAAAGTGAACAGCGGTTCGGGCAGCAGCGACGTGTCCTGCAGGTCGCCGATTTCCGAGTTGATCTTCCATGGTGTGTCAGTGCAGCCGAGCATCTGCATCTGGGTCATGACGTGCGTGCCCGCGTCCGAGATCATGCCGGCCAGCGCCTTGATCGCCAGCCCCGCCGCGGCCATACGCCGAGCCCGCACCGCATCGAGCGTGGGGCGGAACGTGCCGGTGCCCACCGACACGATCAGAAGGTTGTCGGTCCCCGGCGCCCAGTTCAGGCCATAGCCCTTGACGAAGGCCATCTGCATCAGCGCCAGCGCCGGATTGTTGTGCGGCGTCACCCCGCCATCGACGAAAAGCCCGGGCGGCTCCGCGTCGATGATCGAGATCGCCTCGGGGGCGAAGTAATGCGGTGCTGCTGTCGAGGCGCGGACAAGATCGCCCAGCCGATAATGCTTGTTGCCGATGAAACTGCCATCGGCGGGGGTTTCCCAGAACGCGCTTTCGGGGTTGTTCATCAACATCCACGCGCTGCCGGTATCCATGCGTTTCATCACGATGGCGACCAGCGTTTTCAGGTCCTCGGTGCCCAGCGTGCGGTCACCGCAGACCGTGGCGATCTCGCGTTTCAGATTGCGCTCGTTGAACACCGCCTGCAGCCCGATCAGGCGGAAGCGCGACTTCTGGAAAACGCGCGGGGCGAGCTCGTGATAGAAGATCTCGATGTCGCGCACTTCGTAGCCGAGGCTGAGCGTCGTGGCGATGATCGCGCCGGTCGAGGTGCCGCCGACAAGATCGAAATAGTCGCACAGCCGGGCATCGGGCGTGCCGTCGCGCTCGCGCAGCAACGCTTCGATGCGCTTGAGAAACGCCACGGATATGGTGCCGCGCACGCCGCCCCCGTCCAGCGATAGGATCGCGCGGGCGCGGCCCGGGGCCGCCTCGGTCTGGCTCGTGGTCTGCATGCCTGCTCCTCGGACTGCTCCGGTTGATTTCGACCGCACCGCGCCGCCCGTGTCAACGCAAAGGCGCGCCGCGAGCGGTCAGGGAAGGTCCATGGCCCGCGCGGTCTGGGCGCCTTTCCAAGCCTGCAGGTCACCGCTCAGAATATCGACCAGGCGCCAGGACAGGCCGAGTGCCGCGACCGGCGCGATGTCGGTGGTCTCTTTCATATCGTCCTCAAGCGTGCCCAGCCGCTGCAATGCCTGTTTCGCGCGGATTGTCTCGAACTTGAAGTTCAGCTGCACGCGGATGCCGAAAAGTGCCGCACCGGCGGCGGGGAAGAACGCCAGCGCGGCGGCGATATGAACGCGGAATTGCTCTAGCAGTTCGGGCGCGGTGAAGTTGAGCGTCAGCGCCGTGGCCGCGAGGCTCATCGACATCACGAAGAACACGATCCCAACGGCACCCAGCCGCGTGTCCATCCGCGACAGCTGGTGGGCGACGGCCCGGTTATAGTCGATCTGCGAGCGGGTCAGCGTCTTCAGCCGCTCCAGGAATTCCGCCTGCCAGCCCGGTGCCCATAGTGCTTCCACATCCAGCCGTTGCCGGGCGATCCGGTCGATCAGCAGCTCGGGCCAGCCCGTCTGCTCGTCGATCCGGTCGCGCCGGCCGGCCAGCAGAACGCCCGACACCTGCGGCAGGCCGTCCACCAGTCGCAGGCGCTCTGCGATAAAGCGCAGTTGTAGCCAGTTGCCCTGCCAGTCCTGCTTGCGGGCGATGACGAAACTGACGACGATGGAAATCGTCGCGGCGATCTCGATCACGTACGCCAGGCTTTGGGCAACTGGATAGAGCAGCGCGATCAGCGCGGCGCCGATGGCGGCAAAGGCCGACAAAAGGAAGCGGCCCACCGAGGACGAGCGGTATTTCTGGGCATAGACATTCGCCATGAGGTCGGTCTTGGCCGCCGCTCCGGCCACGTCGAACACGCCAAGTTCGCTGTCCGATTGCAGCGCGAGGTTCCTGGCACCCGCCCGCGGGAACAGCTCGGACCGGCGCGGAATTCGGCCGACAGTCAGCCACATCAGCAACTGGTATTCGAGGCGCAGCATCAAAGCCGGCACGCGCGAGGTCTGGAAAGCGGCATAGCCGGTCTCGGCCTCTTTCTCGTCGGTAACGACGGTCAGGCTGTCGAGCAGCGCGCCGATGCCGGTGGCGGCGTTGGTGCGGTACTGGCGCGGATCGGATTGCGGCAGGCGGCTCTGGGCGATCATGCCGCGCCAGAAACAGGGCATCTGCGCCGGGTCCTCGTCGCCCGCGCGGGCGAACATCATGATCCCGGCATGAAGGGCCGCGTGAAACAGCGTCGGCACGGCATCCATCAACCCGCCCTCGCCTGGCATCCAGCCCTTTGGCGCCACGATGCAGTCCGCCCGCGCGATCATCTCTGCCGGGTCGTTCCCTGCCTCGGCAGCGGAGGCGGACCGCACCACGGCAACGACCCCCCGCCCTTCGACGGCCTGGCGCAGAAAGGCCAGAATGGGGTCGTCATCGGACGTGTCGACGGCCCAGATGACGAGGTTTCTGGCGGACAGGGAAACAGCGTTGGCGTTGGTCATCGGCGGCTCTGGTCGGTGCAATGAGGTGAAGCGTTCAGGTCCCGGCGGAGGCGGACAGCAGCGCCTGGAAATCGGCGGGCGACAGGCTGGCGACTGGCCGCTCGGTGACATGCGGCGGGGTCTGCCCGGGCGCAAGGTGTAGCAGCGTGGCCTCCGAGGCCGGCGCGCCGGGGCGCAGATGCAGGACCGGACGGCCGGCCTTGAGCATGTGGTCGATCACGTCCGCAGTGCCGCCGGGGCCCCGGCCCGCCTGCCCGTCCCAGACCGCCAGCAGCAGATCGGCATGCCGCACCAGGTACGCACCGAGCGCCGCATAAGCCGCCTGCGCGCGGTCACGTGTGCCGGGCAGTTCGGTCACCCGGTCGGCCTCTGCCAGCAGCGCGTCGAACGTGTCGCGTTCAGCGCTTTGCGCGAAATCCTCGGCATAGACGGCAGCCGGAAACGGCAGCACCGCATGCACGCGCCCGACCCGGTCCCGTGCGGCGCGGGCGGCCGCGCTGTCGGTCCCGGCCGCAAGCCCGGTCAGCAGTTCGAATCCGCCCTGCGGCCGCACCTGGTCCAGCAATGCGCCGAGTGCGGGCGCCAACGCGGCCTCCCATCCCGCGGGCAGCCGGTTCGGCCTGTGTCCGGTCACCCCGATCGTGATCCCTGCGGCTTGGCCCGTCATCGTTCCTGCATCGGTGCGCGCCGCACCGTTTTCGTTAAAATCCGAGGCGGACATTGACACGATCCGCAATTCCCATGCAAGTTCCGGTCGGGGTCCCCAAGGTGCAAATCGTTTTCTCGCCGGGGAAAGTTAGTATGAAGTTAAAACTATTATCGTTTGCCACCTCCTTTCTGATCGCCCTTGGCGCCACGCTGGCGCAAGCCGGAGTGAACCTGAAAAACGGCAATTTCTACATCAGCTACACCGATATTTACCTCGGGGACGGGGCCTACAGTTTGACGCGAACCTACAATTCACGCGCCTCGGGCAGCGGATGGTTCGGCTCCGGCTGGGGCTCCGAACTGGAGACCCGGTTGCAGATTCTCGGAGATGGCAGCGTGGAGTTGACCTATATCGGGTCTGGCTCAACCAAGATCTTCTCGTCGCCATACCGCTCCAATACCGACCTCGACGCGATGCTTGACACGATGCTCGCCGCCTACGAGCGGACCGGACGTTTTGCCTCGGACAATGCCGCCCGCGCCGCCCGCAGCATGCTGGCCCGCGATTCCGAAACGCGCCGGACGCGCTACCGAGACCTGCTGCAGCGTGGGCTGGTTCCCGCAGCCGACATCCCCGTCGGCACCGAGCTGCGCTCGCGCGACATGGGCGAGGCTGGCGCGGTCATCACCCGCGAAACCGCCGGCTATTACTATCGGTCGAACCGAAAGATGATGCGCTTCGACCTGCAAGGAAACCTGATCGAGGAACGGGCCAGCACGAATGACGGCGTGCCCTATCATTTCCGCCTGCGCTATGACGCCAAGGGACACCTGCGCGAGATCATTCCCGTTGACTTCGACCCGTTCCGGGCGGAAACCGATTCCAAAGGCCGGATTCTTTCCCTGCGCCAGGGCAAAGGCGACGAGGCAGCTTACACCGAATACAACTATGATACCGATGGCCGGCTGATCCGCAGCCGGGACATGGCAGGCAACGTCTATCGCTTCGACTACGATGAGCGCGACAACATGACGGCCATTCTCTACACCGACGATAGTAGCTATCGCATCGGCTACACGGACGACAGCCACGTCGCCCGCACCGTGGAGCGTAACGGCACGATGACGCGCTACGACTACGGCGACCTGCCCATCAGCGATTCCGATGTCGTGGAAAGCTACTACACCGAAACACGGACCTACGCCTCCGGCGATGCCGAGACCCCATCCCGCACCCGCCGCGAGGAATGGGAGATCAGTGCCGACGCCTTCGGCAAACGCTACACCTCCCGCCAGCTGATCGCGCAGAACGGGGTAGAGTCCGAATGGCGCTATCACGCCTGCGGCCAGCCCACGCTGAAGCGGCGCGGCGACCGGATGGCCGAGTTCGACTATAACGACCGCTGCCAGATGACTATGAAGCGGCAGGATGGCGTCGAGACCCGGCTGACCTACGATCCGCGCAGCGACAAGATTGCCTCCGTCGAAACCTTTGACGAGCGCACCGAGCGCACAACCCGCTCGGAATACAGCTATGACTACCGCGGCAACCTCGTCAAAGCTTCGGACGACAATGGGCGAACCGTCGAACTGGAATATTCCCGCGAGGACCGGATTGACCGGATCATCGACCAGGATGGCCAAGTCATGCGCTTTACCTACAACGCGACGGGCAAGCCCATCCGGATCGAGATCCTGGGCACTGGTGCCATCGACGTGGAATACGACGCGTCGGGCGAGATCGAGAACGTCGAAAGCGACGCGGGCCACGCCATGGCCCTGCGCGTGACGCAATCCTTCCAGGCGCTGCTGTCGCTCGTTCAGCCCGCCGGCATCGACTTCAGCCTCTGACCCCGGGAAACGGACCATGCAAGACACGACCAGCGCCGAGGCGCGGCCCGAACTGAAAATCTTTCTGTCCTCGCCCGGTGACGTCAACGAGGAACGCGTGCTGGCCAACAGGGTGCTGGCGCGCCTGACAGACCGCTACGCGCCGGTGGCCCGGATCACGCCGGTGATCTGGGAACACGAGCCGCTGCTGGCCTCCAGCACCTTTCAGGACCAGATCGAAAAGCCGTCGGCCACCGATATCGTGGTCTGTGTGCTGTGGTCCCGGCTTGGCACCCGCCTGCCCGCCCACATCACCCGCGACGACGGCACCCGGTACGACAGCGGCACCGAGTTCGAGTTCGAGGACGCCTTCGAGGCCCTCAAGCGCACGGGCCGGCCTGACCTGCTGGTCTATCGCAAGATCTCCGAACCGCTGATCAGCCTGGCCAACGATGTCGAGGCCGAGGAACGCCTGCGCCAGAAGCGCGCACTCGACGGGTTCATCCAGAAGTGGTTCCATGATCAGGATGGCTCGCTGATGGCCGCGTTCCATTCCTTCGGCGACAGTGCCGAATTCGAGGACGCGTTCGAGATGCATCTCGACAAGCTGATCCAGCGCCGCCTGCGCGACATGGGGCTCGACCCCGACGCCGCCGCGGCGATGGCGGCCGACCCGGGCACCGGCGACGCGCCGGATTGGGAAGGCTCGCCTTTCCGGGGCCTGGAAACCTTCGAGTTCGAACATGCGCCGGTCTTTTATGGCCGTACCCAAGCGATTTCGCAGGTGCTGGCCAACCTGCGCCGGCAATCGGCCAGCGGCCAGGCCTTCGCGCTGGTGCTGGGGCGCAGCGGCGGCGGCAAGTCCAGCCTGGTGCGCGCGGGCGTGCTGCCCCTGCTGGTCGAGCCGGGCGTGATCGAGGGCGTGGGCCTCTGGCGCCGCGCGATCTTCCGACCCAGTGCGGCCAGTGGAGACCTTTTCGACGCCTTCGCAACCGCCCTTGTCGCCCCCCATGCGCTGCCGGAGCTGACCAGCGACGGCACGACGGTCAAGGAACTGGGCCAGATGCTGCGCGATGCACCGTCCGCGACCGCGCCGCTGATCAAGGGGGCGTTGTCACAGGCGGCGCAGGCGGCGGCCTATGACGACGCGCAGACAGTGCTGGACGGGATGCAGGGTGCCCCGCAAGAGGAACGCGACACCGCGCGTCAGGCCATCGTCTCGGCTCCACCCCAGGCCCGCCTCGTCCTTCTTGCCGACCAGCTGGAAGAGCTCTTTTCGGACAGCGCCATCAGCGATGCCGAGCGCACAGCATTCCTGGTTTCCATGGCGGCGCTGGCGCGGACCGGTCGGGTCTTCGTGCTGGCCACGCTGCGCAGCGATTTCTATCACCACGCCATGTCCTATCCCGCGCTGGCCGAGCTGAAGGGCGAGGCCGGCCAATACGATCTCGCGGCGCCCACGGCGGCCGAGATCGGCCAGATCATCCGCATGCCCGCCCGCCGCGCCGGGCTGCATTTCGAGGAACATCCCGACACCGGCGCCCGGCTGGACGACACGCTGCGCGACGTGGCCACGGAAGAGCCCGACAGCCTGCCACTGCTGGAATTTACGCTGGAAGAGCTCTACCGCGAACGCGCCCCGAACGGCGCCCTGACATGGGAGGCCTATGACCGCCTCGGCGGCGTGGCCGGGGCGCTGGGACGCCGGGCCGAGGATATCTTTCAGTCGCTTAGCCCGGCGGCACAGGACGCCCTGCCCCGCGTGATGCGCCTGTTGGTCGATGCCGGCCTTCAGGATGGCCGCGCCGCCACCAAGCGCCCGGCGGCGCTGGACCGCTTTGCAGAGGGCACGCCAGCGCGGGAATTCGTCGATGCCTTCACCGCCGCCCGGCTCTTCGTGGCGGGCACCAATGACGCGGGCACGCCTGTTGTCGCCATGTCGCACGAGGCGCTGTTGCGCTCCTGGCCACGGCTGGTCGAGTGGCTGGAACGGGACCGCGAGCTCTTGCGGATGCGCGCGCGCCTCGCCTATGCCGCGCGCCGCTGGGAAGAGGCGTCGCGGGACACGCAGCTTCTGCTGCCGCCCGGCCGGGCCCTGGACGAGGCACAGTCGCTCCAAACCGAGGGCGGCTTCGACCTGACAGAGGATGAGCGCGACTTCATCGTCCGTTCGGGACGCCGCCAGAAACGCGCCCGCCGGGTCAAGCAACTTGCCATGGCCAGCCTCGCGGTGCTGACCTGTCTTGCCATGGGCGCCGCCTGGGTGGCCAACGACCAGCGCGCGCTGGCCATGCGCAACGCCGATATCGCCGAGGCCGAACGCAACACGGCGGAACTCGAACGCGCCCGCGCCACCGAAAACGAGGCCACCGCGAACAGCCGCCTGAACGAGCTTTTCCTTGAACGGGGCCGCCAGGCGATCCTGGGCGGCGCGCCGCAGGACGCAATGTTGATCCTCGGTTCGGCCTATGCCCGCTCGGGCGACGCCCGCAGTGGCGCGCTCTTTTCGCAGGCGCGAAATCTGGCTTCGATGCGAGCGGGCTCGGTGCCCGCCCATACCGATGCGGTGAGCGTGATCGTAACCGGCTCCGACGGGCTGACGGCCTCGGCCGCGCCGGACGGCACAATCGCGCTGCGCGACCAGGCCACCGGCGCCCCGGTCGCCACCACCGCCATGCCCGGCACCGCGGTGCGCGCACTGGCGTTGTCGCCCAATGGAACCGGGTTGGCCGCCGCGGGCGACAGCGGCGAGATCCTGCTGCACGATATCGAAACCGGCCAGGAACGCACGCTGACGGGCCATTACCAGGCCGTGACGCAGCTGCTCCATTCACCCGACGGCACCCGGCTGGCTTCGACCTCCGACGACAACACCACGCGGATCTGGAACCTTGCAAGCGAGAGCTCGGTGCTGGAACTGGTCGAGCCCACCGCGCCGCCGGTTTTCGCGCGGTTCCTGCCGGACCGGGGCCAGGTGGTGACGGTCTCGCGCGACGGCTATCTGACGCTGTGGGATGACAGCACCGGCGCCCGCGCCGCCCGACAGCAACTGGGTGACGCGGGCCGTGTTACCGGCGCGACGCTTCTGGGCGCGACTGGGGCGCTGGCGGTTATCACGGACGCCGCCGAGGTGATCGTGGCGCGCCTGGACGACGACCCCGAGATCGCCTGGCGGGCCGAGCGGTCGGCACGTTCGGTGTCGTCGGATGACAGCGGCCAGGCGCTGCTTCTGGGCACCGATCACGGCATGGTCGTGCTGTCCCCGCAGGACGGGCAGGTTCTGCAAGCCGCACCCGAAATGCCCCGCCGGCGGTTGACCGGCACCGCGCTGTCGCCGGATGGCGCCCTGATCGCCGCGCTCGACGATGCCGGGGACGTGTCGATCTCCGATGCCGCCAGCGGACGGATAATCGCCACGATCAGTGGGCACGACACCGCCGGCACCACGCTGGCCTTCGGTCCCGACTCGCTGCGCCTGGTCACCGGCGCCCGCGACGGCACGGTGACCTTCTGGGACCTAGCCACCGTCCAGCCCTGCACCCTGACCGACGGGCCGGGCCACGCGGTCGCATTCTCGGGCGACGGCGCGTTGGTTGCAGCGGGCGATGCGGACGGCACGCTCCATCTCATGGACCCAGAAAGCTGCACGCCACACCAAATCCACGACGTCATCCCGCGCGGCGAGCGCGTGCAAGCCATCGCCTTTTCTCCCGACAGCCGCAGCGTCGCGGTGGCCGGGGGCTCGGATGTCGTGCTGCTCGATATTCAAAGCGGCGAAACGCTCTGGTCGCACAGCGTCCGGCAAGGCATGTTCGCCACCAGCGTCGGGTTCTCGCCCGACGGCGCCGAACTGGTAGCGGGGATGCGCTCGCGCGAGCTGAACCAGTCCTTTGACGGCGCCTGGGTGATCCTTGATCCGGCGGACGGCGCAACCCTTCAGAAAAGCGCCCACAGCGACAAAACCTCGGTGGCCCGCTCGTATTTCAGCACCAACCCCGAATATCTTCTCAGCGAGAACGAGGCCGGGTTGAGCCTGTGGTATCGCAGGAACGGCGAGCGCCGCCACCGGATCGTCACAGACGAGGATCCCGCCATCGCCTACCTTGCCTCGGGGGACCGCTTCTTCGTCGGTCTTTCCACGGGCGAGGTCGAAGTCCTGCGTCACACCGGCAGTGACCTGCTGATCTTTCAGGCGCATGACACGCCGGTCACCGCCATCGCCACGAACGAGACCGGCACGTTGCTGGCCACCGGCGCCCGCAATGGCGCGGCGTCGGTCTGGAACGCGCAGACCGGCCAGCTTGTGGCCCGGCTCGACGCCCATGCCGCGCCGGTCGAGGCGGTGACGTTCCTACCCGGCTCGGGTCATGTCGCGGCCCTGTCGCGGGACGGGCGGATCAACCTGTCGGAACCCGCCACCGGCGCCACCATCGCGGCCTTCGACGGCCCGGCCGGGCTGCGTGTCCGCATGGCCGCGGGGCCGGACGGGCAATGGTTCGCCACCGCCTCGGGGCGCGGCCCGGCCCGCCTTTGGCAGGTGCCCCAGCCCGACGTGCCCCAAGACGCCGTCATCGCCGCTATCGAAGCGGAGACGCCCTGGGGCCCCGGCGCCGAAAGCGACCTGCCGAAAGGACAGTGGCAAACCCTCGCCTTCCAGGCGCTGCTGGACCAGTCCGGGGCCGGTCAGGACAGCCCCGAGGCATTGTCCATCGAAGAGCGGCAGCGAATCGAACTGGGCCGCATCGCCGGTGCGCGCGGCGACGCCCTGGCCGCCGACCGCGCGTGGCGCGACCTGACCGACGTGCTGCCGCCCGCCTACCAGTTGGCCGCACGCTGGAACGCGGCCGCCCTCGAAGGCTTGCACACCACCATCGACACCCATGCCGACCGGGTCGAGACGATACGCTTTGCGCCCGATGCCAGTTACCTTGTGTCGGTCGACTGGACGGGAATGCTGTTGGTCACCGACACCGACGGCTGGGCCGAACGCTTCCGTCTGGAAGATGGATTCAAGGGCCACCTGGCGATCCGGCCCGACGGCTCGGAAATCCTGGCCACCCGGGAAGGTGGCGGCGGGGTCGTACTGGATGCCGAAACAGGGACCGCGCGGCTCGAAAATGAGGGCGACGTCGCGAACGTGCAATGGTCCGCCGATGGCTCCCGCTTCGCGCTCTTTCCCGAGCTTGGCCCGCCCACCCTGCTGGATGCCGACAGTGCCCAGGTGCTGGCCTCCTTTCCCGATGCTGACCCGCGTTCCGACGCCTACGCCATCGCACCGGATTTCTCAGCGGTTGCCCAGCCCGTCCCGGGCGCGGTCAGCCTGATCGACCCGATAACGCGCAGCCCGATCACCCGGCTGGAGGGTCCGACGGGCACCGCGCGGGCAGAGCTTGTCGTGTTCTCGCCCGATGGCACGCAGGTGGCGGTTGCCTGGTCAGAGCACAGCGCCGGCATTTACGCGGCAACGGACGGAACCCTGCTGCACAAGGTCGAGGACAGGGTCTTGCGGATGGTCTTTTCTCCCGATGGCCAAGATCTCGCGATCGAACTCTGGGGCTCTTCCGCGCCCACGCTCCTCGTCAGCACCGAAGATTGGCGCAGCCGTGCGGAGCTGAAGGGCCGCATCGCTGTGGACGAGACCTTTCTGAAAGACAGCGACCTTGTCGCGACCGCTGTCGGGGACACCACGCAAGGCGTCTTGCTTCACGCCCGCGACAGCGGCGCGCTGGCCGGCGCCTATTACGGCCACGCCACGGGCTGGAGCCGACTAGCCACTGCGCGCGACAGTCGCTGGCGTGTCACCACCTCGGGCGACGGGGTCCTGCGGGTGTGGGACAATACGATCACGTCCGGGCTCGGCTTGAAAGATATGCTTGATTTCACGCCCTCGGAGGACCCCACGCTGTTGGCCCAAAGCAGTGACGGGATGATCCGGATAGAGCGGGACCCCACCGGACACGCGAAATTGGTGCAGAGCGGCGGCGAAGGCGAAGTGCTCCGCACCCGTGCCATCAATACGAGCAAGGGCATCGTGACAGCGGCGGCCTTCGCAGACGACGGCAGCTGGTTCCTGACCGGTGAGGACACCGGCACAGTACAGGGCCGAAACACCGAGAACGGGTCACTGATATTTAGCCTTGTCGAGGCTTGCGATGGCTCCGTAGGCGACGTTCAACTCATGCAACGCGAGCGGGCCGTGGTGGTGCGGTGTGCGGACGATGGCACCAAGTTGTTCGCTCAAACAACGGGACAGCTTCTGCTTCGGATGCCGACGCTTGATCAGAGATAAGTTGACAGGACCCCGGGGCACGCTTGCACTTCGTCGAGCTGTTTGACAGATTCCTTTCTTGTGCCCGCGAGTCAGGTAAGAAAACGGATCAGGCGATTTCGTAGGCGACAGAGCCAACCCCAGCGATGGCTTTGAAATAGGTAACATCGGTCAGGCCTTTGCCCGACAGGCCATTACGTAGCAATTTACCGAGAGTAGAGCTCCTTCGGGCGGTTGGCCTTGTCGTGGAACTCGTCAGCCGCCTTGATCACCACATGGGCTGGTGCCGTGATCAGACCTTCGGCTTTGAGGATACGATATGCTGATGACCCGGAGGCAAAATTCCGCTTTTCGTCGGTGTATTTGACCGCCAGTTCGCACGGCGTCAGATCTTCGTGGTCGAGCGCGAACTCTAAAATGGCTTCACGGACATCATTTGGTATGCGACTCCGGATTGACCCGGGCCGAGGAGAACGGTCGGCAAGCGCATCAGTCCCACCCTCGACCCGCCCCGCATACATTCAGACTTCGCCGGAAAAATCAGCGGGTTTTTTTGACACCTTCCACGTCATGCAGGAAAACGATAGCCCGGATATCGGTTAGGTCGTAGCGCACATCGACCATCAAGTGTGATGCCCAAGCCCAGTGTGGCCCCCGACGCGGCATCGAGGGCGACACTTATCGTGGGACGCCCAATCCAGTTTACAAAAAGCACACCCAAGACGCCTTACGAAGCGCTCAGAGAGAAGCTATAATTAACGAACGGGATGTCCCGCGAGCAACCGCACCTTACACATTTGGCATTTATGCGGGGTCGTGCTTGGGGGGTAGATTGAAGCATGAAATGAACGTGCGAACCAAGTCCGGGGCGCCCGTGATCTGCACACTAACCGGTTCGGGGGCCGCTCCACCATAGAAGACCGCCGCAAGGGAGAGAGCGGCGGGGGCTTCGAACCGCAAGTCGGGTTCTCTCGCATCACCACGCGTTACGGGCATCGCACCGTTGGCAAGCCGGGCGGTGAATTGCGCGGTCCCGATGGTAAAGAGCACTTCCGCTTCCAAGTTTCGCGCCAACTCGGCATCGAGCATCGTTCGCAGCGATAGCATGAAGGAAGCCGGTGACAGGGGAAGCGTTGGATCGTGCAACGGTGAGGCGGCGGCCCACCGGCCCAGTTCCTGAATGATCGGTTCCGCGGCGTAGCCCCATTCGGTCAGGCCGTAGAGCTGTGCAGGTGCAGGTTCGGGCGCGGTCGAGCGCAGGACCACGCCGTTTGCTTCGAGCCCAGCGAGCCGTTCGGTCAACACCTTGGCACTGATCCCTGGCAAGTTTGTGCGAATGTCGCTGAAGCGCCGCGGCCCGAACATCAATTCGCGCACGATCAGAAGCGACCAGCGTTCTCCCAGAAGCTCAAGGCCGAAAGCCGTTCCGCAGGCATCGCCGTACCAGCGGCCATGGGGGTTTTTTGCCGATTTGGTTTCTTTTTGTAACTTCATGGTTGCTTTTTATAATCTCATTCTCGTACCCTGTCCATATCGACGACGCGACTCAGGAGGTAACGCGATGTCACAGATGATCTTCATAAACCTGCCCGTGGCAGACCTCGAGCGTTCCATGGCGTTCTACGAGGCGATCGGTTTCACCAAGGATACCAGATTTACCAATCACCTCGCTGCGAGCATGGTCTTATCGGACGAGATCCGGGTGATGTTGCTGACCCATGAATTCTGGTCGAGCTTCACCGACCGGCGCCGGGTCGACCCCGCGACCGAAGCACAGGTGCTGCTGTGTATCAGCCGTGCGGACCGTGAGGCGGTGGATGCCATCACCGACGCAGCTGTGGCTGCGGGCGGCGCGGGCGATCCTTGTCCGGTGCAGGAGCACGGGTTCATGTACGGCCGCAGCTTTGCCGATCCTGACGGACATATCTGGGAGCCCATGTGGATGAGCGCCGAGGCGGTCGAGAAGGGGCCGGCGGAGATGTCCCATGCCGATTAAGGCGGACGCCCCGATCACGATCACCGCCTTCGATTGGGTGCCGGATTTCGCCAAGGGGCAGGTCCGTGACCTGCGTGTTCGCTGGGCGCTGGAAGAGGTCGGTCAGAATTATTCCGTTCGCTGCCTTCCGCAGGGGCAGCAGAAGGAGGCCGCGCACCGTGCTCTGCAACCGTTCGGGCAGGTGCCAACCTACGAAGAGGGCGACCTGACGCTGTTTGAAAGCGGCGCCATCGTCTGGCATATCGCCGAACGGTTTCCCGGCCTCATCCCCAAGGACTCCGCCGGGCGCGCGCGCGCGCTTGAATTGCTTTTCGCCGCGCTGAACACACTGGAGCCGCCAATCATGGATCGCTCCATGGCGACGATCTTCGAGGCCACCGAACCCTGGTCGGCGCCGCGTTTGCCGGGGATTGACACGAGGATCGCGGAACGGTTGCAGGGGGCGTCGGATCGGCTCGGGGCGGCAGAGTGGTTCACGGGCCGCTTCAGCGCGGGTGACCTGATGATGGTCAGCGTTCTTCGGATCATCGAAGGCGAAGGGTTGATCGAAACCTTCCCCAATCTCGCCGACTATGTCGCGCGGGGCACGGAACGGCCCGCCTTTCAGAGAGCACTGGCCGCGCAAATGGCCGATTTCACGGGTAATCCGCCGCCCGGTTTCGACGCATGGATGGCGGAGCTTCAAGCCATACAAGGAGAGTCGACATGACCTATATTGCTGGATTCCTCACCCCCGTCCCGAACGGGAACAAGGAGGCTTATATCGCAAGCGCCCGCAAGGCCTGGCCGCTTTTCAGGGAGTACGGAGCCTTGCAGATCATGGAAACTTGGAGCGATCAGATCCCCGAAGGCAAACACACCGATTTCAATCGCGCGGTGGCACTGGAGGACGGTGAGTCCGTCTGCTTTTCGTGGATGATTTGGCCGGACAAGGAAACGCATGACAAATGCGGCGCCAGCATGCAGACCGACCCGCGCTGGCAGGACATGGACATGCCCTTCGATGGCAAGCGCATGATGTGGGGCGGCTTTACCCCGATATTCGAGGACAGTGCCTGAACTGTGATCAATGCAAGGTCTGGCTAATTGACGGGCAGCAGTTCTGACCGGGTGTCGGACGGCTCCCGCAGATACCGGCGTGACGCTCCGATGCACTGTCAAAACTGCCCTTTGAAAGGAGAAAGACGATGACGAAACGAAAGGCGGCTGTGTTCCTCTGGTTTGATACCGAGGCTGAAGCGGCGGCGGAGTTCTATGCCGCCACCTTCCCGGACAGCCATGTGGACAACGTGATCCGCGTGCCCGAAGGAGCGCCGAGCGCGCCAGCCGGGACCGTTCAGGTGGTCGAGATGACGCTTCTCGGCCTGCCTTATGCGCTGCTTAATGCCGGTCCGCATGTGCAACCCAACGATGCCTATTCGCTGCAGGTCTATACCGAGGACCAGGCCGAGACGGACCGGCTCTGGGATGCCATCGTGGGCAATGGCGGAGAGCCCATCATGTGCGGCTGGTGCAAGGATCGCTGGGGCTATCGCTGGCAGATTACTCCGAGAGTCCTGATGGAGGCGCTGTCGCATCAGGACCGGGACGCTTCGGCGCGGGCGCAGGCCGCGATGATGGAGATGCAAAAGATTGATATCGCGGGCATCGAAGCGGCCTTGCAGGGCGCGAACTGAGAAAAGAGGTCACGATGCCCCGAGTTATCCGCAGCCCGGACTGCGGGAACTCTCCGAAGAATCGCTTCGTTGAAGATATCGCGATCGCCTTGGAAACCGGCATATTCGACCCAGAAGCCTTCGATCCCGCGGTAACATGGGAAACCTCATCCACCCGGCGGATCGTCGGGAGAACAGCCGTTTTGGAAGCCCTGCCAGCTGAACGAGCTCCGGCGAAGGTTATCGTCGAACACGCGATCTCCCACGGTAGAGTTGGCGCTGCGAGCGGAGAGGTGATCCGAGCGAATGGCGAGACGTCCCGCTTCTGTCACGTACTCGAGTTCACGAGCCTCCGAGCCAATCATGTCGAGAGAGTAAAAAGCTATGATTGATTGTCCAGATCTTTGCTGTTTCCCACACTGCGGACCTTGGCCTTCCAGTGCATCCTGCACGAGGTCACGGACGACCGCTTCAGGGAAGCCACATCGCAGCGTTGACCATCCCGGCTAAGGTCAGCTGTGGGCCGTGAATGGCCACAATCGCGAGGTTAGCAGCTTCGCTTCCACCGGACTTGATCAACCCGTGGAAAAGGAATTGACCGGTAGGGCAAACTACCTGATCAGGCAAAAGCTCCGCGAAGTGAGAGTTAGCGGTTACTCCTGGGCAATGGCAGAATTCAGCAATCGACAGGTGACAACCGAAAAGAAGACGCCCGATCGGATCCGGCCAAGAGCACCCCCTCCCCAAATAATTTCCGAAAACAAAAGATCACCCAAGCCTCTGATAAATAGAGGTAATCTGTGGTAAACAACCTTCCGCGGCACGAAAAAATATCTGCGCCCCTAGAAAATCTGTAGGCGTGCGCGTATTTTTTCGCGCGCACGTGTGGAAAATCAGCATCTTGGCGCCGCTTTAAGCGCAAATTATTTCGGCTTCCACGCCCATATTTTTTCGCTTCATTGCCGAAGCTCTGTTGCAATCACACGCAGCACCAGAAATCCGATGTAGAAGACGAGATTTGAGGGCGTTGTCAACGGAGCCTCAAGTTTTCAATACCCTGTTGAAGGTATTCATGTAGCCTCTCCATCGGCGATAGCACGCAATAAAGGTCCGGAAGCGGAAGTTCACTTCGGGTTGATCAAATGGCAGCTCTACCTGAAGAAACTGACGTTCGATATTGACGGTCAGGAGATGCGCAAGCGCTCAATAGATTTGTCGGCTGCGGGCTTGGACCAGCCTTTTGCCGCAAGCGGCTTCTGCGGCCAATAACATTCCAACTTGCTTGCGCAGGTCATGGGGAGGATGGTGTTGTCCTCAGAGCGGCCAGGGCCTCTGCGTGTAGGGGAGCGCTGGCGGCGGCGATAACCTTGCCGTCCGATGCCAATGTGAGAGGCTCGCCTTGCCAGTCGGTGATCACACCACCCGCCCCTTCGATCACCGGGATGAGCGCCATGTAGTCATAGGGGTGCAAGTCCATCTCGAACAGCAGGTCGACATGTCCCGCGGCCAAAAGGCCGTAGCCGTAGCAATCGCCGCCGAACCGTCGCATGGCAGCCTTTTCCGATAGCTTCTCGAACTGCGCCAGTCCGGCCGTGTCGAAACTGTCCGGGCTGGTCGTGTAGAGGATCGCTTCGCCCAAGGCCGTTCGCCCGCTGGTCTGGCAGGGCGTGCCGTTGAGTGTTGTGCGCTGGCCGCGCTGGCCGATCCAGCGTTCGCCGGTGGGCGGAATCGAGATCACCCCGAGTTCTGGCGTGCCATCGGAGAGGCAGGCGATCAGCGTGCCGAAGGTGGGCATACCGGACAGGAAGCTCTTGGTGCCATCAATCGGGTCGATGACCCAGATGTGCGGGGACTCCAGTCGCGCGCTCGCCTGTTCCTCTCCCAGAATGCCGTGAGTCGGGAACGCTTGCGTGATCTGCCGGCGCATCTCGGCCTCGATGGCGCGGTCGGCTTGTGTGACAGGCGAGTCGTCGTCCTTTGCCTCGATTTCCAGCGGTTTGCGGAAGTAGGTCATGGCCATGGCGTCCGTAACGTCGGCCAAACCTTCAGCGAACTGTGCGAGCCGGTCCGTTTCCGGAAAGGTCGAAAGAGACTGCATGATTTTTCCTCAAATGCGGGGAACGGGGGGCCGCGAAGGTGCGCTTTGAAAATTTATCGTAGACAAATGCCACAAAAACGCAAGACTACACAAATAACCCCAGACTCGAATTCCGTGTCGGGCAACCAGAACGGACCATCGCAAGGGTCCGCAGTCTTCCGGATACAGGCCCGGACCAACAGAACTGAACCAACAAGGAGATCACCATGAACACCTGGACACAGACCACCGCGCTGTCGATCGCGGCGCTTTGCCTTGCCGCACCAACGCTGGCCGATGAACTGACCGTCTACACTGCCCTCGAGGAAGAAGAAATCGCGGCCTACGTGGAAGCGGCACAGGCCGCCATGCCGGACACCGAGATCAATGTCCTGCGCTTGTCCACTGGCAAGCTTGGTGCGCGGCTGCTGGCCGAAGCCGAGAATCCGCAGGCTGACGTGATCTGGGGTTGGGCTGTCAGTGCGATGATGGACCCGCAGATCCTTGAAATGCTGGAACCCTACGAGGCTGCCGGCTCCGACGTGCTGCCCGAGAAATTCCGCAGTGGCGACGGCAAGTGGTTCGCCCCAATCGGCTATATGGGCGCCTTCTGCGTGAACACCGCACGGCTCGAGGAAAAGGGCCTGCCGATGCCGTCAAGCTGGGCCGACCTGGAAGACCCTGCATTCAAAGACGAGATCCTGATGCCCGATCCAAACTCCTCGGGCACCGGCTACCTGCACGTCAACGCCGTGCTGCAAAGCATGGGCGAAGAGGCCGGCTGGGCACAGCTGGACGCGGTCGATCCCAACATGGCGCAATACACCTCTTCGGGTTCAAAACCATGCAAATCTGCCCGCGTGGGTGAATATACAGTCGGCATTTCGCTGGCATTCACCGCGATGCAGTCGATCGAGGAAGGCTACCCGCTGGCGATGGTCTTTCCCGAGGGCGGTGTGGGCTACGAGTTGGAAGCGTCGGGACTGATGGCAAGCTCGGACAACAAAGAAGCGGCGAAAGCCTTCCTTGATTGGACCATGTCCGACGAGGCGATCGGCCTTTACCAGACCTACAAGGCGCTGATCACTGTGCCGGGTGTCGATGCATCGGAGGCGGCCGAGAAAGCCGGCCTTCCGGCTGAAATCTCGACGATCCTGGCGGATGTTGACTTCGTCAAGGCGGCGGAGGATCAGATGGCCGTAAAAGATAAGTGGAAAGAAAAATTCGGGCGCTGAGCCCGAGACTGGGGCGGCCTTGGCCGCCCCGACACTTGACGGGCCGGTCGCGAACCTGCCCAACGAATGAGAAAGCACGCCCCACATGTACCTGACCGTACGCGACGCCACAAAGACCTACGGCAATTTCACCGCGCTCGACCGCGTGTCGATCGAGATCGAGAAAGGCGAGTTCGTCTGCTTGCTGGGCCCGTCGGGATGCGGCAAGACGACTTTGCTGCGGCTGATCGCAGGGCTGACCGACTTGGACGGAGGAACGATCACGCTGGAGGGCGCGACCCTTTCGGATCTTCCGGCGCGCAAGCGGGGGTTCGGGATCGTGTTCCAGTCATACTCGCTGTTTCCGAACATGACGGTGGCCGAGAACATCGGTTACGGCCTGAAGATCCGGGGCGTTCGAAAAGACGACATCGCCGCACGGGTGCAGGAGTTGCTGGCGCTGGTTAAACTGCCTCAGGTGGCCGATAACCTGCCGGGGCAACTGTCGGGCGGCCAACAACAGCGCATCGCGCTGGCGCGGGCCATTGCTGTGGATCCGCGCGTCCTGTTGCTCGACGAGCCGCTATCGGCGCTCGATGCCAAGGTCCGCGCGGTGCTTCGCGACGAGATCAGACAGGTGCAGCGCTCGCTGGGCATACCAACGCTGATGGTAACACATGATCAGGAAGAAGCGCTGGCGCTGGCCGACAAGATTATCTGCATGAACCACGGGGTCGTGGTGCAGGCGGGCACGCCGGAGGATCTGTACCACCGACCCGCTACGCGCTTTGTCGCGGAGTTCATGGGGATCAGTAACCTGCTCTCTGCCGACACGGTCGCGCGGCATTTTCCCGACTTGGTGCCGACTCGTCCCGCCTCTGAAGACAGCTATCTTGCCTGTATCAGACCCGAGCAGATCGAGGTGACCCCTTCCGAAAACGGTGGGGCCGTCGTCCGCAGCATCAGTTTCCTGGGCAACCTGCGGCGCCTGGAAGTGGAAAGCCCCGCCGGGCCGCTTTTGGTCGAAACGCATGGCGGTAGTCCATATCACTCGGGCGACCGCGTTGAGCTGAGCATCGCACCCAAAGCCTGCACATGGGTTGTTGACGACACTGTTGGAACCGAGGCGGTGTCGGCATGAGCCTCGCCGAGACGTCATCCCGTGCCCGTATGCGCCGCCGATTTGACGCCGACCGCCTGCTGACGCTGGCTTGCATCGGGTTGCCGCTGCTGGGCCTGATCTTGTTCTTCGCTTACCCGATGGTGATCGTATTCCTGCGCTCGATCACGGTTGGCGACAGTTACGGGTTGGGCAACTACACCGAAGTGCTGGGCTCATCCGGGTTCTGGCGGGCCACGCGGCATTCGCTGGCGATGGGGGGCGCGACCACGGTGCTGAGTGTGTTGCTGGGGTTCATCATCGCGCATGCCCTTTACCGCTGTGCATTTCGCGGCAAGTGGCTGATACGCAGCATCATTGTTCTGCCTCTGCTGGCCCCCTCGCTGGTACAGGCGCTCGGGCTGATCTTCCTGCTGGGCCGCAACGGCGTTATCAGTCGTATGCTTGGGGTCGAAATCGAGATTTACGGTTTCTGGGGCCTGTTGATCGCGAACACCCTCTACGCGCTGCCACAGGCCGTAATGATCATCGGCGCAGCGTTGGTGCTTCTGGACGCCCGCACCTACGAGGCCGCCGAGGTCATGGGAGCGCCGCCGTGGCGACAGTTCCGCGACCTGACCCTGCCCGCCGCGCGGTTCGGTATCCTGAACGCAGCGTTCGTCTGCTTTACCATCACCATAACCGATTTCGGCAATGCGGCGGTAATCGGCGGCGATTACTCGGTGTTGGCGACCGAGATCTACAGCCAGGTCGTGGGGCAGAGAAACTTCAATATGGGCGCCGTGGTTGGCATCATGCTGCTTTTGCCCACGGTGATCTCCTACAGTATCGAGCGGCAGGCGATGAAACGGCAGCAGGCCGGACAAATCACCGGGCAAGAGCCCTATCGGCCCAGCTTTGCTCCGCTGCGAGACATCAGCATGGCGGCGCTGTCATTGCTTATCTGCGCCGGGATCCTTTCGGTGATCGGGATCGTGGTCTATGCCAGTTTCGTCACACTGTGGCCCTACAACATGGCGCTGTCGCCCAAGCATTACGATATCACGCTGGCGGGCGGGTATTCATCGCTTTGGATGACGATCTTCATCTCGCTGGCTGCCGCTTCGGGCGGGACCGTTGCGGTTTTCCTTCTGGGTCTTGGCCTGCGACGCCTGCCCAAGGCAGTGGCGCAACCGATCCAGATCTTGGCCGCGATGCCGGCCGCTGTACCAGGGATGGTCCTGGGTCTGGCCTATATTCTGACGTTCAATTCCACGGCGACGCCGCTTTACCTGCTCTACGGTACCGCCGCGCTGATCGCGATCGTCAATTTTTACCACTACCACACACAAGGCTTCCTGACGCTGATGACTGGTTTCCGACAGCTGCCTCTGGCGCTGGAGGAAGCGGCCAATAGTCTTGGTGCCGGGCTGAGCAGGACGGCACGGGACATCGTGGCGCCATTCATCGCGCCGATGCTGGTGTCGGTTTTCTTCTTTCTCTTCATGCGCTCCATGGTGACACTGTCGGCGGTCGTCTTTCTGACAACACCGGACCTGAGCGTGGCCGCCGTGACGATCATGCGGCTGGACGATGCCGGGCTGACGTCGCAGGCAGCGGCCTTCTCGACTTGTGTAATGGCGGTTGTTTGCTTGGCCGTCCTGTCTATGAAGGTGATACTGGCGCTTTTGCGACGGCGTGGCGGGAACAAGGGGACGGCCTGATGTGGGCGAAGGAGCGTCATCAGCGGATCTTGTCGATGCTGGCGGCCAACCAGCAGGTCAGCGCAAACGATTTGGCCGAGATGATGGGAGTGTCGCGCGAGACCGTGCGGCGCGACCTGCTCGACCTTGAAGAGGCGGGAAAGGTGGCGCGGGTACATGGCGGTGCCGTTCTGCCTGAGGCGCGGACAGAGGATCCGTTTCAAAACCGCATGACGAGCCAGATCCGAGCCAAGTCCGAGATCGCGAAGAAAGCGGTCGGCCTGATCCAGCCGGGGCAAACGATCATGGTGGATGCCGGGTCGACCACTGCCGTGTTCGCCCGAGAGCTTGCGAAGGTGCCCGGCGTGTCGGTGATCACAAATTCGCTGGATATCGCCGCGACGTTACAGGCCGCAAACATGGATGTACTCCTTCTGGGCGGTCGGATCGCAGCTGACGTGCCTGCCACGGTGGGCGAGCTTACCCTTTCGGAAATACGGCGTTTCGAGGTGGATCTGTGCTTTTCCGCGCCGGTGGCTCTGCATCCCGAGAAGGGGACATATTTCTACGACCTGCAAGAGGCCGAAATCTCTGCCGCAATGGCAGCGCAGGCAGGTCGGGCGGTCTTGCTGGCGGATCATTCCAAGCTGGGAGGCACAAGCCGAGTGCGTTCCTGGGAAGTGGAGACGATCGGAGCGCTTGTGACAAACCGGGCCGCGTCCGACGTACAGCTCGACGGTTTGCGAACAGCGGGGGTCGAGATCATCTGACCACATCATTCGCCGAAGGCTTGATCGCAACCTCGCGGGCCGCTGGCTCCGGTCAGGCAAGGAGGGCGGAGAAGCTGCGCTCCGCGTTAAACAGATTGTGGATTGAAGAATGGACGGCGGCGAATTTCTTCCAACTTCGCATACGCCGGAAGCGTGACATGGCGCGCTCTCTTCGTCGGAATGGCAGGTGAGGGAGCACGTGTTGGTCTTGGGTTCGCGGGATGGCGGTTTCGGATTTTCAACCTCGGACTTGCCGCACGTGTCCATTTCAAACGGGGCGCAGATATCGGCTTGGGGACGTTATTCTGCAAGTATGGGAGAACCATATGAAGCGTTTAGTATCGTTGTTGACTGCCGTTCTGCTGGCTGCACCAATTAATGCAGCAGAGCTTGATAACCGCTACGAGCAGACGGGCACTTTTAGCATCACGGTTGACGGTGAAACGCAGAACCTCGTCATCCCTTATGATACCGAACGTGATCGCGCATATGCTGAACAAAAGTTTATAATGGGCAGCTACCTGACCATCAACGTGCTTGGCTGCAGCGTCGGCGAAGACGGCAAACCGGGTGCACCCAGGGTGCAGGAAACCCTTCAGCGCCGCTCTGGCGACATGAAGCTTTTGTCCGTCGAGATGTTCGACGAAGAGGGGTTCGAAGCACCGCTATCAATTGGCCTCGACGGTGGAGAGGGAACGCTTGCCGCATTTGAAATGACTGAAGACAACCAGGTGACCGCCACAATCGAGGGTGAGATGCTACGCTTGGCCGACTACATGGGTGATCCCAAGGTCGTCGAAGGCGCCACGCCACGATCTCTTTATCTGTGACCCTACCGCCTCTCGAAGAGTAAGGTCCGCGCTGGGCTCGAAGCCTCCATTGGCCGCGGTGTCGATGAAGGTCCGGAATGGGCCGTGAATGGCCAGAATCGCGAAGTGAGCAGTTTCGCTTCCCTTCGGACTTGACCAACCCGTGGATAAGGAATTGACCGGTAGTGCAAACTACCTGATCCGGCACAAACTCCGGGAAGTGAGAGTTAGCGGTTACTCATGGGCAATGGCAGAATTGAGCAATCGACAAGTGACAACGGAAACGAAGACACCCGATCAGATCCGGCCAAGAGCAGCCGCATCCCAAATAACTGCCAAATGGCATGATCACCCAAGCCTCTGATAGTTTAAGGAAACCTGGGATGCGTGACCTTCCGCGACAAAAAAATATGCGCATCGCGAAAAAATATCTGCGATCCTACAGTTCTGTAGGATACCACGTAACCGTACGTTTGGGTATCTGATATCATTGGGAAATTTCGCAGATCTGCGCCCTAAAGCTTGCGCGGTGTTCGCCCAAAGCCTTGCGCGTTTCGCCGACAGCCTTGCGTAACCATAGATGCCATAACTTTCGGCGACTCTCACTTATGTTAATACGCCAAAATTGGTTAGCAGTCCATCCTGCGGAATCGTCGATAGCCGCCAAGGCACCCTTGGCGGCTTATATTAAGATAGTGTATGAGAAAGGTTTTCGTTCAGGTGGGTGGAAGCGCTATCACCCGCGCAAGGTCACCTGTCCGGATCAAATGTCCGCGGGAAGAATTTCCTGCCGGTTGCGAACCTACTGAGGTGATACCACGGGCAGAGAACGCCGCGAGGAGCTTCCTGGAGGTGGTTTGCCCCTCCTTCGCCATGTCCGAAACCACTTGGAATTCACGCCGGAAGCGCGCGAGCGCTTCTTGGTCAATCTGCCAGACCTCGAACGAACCTCGCCTTCCTTTGACTGCTCGGAGCAAGCCCAGCTCACACCAGCCGGTGACACATTCGGGTTTCCATCCTGAGAACGCCGCAACGTCTCCGGCTGTCCAGGCACGCGCACCGCCATGTTCTTGCAAGAGATGGTTTATCTCCGCTTCGTTGAACTGGGCATCTCCGAGGTTGGTGTCTCCATCGAACTTCAAAGGCCGGAGCTTCTGTTCGGCAATGAGCCGATATATCTTAAGGATTGCCGTCCGGTCGGTCGTCCTGCGCAGGTTGATCTTGCGAAAGGAGATCATGCCATCGTTCCCGGCGCTTTTGTCACGGGCTCCCTGTCGGACTCGATCGACCTCACGCTGGATCTGCACGAGATCGAAATCACCTTCGACGCAGGGGTGCGGCGGCATCCTGCACCCATCACCAAAGAATTTTACCTCCTCCAAAAGCTCGAACTGCTTTCTTGAAACGCCGAGGCTGTCGCGGACCTTTTTCTTGGTCGCGGACCGAATTCGTAACTCACGCGCCTCTTCGACATCTTCCATCCGGACGATTGTATGCAGGTGGCCGGTGCCCGATCTACCTTGCGAGCCCATCATCGCTTCATTCCGTACTGCCTCGACGATCCTTTCGCTCCGAATGCCCAGCATTTCTCCAGCTTGAGCCGCGCTAACCCAAGTCGAGCCTTCTTGATGACGATTGGTCTTGTATGCGTCGCCGCAAACTGTGCCGACGATAGTGAGGCAACGGGACAGCAATGCCTCAGCCAACGCTCCTTTCTGTTTGAGAAGTCCGCGATACCAAGCGCCCAAGCGCATGGCGGCTGTCAGTCCCTCAGCACCCGGAGCACTCCATCTCTGAACGATGTGATCGTCGAATGCCTTCGGCCAATCAAGCAAGAGCGGTTCGACACGCGTCATCCGTAAGCGTGCTTCTGCGACGGTTTTGGGGCACGTGGCCTTACCCTCCTTTCCGGTCCGCGCCCGAGTCATGTTCGCGCAGAGAAACCATATTGTTCGGGTCGTCTGCAGAGCCTCGCCGGCATCAAGTTGAACA
Source organism: Roseovarius sp. MMSF_3298 (assembly GCF_030733705.1). Taxonomy (NCBI): domain Bacteria; kingdom Pseudomonadati; phylum Pseudomonadota; class Alphaproteobacteria; order Rhodobacterales; family Roseobacteraceae; genus Roseovarius; species Roseovarius sp. MMSF_3298. Next base: position 113,383 of record NZ_JASHIN010000003.1, read on the forward strand.
CCAGCCAATTGAGAAGTGAGGTCGGCTACCATACGAGCGAATTCAATCTCGAACGAAGTGGCTTTCACAGCCTTCGCGTCCCCATATGAAGCGCCACACAAACAACCGGCATACCGGTCCCCGAGAAGGCTTAGAGGTTTCTTACAGCCTGGACATTCGTCAATGAGCTGGCAGCCATGTTCTGCACATGCAGTGAGCAATGCATGTCGCCACTCTTTCCTGCGTGGCTGACGGGCCGCGATACATGTTGGGCAAACCGGATCACTATGCATGCGATGGAAAGACCAATCGAGCGCAGCCTCCTTGGGCCTGGCAGCTGGAAGGATCGGCTTCAGGGTTGCCAGTTCGAGATCAAGGTCCGCAGCAAGTCGCTCGGCCTCCTCAACAGAGGCGCGCCCATAGGTCTGTCCGAGCATCGTAAGAAATCCGCCTGCCTCGGGAAATCCTTCTGCGTCCGACCGCCGTTTGATGTAGCCGAGGAGGCTTTCGTGCGTCTCAGGTGTCATGCTGCCAGGACCTCTTCATCCGCAGCCCGGAATGCGTCGAGTTCGAGCGATGAATTGGGATCAGGTAGCTGCAACCCAGCGTCCCTCATGACCTTCGCGTAGGATCGAAGTAGCACGTCGTCCTGCGGGGCATCCGGGCCAAAGATCGGCGCCAGACGAGCGAGACCCTGAAGCCTCAACCCCGCAGCCTTGTTCATATCCGGCAATCTGAGGACATCGCTTCGCGAAGCGGATCGAACCGCAACCTCGAGCAGTTCGATCACTATTCCAACACGGCCCCCGGAAGCCGCAAAGAGGCGACGAGTCATGTCAGTCCAATCGAACTCGAGCGATACGCTTCGCTCCTCCAAGTAATCGAATATACTGTAGATCACTGTTGCGAACTCATTCCGGTCATCTTGGTTCGTCCAACGATAGGGATGGAGCTCGATTGTGGCCATTGAGCGTGCAGCAAACTGCTCGTTCTCATCGATCAGGCGCTGGAACTTCGGTAGCCCAGTCAAGATCAGAATAACGCCTGCCCGATCGATGATTGTCTTGAAATGATCCGCTGCCGCGCGGCGGGTCAAGTTCGCGCCAGGCTCTGCACAATGGCTGCATTCATCAAGCGCCACGATACGAACGTCGCGCTGCTCGAGCAGGTCATACATCCGGTCCTGCAAGAGCGAGAGCTTCGGATTTGCACCAACCCGACCCATAGTACGAACGACGGAAGCATAGACTTCCGCATCGTTCGGCTTGGGAAAAATTTCGCCAGTTAGACAATCCGGTGTCGGGAACATGTATCCCGGTCCCGATCGATCTTTAGACACCTGGCTTTTCACTGATGACAGGAGGTCGGATTTCCCGACGCGTGTCGGACCAAGAAACGGGATGCAGGTACCGTTCGAGCCTGCCAATTCGATTGCCTCGAGCATCTGGTTCATTGCCGCGTCATAACGGGCGTGTGATATCCGCAGATCCCTCAGAGAAATATCCGTCATAGTTGATTATCCTCGTGCTGAGATTCGGTTGCGCCGTTTCGGGGTGCATACTGGCATCGTCGGGCGTGAAGCATCTTCTTGAAATGCCGCTCGGCTTGACCCATTGCTGTGTTCAGTGATTTCGTCGTCCCGCCGCCTGCGCTGAGCAGCATGACGCGCCTTCCGCGCCTTGGTTTTCGCCTTTGACGGTTTATGGTGCTTGCCCGCCACCAGAGCCGCAAGAACCTCATGCGCAGATATGTAGTCGTCAGGATCACGCCGATTGAGCGCAATAATGCGATCCCGTTCAGCCACCGATATCGCCGGCATATCGGGGTCTTTGCAGGGAACGTAATATGCTTCACCGGATTTCGGATGAGAAATAATAATTTCTCTGATGTCGGCTGGATTGATCCGAACCTCGACCTCGAGCTTGCCCCTCGTGTTCTTCTTCAGCTCCCGCAATTCCCATGAGGAATACTGAACGTATCCCACTTCGATCCCGTAATTATGAACCACCCTCTTCTCGGCGTGGTGAAAGAACAACTGGGCAAGCTTCTGTTTGCTGGGCGGCTCCGGGACGTAGGCTTCCACTGAGAGGCGACGCCAACTCTCGATCGGGCTCTCTCGGCGCTTCAGCGGCGACTGCACGCGTCTGCGCGGAAGAACGCCATAAACATCGTAGCGCCAGATCTGAAGTTTCTGAATGAACTCGTCGAAAGTCCAGCATGCCTCCGATCTGGCCAGGTCATAGCGATCCTTGAAGGAAAGTTCTTGGGTTTGAGTTGCGCCCTCAAGCTTGGTCACGAAAGTCTTGAGAGTCGAAATGGAACGCTCGACAAACGGCTTTTTTTCAGGATGTCCCGGGGTGTTCTTTTGCAGCTCAATGGCGGTCATCGAGAGTAGGCGGTTAATGATACTGCCCGAATTCTCGGGCCCTTGGTCCGCCACGACAGTCAAGGGATAGCCTACAACCTGCACGCGGTTCTTGATGCCGAAGCGATCGAAAAACGCTTCATCATTCCCCGTCATGGCTTCAAAGAGTGCAGTCGCGGTTGTCAGACCAGTCGGGTTCTCGAGAGAAACCACGAGGCCGGCGATGAAGCCGGTCGCAGCATCCACCACCAGTGTGATCCAAGGCCGGATCAGCTCACCATCGTAGATAACGAAAATATCGGCTTGCGTGGAGTCGACCTCGAGCCTGTCGTATGCATGTTCGATTGTCTGGAAGCTGCCAGCTTGGAGCAACGCTTTTCTGGCTGCCCTCTTCCCCAGTCGCTTCCTGAGCAAGTCGGAGTGAGGAATAAACCTATCAATTACCGACTCGACAGCTTTCCTGCCGTGGTTTCCGGGCTTGTCTCCAGGTTTTTCCGCAGCGAACGATTTCAAATACCTGATCCGTGACTGCCTGACGAGGTCAGACAATGTCATGAGATCAGAGGTCAGGTACGATTCTTCAAGAAGATCAAGAACGACTTCCCTAAACAGGTGATCATAACGCTCTATCGGGTTCCCGGATTGAGAGCGGTTATCGACCAAGGCGAGACTGCCCTTGGCGCAAAAGTCAGTACGATACTTCTGGATCGTGCGAACCGCCGGCACACGCGTAGCGCGCCACGCAAAGCGAGGATCTTTCTCCAACTCCTGAGGGATTGCTTTCTTTATCTCCGGCCAAGTGAGGCCCAATTCTTGAAACCGATCAACTAATTCAAGTAGCCGCTCGCGGAAAGCCGCTTCGCACTTTTCGCCCTCACTCATGATCCGGTCGCAAAAAACTGGCTCTTGGCCTTCGGATACATTTCCAAGCGCAATCTGCCGATGAAATTCCTCAAGGGTTATTTCTGTCTGCGATCCGTTCAAATCGAGAAGCACGGCCGGCTTCCCGCGAACGCGGCCAAGCACACGGTGAAGCGCTTCGCCATCTCTAAGGTGGCGACCGTCATATGCCTGCAGCCGGTTCATAGCGGAAGGATCTCAAGATGCGTTACATCACCATCCACGCGGACAAGCTTCGTCCGGTCGGCGAATGGAGCGAGCGAGAGATCTGTAGAGAGGAGGCCTTCAAAGAGAGCTGCATAGACATCCGGTCTTGTCAGACCAAAGGCCCGCTGCGCGTTGCCGAACGTAAGCGTATCGGGAAGTTGAGCTTCAATCAATGCTCTCTTGGAGGGGTGTAACTGACGGTGTGACAGCGCCCTCAGAACGCGTAAATTGCGGTGAAGTGCCCGAGAGAACATCAACTCCGTCACAACGGAGAGCCGATAACCGAGCTCTTCCATCGCCCGCGGCACAGCGACGAACTCGGGAGTATTGAGCAGCCAGCGACTATGCTTTCCTTCCACGAAAACACTCTGGCCATTGACCATCTTGAACAGGAAGTCGGGCGTGTAGATCCAAGGCTTGTAGCCTGTCCCATGAAGAGCCTCAACCATCGCCGTCTTGGTCGGATAAGCTTCGCCAGTGTTCAAATCAAACGTCATCGGTTGGGCCACGATCCTGCAAACCCGCGGATCGACTTCACCTGCCACCAGTATGATAGATTCACCCAGGCATTCTGTGTCGACGATACCTGCCGCTTTGCGACAGGACTGACGGTTCACTTTCTTCTGCAAGCCACGCTTGTAGATCGTACGAGCAGGATCATTTCCAATGATGTTGTCTTCGAGCTGCATCCTTCGGACCTCCGTTAGGGCCATCCTTGTCTGCGAGCAAAGTGGGGCGATCCTTGGGTGCCGAGAAACTTACAGCTAAGATTCATCCCGAGAATCGTATAAGTGGTTGTCTGGAATTGATTTTATTTTTGGAAAATCGGGCTATTGGAATGGATTACGCGAGGGTTGGATTTTGGGGTGCCTAATTCTTGACAAATACAGTAGCCCTATAGGGCTAATCGCGTTTACGACACGCCTCGAAAAGGCTCCTGAAGTGATTCGGCCTGTCGTGGAGGTGGCCTGCGGCAGCCCGGAGAATATCACCGGTTGCATGTTACCCGAGCACCAGGCGCGAATAATTTTTGAGGTTATGCTTGTATCGACCAGGCACCGTTGCGGACCAAGATCGCCTAATTACTCAAGCGGTGGATGACCTGACGGCAGCCCGATATTTCGAGTAACCAGCAAGATTTGCGGCAAGCCCCCTTCCGGATATGTTGTCACCGTTAACGGGTCGATGTTGCTTCGTGGACAATTCCAGATGAGCGCGATCACGATAATCGAAGGTTTCTGTTCTGAAGCGGTATCAGGATGCGTCGTGATAGTGATGACTCGACATTTGAGTGGCGAAACGCCACCGTTTGGCACAGGAGTTGCGAAATGGCCAAGTTCGTGAAATTCACCGATGTTGCGTTCATTGATGATGCCCGCGCTGTTTCCATGGTCCATAGACGGTCGCTTGCCGACCAGATCACGCATTGGGCGCGCATCGGTCGTGCAATTGAGAGATCCGGCAGGTTTGATCATACCAAGGTCTCGCGTGCACTTGCGGGCGATCTTGAAACGGGCACCCTGACCGCTGAAGAAAAGGCGGTTTGGTCAGAGGCATTCCTTGAGAAGATGTCGAACCCCGGCTTTGAGGAAAAGACTTTCTTCGCCGGTTTGCGTACGAGCGGCGCTGCGGTAGGCCTTGATGCTGCCGGTAGCATCGTCCGAGCAGACGAACAGTCCGTCGGATGAGCCTGACAACGGTCCTGCTGTTGCCGATCCTAATAGAGCCGGCAATTCGATCCATTACCAGGCTCGTGAGGCACGGGCTTTCGCCGACACCCTTAACTGATGAGCGGGCGAACAGAGTTACCGTACTGGAATATCGACGCCGACTGCGGTATTATTTGGGACACATGGAGGATCACTGAGTTGGCGAAAATCATACAGACATTTCCGATACCATCGAATTGGAAGCCCTCCGGCGATAAAGACGGCGGCAAGAAGAAATAGGGATTTCCCGACCAAGTTTGGGGCTTCCACGAAGACTTTGAGCCTGGATTGATATTGGCAGACATGGATCACCAGGCTTCCAGTAAATCCTCACTTGTTCCTTCCGTTCCCAGCTCTGGAGCTGTTATTCTTGAAGTGTGAGAAGCTGCGGGACCGTATCAATCAGCGAGCATCCTGCCGCTCTTGGCGACAAGGAGCGTCATCACTTCATCGTCCTGGGTCTTAAAGGATTGCTCTCCCACGTCGATTTGATCCGCCCATTCGACGTCGAAGTATGTGTCTGCTTCGATCGTGGACATAAAGCGATAATCCTGACCTTGGCACGCTGGTCTTGACCGCCGCCGGGTTCGAGCAGTTGCTGACCGACGCGCCCGCCTCGATCACCGTGATCGACGCCGAAGATTTCGAGGATCGCTCGGTCGAGACCATCGCCGATCTTCTGCGCGACACCGCCGGTGTCTCGGTCGAAAAGGGCGGCAAACTCGGTGGGGACAACATCACCATTCGCGACCTTGGCGAGGATTATGTCCTCATGCTGATCGACGGCAAACCCATCGAGGCCTCGCAGGATGCTTTCTACAACGGGTGGGGCACGGGCCAGCGCAGCGGTTACCTGCCGCCCGCCTCGGCCATCGAACGGATCGAGGTCATCCGTGGCCCGAGGTCGTCGCTCTATGGCTCGGCAGCCTCGGGCGGGGTGATCAACGTCATCACCAAGAACGTGCCCGACAAATGGGGGCAATGTCATGCTGGGCTACCCTATCACCGTACACAAGTCTATCGCCGAAGACCTTCGGCGAAAGCGCGGGACCATTTTGAAAGCGGTCTTTGCGCCGGCAAAAGCATGAACAAGGTCCGGGACAATTTAAGATCGGCAATCGGAACGAATGCAAGGCACGGGTCCCCGAACAGCATCAGCGCGTTCCGAGGCAGGAGACCGACGCCAAGCCCGGCTCGGATCATCGCCAGTTGCGCGATCGTGGAGTGCGCCTCGATCGCGCCAACCCGCAAGGCTTGGGGAACAAGGGTGCTTGAAGCAAGCAACTGATGCGTTCCGGTCCCCGGACTGAGTGAGATCACCTCGCCCGGATCGATGTCCTTCAGGGTCAGATCTGTGCGCCCGGCAAAGGCATGTCCGCTCGCGCAGGCCAGGCCGACGGGATCGCGCAAGATTTCTTCCTGCTTGAGGTCCGGCGAATGCAGCGCCCGGCCGGCCACCGCGAGGTCAAGCTCTCCCTCCACGACCATCCGCGCCAGTGTCTCCGCGATATCGTCGTGAATCCGCAGCCGGACATCTGGATAAAGGCTGCGGAATCGCGATATCGCCGGGGCAACCAGTTCATTGATCGCAGAAGGACTGCACCCGATATTAAGCGTTCCGATCCCTTGAACGCCACGTGTCTGCAGCCGGGCTACCGCACGGTCGAGACCATCCAGCAAAGGCGCGGCTTCCTGCATGAAGGTCATGGCGGCAGCTGTCGGCGCCGGGGGGCGTTGGCTTCGATCAAACAATGGGGCGCCCACGGCTGTCTCAAGCTGCTGGATCGTCTCGGACAAGGCCGAAGGCACGACGCCAAGGGCAGAGGCCGCCCGCGAAAAAGATCCATGCGCCTGCACGGCCATCACGGCCCGAAGATGCCGAATGTTAAAGTTCGCATTTTCCGAATTTAACTTCATTACTTACTGATTTTACGAAGCGCTGAGATGTGGTTCAAGGGGCTTCTGAATAGGACGCCTACATGACCCAGCACGACAAGAGCCTCAGCCAGGACACCCTGCCCCAAGCGCTTCGCCGCGCGGGTTTCGCCGGAGAGATTGAGAACGACACCGCTTTGCTCTCGGCAATGTCGACCGATAACTCGATTTACCAAATCCGACCCGACATAGTTGTCGCACCGCACGACAGCGCCGATTGCGCTGTCATCGCCTCCGTGCTGTCTCAGCCTCAATTTGCCTCGGTCGCGGTCACGCCGCGTGGCGGTGGGACGGGCACCAATGGGCAAAGCCTGAACCGTGGCCTTATCATCGACACCCGGCGCCACATGCACCGTTTGCTGGACGTGAACGTTGAAGAAGGCTGGGCCGAGGTTGAGCCGGGCCTCGTGCTTGACGACCTGAACGAGCAGCTACGCCCCAGCGGACTTTTCTTCGCGCCGGAAACCTCCACCTCGACCCGTTGCACGATCGGCGGGATGGTCAGCACCGACGCCTCCGGCAAGGGCTCTCGGGTTTACGGCAAGACCAGCGACAATATCCTTGCGCTGCAGATCGCGCGCCCCGAGGGCCTGCTGTCAAGCAACGAGAAGCCGCCCGAATGGGCCGCCCCAATGCTGCACCGCGCCGAACAGGCCGCACGCGGAGGGCGCGATGCCTTCATGGCGAATACCCCACGCCTGAACCGGCGGTTCACCGGCTACGATCTTGAACGGGCTTGCCCACCTGGCGGCGGATTCGAATGGTGGCGTCTTTTCCTCGGGGCCGAAGGCACGCTTGGCCTGATCACGCGTATCCGGGTGAAACTGCGCCGCATCGAAAGCGAAAAGCAACTGCTGGTCGTCGGCTTCGACGGGTTCCGCAATGCCCTGTCCTCCACCAACCCGCTTCTTGCCGCGGAGCCGACGGCCATCGAGGTGATGAACGAAACGGTCCAGAAAATCGCATCGGATTCGGGGTTGCTCGACGGTTTGCCAGCCGCGTTGCGCGCGGTGCCGGGGCGTGAGATCGCCTATACCTTCATTGAATTCAACGGCAACGACCCGGCGGCCATCGCCGCGCGGATCGCACACTGCCGCGAGATTCTGGCCGAGCTGCCCGGCGCAGACGAAATCTACCAAGCACGCGACCGATCCGAAATCCAGCGGTTGTGGGCCATCCGCTCGGGCAGCGTCGGCCTTCTGGGCAAGGTAGACGGCCCTGCCCGGCCCGTCGCCTTTGTCGAAGACTGCGTCGTGCCCCCGGAAAACCTGCCGGCCTTCGTGGACGATTTCCGCGCCTTGCTCACCAGCAACGGCTTGTCTTTCGGCATCTACGGGCATGCCGATGTCGGTTGCCTTCACTTTCGTCCGACCTTGAACATTGACAGTGAAGACGACCGGGACAGGCTTGTTGCCATATCCGATGCCGTATTCGACCTGACCCGGAAGTACGGCGGCATCTTTTGGGGAGAGCATGGCAAAGGGGTGCGTGGGGCCTATCTTCGGCCGTGGATCGGCGAAGAGGCCTATTCTGCGCTTCAGGGGGTAAAGCAGGCGTTTGACCCGGAAGGGCGCTTTAATCCCGGTAAACTTACCGGGAATGGCGAGGCGATCATGGGCATCGCGACCACCCCGTTCCGCCAGTTCAATGCGCCGGAGGGCGATCCGCTGGAACGGGCCTTTCGCTGCAATGGCAATGCTCAATGTCTCAGCTACGCGCACAGCACGCCGATGTGTCCCTCGTTCAAAGCGACCAGCGATCTGCGCCAGAGTCCGAAGGGGCGCGCAGACGCCTTGCGCGAATGGCATAGCCTCCGTGCCGCGGGACACACTGACGATCAACTCGAGGCGGACCTGCTGGATACCCTCGACGGCTGCCTCGGCTGCAAGGCATGTGAATCCTCCTGCCCGGTTCAGGTTGACATCCTCACGATGCGCACGACCTTCTACGAGGACTATTTCAGCCGTCACACCCGCCCCTTTGCGGACCGCCTGACACTTCTCGCGGAGCGAATGAGCCGGCAATTCAAAGCGGTATCCCCGTTCGTGTCACCTGTGTGGCCCCTTCTTGCAGGCATCGGTCAGCGCCTCACCGGCACGCAGGACCTGCCTCGCCGTCTTGCCGGCCAGGCGGCCCCGTCTCTGCGTCTGTCCGACAAGGATCTGGCGTCCACATCCCTTCCCGACGACACTGTGCTGCTTGTGCAGGATTGGTTCACGGCGCTTTTTGACGCGCAGGCGATCAAGGACATCGCGGAGGGGCTGCGCGCCCTCGGCTATCGTCCGCGACTGCTCGAGATGAGACCGGCTGGCAAGGCGGCGCTGACGATGGGGGATCGCAAGGGGTTCGAGAAGATGGCCCAGGCCCTTTCCCAACAGCTCAGCCGTGCCGCCGAAACCGGCGCGCCACTGGTGGGCCTTGATCCGGCATTCGTCATGATGCTGCGGCAGGATTACCCCAAGGCCGGCTTTGCTGTCCCCGAGGTTCTGCTGGTGCAGGAATTCCTCGTGCAGGAAATAGAGGCTGGCAAAACGTTTCCGAGCGTCCGGGGCGGTACACCTTTGCGCCTTTTGTCTCACTGCACGGAAGCCACAAGCGTACAGAAGAGCGGAGCAATGTGGACCCGCATTTGCCAGACCATCGGGATCGAGGCAGAAACACCGGCCACGGGTTGTTGCGGCATGGCGGGTCTTTTCGGCCACCAGTCGCGGCACCAGGGCGTTTCCAGAGCGCTTTTCGATCTGTCATGGCGCACGCAGGTCGAGACGGACCAGCCCGTAGCGGCAACTGGGTTCTCTTGCCGCTGTCAGGCCAGCCGTTTCTCCGGTCACAATTTACGTCACCCGATGGGCCTGATTGCCGAAGGCCTGCGCCAGTAAACTGACTGGTGCGCCCTGCCTCAACCGCCCAGCAACCGCGCGCCGATATGCTGACCGATCGGAATCGCTGAGGTAGCCGCCGGAGACGGGGCGTTGCAAACATGCAGCGTGTGCTCTGTCTCGCGGAACAAGAAATCCTCGACCATGCGGCCATCCTTCCACACCGCCTGCGCCCGGATGCCGGAGCGGTACGGCTCGAGGTCCGTGCCTTTGATCCGCGCGCAATATTGCTGCACCCGCTTGAGATACAACCGCTTGAAGAGAGATGCTGACAGTTCCTGCGAGGCCGATCCGAAGTTCGCCGCAATCAGCTTCCAGAACCCCGGATACCCCAGCACTGAAAGTGTGTCCCGAACATCGAGATCGCTTCGCTTGTAGCCTTCGCGCGACAGGGCTAAAACGGCGTTCGGACCCACCGTGAACCCCCCGTCCATCTTGCGCGTCAGGTGGACACCAAGGAACGGGCGCGCCGGGTCGGGGACCGGGTAGATAAGGTGGTGGACCAAGTCCGAGCGCTGATTCCGGATGCGGTAATATTCTCCCCGGAAGGGTATGATCCGAAAATCCACCTCGGCGCCGAAGTCTCGCGCCAAGCGGTCCGCCCACAGTCCCGCACAGAAAACCGACTTTCCGGCAGACACCGGCCCCTGGTTGGTTTCGACCCGAACCCCCGCGGCCGTTTCCGCGCCACCCGTGACCCGGGTGCCAAACCGGATCTCGCCGCCTGCCTCGGTCACGTCGCGTGCCATGCTTCGGGCGACCTCGCCGAAATCGACGATTCCCGTCGAGGGCGACAGCAACGCCGCCTCCGCGCGGATATCGGGTTCCAGCGCACGCGACTGTTCCCCGTCCAGCGCCTCGATCTCGATCCCATTGGCCCGCGACCGTTCGCCGAGCGCCTTCAGCCGCGCCACCTCGTCTTCGTCAACGGCAACGATCAATTTGCCGCACATCTCGTAGGGAATCCTCCGCGCATCGCAATACGCGCGCATCTGCGCCTTCCCCTCGGCGCAGAACCGCGCCTTCAGGCTTCCCGGCGCATAATAGACACCCGCATGAATCACACCGGAGTTTCGACCCGACTGATGCAGCGCGACGGCCGGTTCCTTTTCCAGCAACAGCACTTTCGCACCCGGCTGGCGCCGCTGCACATCGCGTGCAGTAGCGAGGCCGACGATACCACCGCCGACGATTACGACATCATGGTTTGTCATGCGAACGGCCTTTCCGAAGACGCAAGAAAGAAAGGTAAGAGGCGCGCGCCCCGGGAGAACAGCGCGCGCGCCAGATCCGCGGGATGAGGACCGCGGTCACACCGGCAGGGTGTAGGATGTCTTGCTCGACGTGAAGAACTCGCGCGCCGCGCGGCCCTGCTCACGAGAGCCATAGCTCGATTTCTTTCGCCCGCCAAACGGCACATGGTAATCCACCCCTGCCGTCGGCAGATTGACCATCACCATGCCAGAATCTGAATGCGCCTTGAAATGCTCGGCATGTTTCAGAGACCGGGTGCAGATTCCCGACGAAAGCGCGAGGTCGCTGTCATTCGCGATGGCCAGAGCATGGTCATAATCATCGGCCTTCAGCAGGCTCACGACAGGGCCAAAGATCTCTTCGCGGACATGCCGCATTTGGTTGGTAGCCTGACCGATTACCGACGGCGACATAAAGAAACCCTCGGTGTCGCGCTCGACACGCTCGCCCCCGCACATGATCTCGGCGCCCTCGTCGCGCGCGATCTGCAGATAGCTCTCGTTGACCTTCAGCTGCCGCGCGTCGACAACTGGCCCCAGATCACTGTCATCCGCAAGCGCGTGGCCGGCCCGAAGCGCCTCTGTCCGCTGGACCATCGCGTCGAGCAGCTGGTCGTGGATACCGGGCGTCGCGATGATCCGCGTGTTGGACGTGCAACGCTGACCGGTCGAGATGACCGACCCGCCGATCGCACAGCCAACGGCGTTTTCGAGATCGGCATCGTCGAGAACGATCAAGGGGCTTTTGCCCCCCATCTCCTCTTGGACCTTCCCGCCGCGTGCCGCCACCGTCTCGCGCACCGTCTGCCCAGTCGACACGGAGCCGGTAAAGGATACCGCGTCAACATCTTCGGAGACACACAGCGTGTTGCCGACGACCCGACCCGGCCCCATCACGAGATTGAAAACACCGTCGGGAATGCCCGACCGCGACAGGATTTCCGTCAACGCCCATGCCATCGCGGGAGTGAGCTCTGCGGGCTTCAGCACGACCGTATTGCCATAGGCCAACGCCGGCGCCGCCTTCCAGGCCGGAATTGCCACAGGGAAATTCCACGGCGTGATCAGCCCCACGACACCCATCGGCTCGTAGCGCACGTCAGCCGTGACGCCAGCGCGGATCGAGGGGACAAACTCGCCGGCAACACGAAGCGCTTCCTGCGCGTAGAACTTGAACACTTGGCCAGCGCGCGTCACCTCGCCGATCCCCTCGGCGAGGATTTTGCCTTCTTCGCGCGACAGCAGGCGTCCCAGTTCTTCTTTGCGGGCCAGTAGCTCCGTGCCAACGAAATCCAGCGCGTCAGCCCTTGCCTGCGGCGAAGCCGAACGCCACCCGGGCAGCGCCGCACGGGCCGCCGTGATGGCATCCTCGGCCTGCCCTGCGTCAGCCTGTGCATAGACGTCGATGATGTCCGAAAGGTCCGAAGGGTTGACGTTCTCTGTCTCTCCGGCGCCTGAAACCCATGCGCCGTTTATGAAGTTCTGTCTTGTCATATCTGTTGGGCCTCTGTTCAGAGTTCGGCTTCAAGCTGGTTGAGGCTGCGGCCGAGGGTGCTGACAACTTCGTCCACCTCCTCGCGCGTGATGATCAGCGGCGGGCAGAAGGCCAGCGCGTCGATCATGTTGCGCGAGATGACACCGTTCTCTGCCATCAGCGCGTTGAGCCGTCCACCCAGTGCGCCCGGTTTGAAGTCGGCCTCGCGGCCCTTTGGCGGCACCACCTCGACCGCAGCGATCAGGGCCTTGCCCCGCACCTCTCCGACAAGAGGGTGCCCCAGCAGCGCACCGAGTTGCTCCTGCATGTAGGCTCCGGTCTCCGCCGCGTTCTGCACAAGGTTGCGCTCTTCGATGATCTTGATGTTCTCAAGCGCCACGGCCGCGCCAACCGGATGTCCGCCGCCTGTGTAACCATGGCCGAGCACGCCGATCTTGTTGCTTTCGTCGGCGACGGGTTCATAGACCCGTTCGTTGATCATGAAGGATGAGAACGGAATGTAGGAGGACGTGATTTGCTTGGACATGGTCATGATGTCCGGTTTGATCCCATAAGTTTCGCAGCCGAACATCTTGCCGGTGCGGCCAAAGCCGCAGATCACCTCGTCGGCGATCAGCAGAATGTCGTACTTGGCCAGCACCGCCTGGATTTTCTCCCAGTAGGTAGCCGGCGGCACGACGACCCCGCCGGCGCCCATGATCGGCTCGGCAATGAAGGCGGCGACGGTGTCGGGCCCCTCTGCCTGGATCATCGCGTCCAGATCCTCGGCGCAGCGGGTGGCAAACTCTTCCTCGGTCTCGCCCTCCTGACCGTCCTTCCAGTAATGAGGGCAAGTGGTGTGCTTGATTCCGTCGAACGGCAGATCGAAGGACTTGTGATTGTTGGGCAGCCCGGTCAGCGAGGCCGATAGTGCGGTCACCCCGTGATACCCCCTCAGTCGAGAGATGATCTTCTTCTTCTCCGGTTTGCCCAACGCGTTCGAGCGATACCAGACCAGCTTGATGATCGTGTCGTTGGCCTCCGAGCCGGAATTGGTGAAGAACGCCTTCGACATCGGCACCGGCGCCATAGAGATCAGCTTCTCGGCAAGGTCCACGACCGGGCCGTGCGATTTGTGCGAAAAGTTGTGGTAGAATGGCAGTTTGCGCATCTGCTGATAAGCCGCGTCCGCAAGGCGTTCCTCGTCGAAGCCAACGGCGGCGCTCCACAGTCCGGCCATCGCCTCGATATAGGACTTGCCGTTGTTGTCGAAGACGCGGACACCCTTGCCCGTCTCCATGATCACGGGGCCATTTTCCTCGTGGGCGCGGGCGTTCGTGTAAGCGTGGAAGTGATAGGCGACGTCGCGCGCCTCGGCGGAGTTGGGAAGCATTTTATTCATGATATCACCTAATGATCAGGCAGTTTTGCGCAGGGTTGCGGTGGTTTCGGAATCAACATCGTACCGCCCGGAGGCGTCCGGGCCGGAGAGCGCGACCTTGTAGACGTCGCGGGCCGTGTCGGCGCAGATGAAGCCGAGGTTGACAGACTTGGCGACACGGGCCGGCTCGCGATCCAACGGATCGCCGTAACCTCCTCCGCCGCAGGAGTTGAAGATCATCTTCTCTCCGTCGCCGCAGAGTTCCTGGTTGAAGGCGGGTAGATCTACAACCTCGCCCGCCCGGGTTTTCTTGCGCGACTTCGTCGGGTTTGCGTCGAGTCCACCCAGCACGCCGCGCGGTGCGAAGGTCGAGGCATCGGCCGCGTACATAACGGTCATGTCGTGATCGAGAGGGTAATAGGCCCCCCGCACGCCCGGCGCGCCCTCGAACTCGCCATAGCCTTGGCTATCGGCTTCGACTTCGCGGGATTCGATAATGAAGGGGTACATGGATTCATCCACCTCGACGCTATCAAGCGTGATCAAACCGCCATTCGCCGGCCCGCAATATGTCAGCCAACCGTCATGGCCATGGTTTGCCCCGCCCCCGGCATAGCCGACAAAGATCTGGTTGACGTAGGTCTGTCCGTCCTTGAACGGGTCCTGTCCCGAGATGACCGCCATGCCCACAGGCAGGTGCGGCCCACCCTCGGCTTGACCGAATGGTTTGCCCATCTTTGAAAAGATCGCGTTGCCCGCTGTGGTGAGCCTGTCGTTCACGTTGGTCGTCGCTACGGACGTGCCTGCCGGGTAGACCGGCTTGCCGATGGCCGACCCCTCGCGCATCAGCACGTTGATCCGCCGCGCAGAGCCATAGCAATGCGGAAGGCTGGCATCGAGGTTGTTGAACACCCCGATCCGGCAGGCGCCAAGGCAGGTGTTTTCTGTCAGGTTCAGCCCGCCGGGAACGCAGTCGATATTGTCGCGCACATCGACGGTGATCTCGCCGGCCTCCGGGTCGACCTCGATCTTGAGGTTGATTGGAATGCCCTCATCGGCCACGCCCGGCACCGGGTCATGCGAGATCTGGTAATCATAGGTGCCTTTGGGAAGCTTCGATATCTCGGCCTTGGCACGACGGTCGGCATAGTCGAACCAGTCTTCCACGAAGTCCTTGATCGAGTCCTTCCCGTATTTCTCGCAGAGCTCGACGATGCGCTTCTCTGCGGTCAGCACGGCCCCCTTCTGGGCCCGCACGTCACCGAGCCACAGGTCGGGCACCCGGTTGCGCAGCGCGCCCATCCTCAGGATGTCCTTTTTTTCCTCGTAGTTCTCCGCCACCCGCACACAGGGCCAGTGCATGCCCTCCTCGAAGATCGATTTGGCATATGGCAGGTACGTCGATGGCTCCGGCGCACCGGTATCGGCATGGTGCGACAGCGCCACCGCCCAGAACAGCGGCTCGCCGTCGAAGTAGACCGGCAGCGCCATGATCAGGTCAGCGTGGTGGGTGCCGCCAGTGAAAGGCGAATTGTTCAGGAAGATGTCGCCCTGTTTCACGTCATCGAAGAATTCGGTGATCGGGCGCGTGGCCACATCCATCGAAGTGACGTGGATCGGCAGCGCATCCTCTGTCGTCACCAGGCGGTGATCATAGGTCAGAAGCGCGCAGCTCAGGTCCTTGGCGTTCTTGATGACGGCCGATCGGCTCGCCTTGGTTACGACGAGCGTCATCTCGCGGACGATGGATTCGAACCGGCTTTTCAGCACGGAAACGAGAAACGGGTCGAGTCGGGTCTGCTGGGTCGTGCTCATGGCTCAGCTCCGTTTGATAGTGACGAGAAGGTTGCCGAGATCATCGACGTTGAAGTCGTGACCGGGACGGAAGATCGCCGTGTAGGTCTCTGCCTCGACGACGGAGGGGCCGGACACCTCGGCGCCGGCGCCGAGGTCGTTCAGGTTGTAGACCGGCAAGTCACGGAAGCCGCCATCGACGCCCTCCTGAATCCAGACCGACCGATGCGCCTTGGGCGCGGGCGCCCCGTTCTGCGGGGCGATCTTGCCGGCCCGCCACGTATCGATTGTGTCACGCTTGCCGATGGCCCGGACGTTCCAGCGGGTGAACTCTACCGTGTCGTCCTCGTTGCGGATCGAGTAGATGCGTTCGTGCATCTCGTGGAACCGTTTCGACAGATCTTCGATATCTGCCTCGCTCAGCTTGCCATTCTCAAGGGTGAACGGCACCTCGATCTCCCACGATTGGTATTCGTAGCGTCCCTGAAAGCTAAGTTCGAACGCATGCTGATCCTCCGGTACACGGGCGGTCTCGAGAAACGCCTTCGCCTCCTTGCGCAGGTCGTCGATCAGCCGGTTCACGTTATCCAGCCGGAAGCGCCGCGCGTCGGTATGCAGCGCGCCGGAGAAATCGTTGCGCAGGTCGGAAATCAGTCCGCCAAAGGCAGAAAGGCCAGCCATGAAGCGCGGGATCATGTAGCTCGAAAGTCCCATCACGTCGGCCATCTCGGCGATATGCAAAGCGGTGCCGCCACCCCCAGCGACGAAATAGCTGTCGCGGGGGTTCAGCCCCTCGCGGATGGTAATGTCTTCGATTGCGCCGACCATGTTGTGGTTGGCAGTTGTGTAGATGGCATAAGCCGCCTTTTCCACGCTCACGCCCAGCTCGTCCGCCAGCGGCTTCACAGCCTGCTCGGCCAAGTCGCGGCGCAATGGGAAGGCGCCGCCAAGGAAGTAGTCCGGATCTATGAGACCGAGCAGCAGGTTGGCATCTGTCACGGTGGGCTTGTCTCCGCCCTTGTCGAAACAGGCCGGCCCCGGACGCGCCCCGGCCGAATGCGGACCAACCTGCAACATGCCACCCACATCGACCTGAGCGATGGAACCGCCCCCTGCCCCGACCGAGCGCACATCGACCTTCGGAATCCCAAGCGCGTCGTCGTGGATCATCGAATCCGGCGTGATGATCAGTTTGTGGTCGCGCAGCGCCGAGACGTCAAAGGTGGTCCCGCCCATATCGCCGACGATAACGTCTTTCTCGTCGGTGAGCGCCAGCGCGGCCATCGGGGCGAGCGTTGGGCCCGACATAACCGAATAGATCGCTTGTTCTATCATGGTCTCGGTGGGCATCATCCCGCCCACGCAGTTGGCCAGCAGAAGCTCGCCGCTGAAATCCGCCTCGTCCAGTTTTTTGACCAGCTTGGAGATGTAAGAGGATATGACCGGGCTAATCGACGCGTCGATCGCCGTTGCGATGATGCGTTTGTACTCGCGCGGCAGCGGGTTGGTCTTGTGGCTCAGCGATACGGCGAGGTCCGGCTTCATCTCGCGGATGATCTCTGAAACGCGCAGTTCATGCGCCGGGTTCACGACCGACCAGAGCAACCCCACGGCAATAGCCTCGACACCGCGATCGATCAGGGCCTGCACGGCCTCGCGTACCTGCGCCTCGTCCAGGGCCACATGTTCGTGGCCGCGGGCATCAATCCGGCCCCTGACCGTTTTCGTGAACGACGCGGGGATGTAAGGCTCTGGATAGTCAATTTTCCACTCGAAGGCGCCTTTCCGCGGGCCTTCGCGCAGCGTCAGGATATCCTTGTGTCCTTCGTTCAGGATCACGCCCGTGCGGGCCACCTTGCGCTCGACAAGCGCATTTGTGGATACGGTCGACCCATGCACAATCTGGTCGATCTGGGCGATGAACTCCGCAGGTTCCAGCCCATAACCTTCCGCCGCGACGTGCAGCACGTTGACGAAACCGTTTTCGAATTCGCCCGGCGTGGTGGGTGATTTGAAGATACGCACCTCGCCATCGGGTGCGACGACCAGGCAGTCCGTGAAAGTCCCGCCGATGTCGATGCAAACTTGGTAGCTCATGAAGCGATCATTCCTTGTTGGGGTCATGAAGTGCGCCGGTGGCGCAAACGGTCGAGAACGAGAACAGCGACGATCAGGACGCCCAGCGTCACCTCCTGCAGGTAGCCGTCCACGCGTGTGAGGTTCATCCCGTTCGACAGGATTGTGACGAAGAAACCGCCCAGAACCGGTGCGGCCATACTTCCCTCGCCACCGCGAAGGCTCATACCCCCGATCACCGCGGCGGCAATGGTCTGAAGGGTCAGCGCACCACCAAGATTGGGCTCACCCGATCCTGTACGGGCAGTCATCAGGATGGCGCCCAACGCGATCAAGAAAGAGCACAGCGCATAGCTCCACAACAGGATCCGCTGCGACGAGATTCCGGCGACATAGGCCGCCTCGGGGTTCGAGCCGACAAGGAACATCGACCGCCCGAACCGGGTGCGGCGCAGCATGAGATGTAGCAGAAAGACCACAACCGCGGTGACGATGACCGGCACCGGCACGCCCAACGGTGCCGCCGTTGAAAGCATGTCGCTGAACCCATCGGGCAGGTCAGTCACCGGGAAGCCGCCGGTGATGGTCGACGAGATGGCAAGGAGGATATTCATCGTCGCAAGCGTCACGATGAACGGGTTAATTTTGAGCCAGGCAACGCAGAACCCGTTGAACAGCCCTACGATCAGACCCGTCACAACCCCCGCCGCGATCCCCGCCGGGATCGGCAATGCGCCTGTCATCGTCATGCCCATCGCCGCGGTCAGGCTGACCAGGGAAACGGTACCGCCCAGCGACAGGTCGAAGCCGCGCACGAGGATCACCACGGCTTGCGCGCAGGCCAGAAGCACGAGGTAGCTCGATTGAGTTAGAACGTTGGACACGTTGGTAAGCGACAGGAACTGCGGCTCGGCGACGGCGAAGATGACGATCATCATCAGGATGGCCGCGACCATCGCCAATTCGAACATCTGGCTCCGGATCCGATCGGACCGGATGAAGGAGGAAACATCAGTCATTGCGGTCGAACTTTCTCTCGATGGCGACAAAGCCGATCAGGAAGACACCCAGAACCAGCGTCTGGAATTTGCTGTCGATCTGGGCGAGGTTGAGCGCGTTGGACATGAGCGCAAGAAACAGGGCGGCCATGACGACCCGGGGAACCGAGCCGATACCACCCCTCAGCGAGACCCCGCCAATAACCGCAGCCGCGATCGACTGGATCGCCGCGTCGCCGCCGATACCGGACTGCCCCGAGCCCAGCCGCGCGGTCAGGATAAGCCCCGCTGCGGCAGCCAGCACGCCTGAGAGACCGTAAACCACGACCAGTACCCGCGTCGGGTTGATGCCGCTTTCGCGCGCCGCCGAAGGGTTCGAGCCCACGGCATAGATATGCCGGCCAAACTTCGTTTGCGTGCAGAGCCACCACAGCAATCCCATCACCACCACGCCGAACCAGAAGATCACCGGCACGCCGAACAGCCGCCCGCGCCCGATCTCCGAGACCAGTTCACTGGGCGTGCCATAGATCGGCGCCCCTTTCGTGTACCAGAAAGTCAGGCCCGATATGACGGTCATCGTGCCCAGCGTGATGATGAAGGGCGACGCCTTCAACTTGGCCGCCAGGATACCGTTCATCGCACCCGCGAAGCAGCCGACCAGCAGCGCCCCTCCAAAGCCAAGCGAGATGATCAGCATCGGCTGTGAATAGAACGGTTCGGTAAGAGCAAGCATCGAGACCGCAGCCACGACAGAACCCGCCGCCATGATCGCGCCGATCGAAAGATCGAACCCACCCACGATCATCACCAGCGCCTGCGCCAGCGCCAGCAGAGACGTCAGAGTGAAATTGCGGAGGATGTTGAAGATGTTCAGACGGCTGTAGAAGCGCGGCTCGACCAGCGCCATCACCGCCAAGATTCCGACGATGATGACCGGCAAGATCCATGTCGCGAGCGTCTGCGCAGTGAACCTCGGCTTGCTGGGGGTATCGGTCTGGGCAGTCATTGCGCGATATCCTCTGTCTCGGTGTCCGGCTGCTTGCCGAAAAAGCTGGCGAGCACGCGCTCTTCGGTCTTGGCTCCCTCGCGAAGGTCGGCAACGACCTGCCCCTCGTGGATGGAGTAGATGCGGTGGCTGATATGCACGACCTCTTCGAGGTCTGAAGAGATCACGAGGATCGCGGCACCGCCTTCGGTCAAGTCGCGCATCAGCTGATAGATCTCGGCCTTGGCGCCGATGTCGACGCCCACCGTTGGTTCGTCGAAGATAAACAGGTCGAACTCCCGCGAGAGGCCCCGCGCGAGCAGGATCTTCTGCTTGTTGCCACCTGACAGCATTTCGACCCGCGTGTTCATGTTGTCGGTCGACAACTTCAGCCGCTCCGCGGCAGTTTGGGCACGGCGGCGTTCGCCGTTCAGGTCGATCAATCCCCGCTTGCCGATCTCTGGCGTATCAAGATCGCTCATCGTAATGTTTTCTGAGATTGGTCGGTTCAGACAAAGCCCTTCGGCCCCCCGGTCAGACGGGAAATAGCAGACGCCGCTCTGCAGCATTTGCGCCGGGCTACGCGGCGTGACGGGCACCCTCTTGAGAAAGATTTCACCCCGGGCAACAGGCTCCAGCCCAAAACAGGCGCGTCCCACGCGACCCTTTCCGCAGCCAACCAGCCCCGCCAGTCCGACGATTTCGCCCGCGCGCACTTCGAGGCTCACATCTTTCACCCCACCGGATGCTGTGGCCAGGTGCGAGATGGATAGAACTTCTTCTTCCGGATTGTGCGGCACATGGGGAAACAGGTCGACCATGCTGCGGCCGGTCATCATCGACACCAGCCGGTCTTCCTCGATCTCGTCCTGTTCGATGGTGCCCACGTACTTACCGTTGCGAAGCACGGTGACACGTTCGGCCAGTTCGCGGATCTCACGCATTCGGTGGGAAATATAGACGACGCCGACACCCTGGTCGCGCAGTTCCTTGATGATGCGAAGCACATTCTGTGCCTCCACATCCGCCAGAGACGCCGTCGGCTCGTCGAAGATGATGTACCGCGTACCCTGCAACAGCGCCTTGACGATCTCTGCCTGCTGCTTCTGCGCCCGGCTCAGCGTCGAGGTGATCGCGTCAAGCGGCAGGCTCGTGCGCATCTCGGCCAGCTTTGCCTCGGCCAGTTCGCGCATCCGCTTTCGGTCGATCCGACCGAATTTTGTCAACTCGCGCCCAAGCCAGATATTGTCCAGGACCGTGAGTGACGGCGCGAGGCTGAATTCCTGGAACACCGCTGAAACGCCGTTCTCTCGCGCAATCGCAGGGCTGAGACCCAGCATATTTTTCCCGTCGATTGTGTAGCTGCCCTCTTCGGGCCGGTGGTTGCCCACCATCACGTTCACGAGCGTCGACTTGCCGGCGCCGTTCTCGCCGAACAGGACATGGATCTCGCCGGGCTTAAGCCGGAACTCCACGTCGTCCAGCGCCACGACTCCGGGAAACCGCTTCGTTATTCCGTTCAGTTCAAGCATGAACTCCGCTTTCCGCAGACAGCCAATGGCCGGTCTTCGCTTCGGGGTTTGGCCGTACCTTGGCTGCAGGATGAGTATTGAGCCCGGCCACGCGCCAAGGCGCGGCCGGGCAAAGGAATGGATCAGTCTACCGAGAATTCCGGGCGGAAACCGACCGGCGCCAGCACCGTTGTCAAGTCGATATCTTCCACATTGTCGGTTGTAACCATCTGCGGGATGACACCCAGATGCTGGGGCACTTCCTCGCCCTCAAGCACGGCGACGGCCAAGCTCACCGCGATCCGGCCCTGCATCACCGGGAACTCGGTGGCAAAAGCGGAAACTTGTCCGTTTTTCAGGCTATCGACCATGGTCTGGTTCTCGTAGGAGGCCACGATCGTCACGTCGTCATAACCGGCTTCTTCCACAGCGCCCACGGCCGCCTCGGCGGCAGGCGCACCGCCCCAGATCGCTTTCAGATCCGGGTGCGTCTGCAGCGCGTCCTCGACAAGACCCAGCGACTGGGCCACGCCCGCGGGGCCGAACTTGCGCTCGAGGATTTCGACCGGGCTGTCGGCAACGCCCTCTTCGAAACCGCTCATGTACGACTCGGCCCAGCCGGACCCCTGCGGACCCGGAAGCGCGACGGCACCGCCACCCTCCTCGCCCAGATGGTCGACGAGGAACTTGCCCGTCTGAAGACCTTTGGTCGCGTAATCGACGAAAATCTTTGAATTGACGGGCGCGGACTGGATCGGGTTCACGAAACCGACTTGCACCACGTCGGTCTCGGCGGTCGCGGCGATCTTATCGGCCAGGCCGGCCTCAGAGATCGGCGCGATCAGCACGGCATCCGCACCGGAAGCGATACAGTCGTCGAACTGGCTGACCTGACGCGACAGCTGGTCGTAGCCACCGGCCTGCAAGATCGTCAGTTCAACACCCAGCCGCTTGGCCTCGGCCACAAGGCCGTAATCAACGGAAATCCAGTAGCCGTCTTTCATGTGCGGAACAACAGCGCAAAGCGACCATTTCTCGGAAGCGCTTTCGGTCGGTGCAATCGTTTCCTCGACGGCTTCACCGCTGTCAAAGTTGTAGACGTCAAAGCTTTCCCACTCAGCCTCTTGCGCGAATGCGGCCGGCGAAAATGTCACCACGCAGGCAAGAGCCGTGGTGGCGAGAAGCGTGTGGTTATTGGACATTTTAATACTCCCTGTCTGAGCCCGATTCCCCAAAGGAAACCCAAGCGGAACTCGGGCGACCATACCCCATGGATCTCATGCGTCAAGTATGATGCATCATATTTGACGCATGACAAAATTAATATGCCGTGCTATTAAGCAACCGGGTTTTACGGATCGCCCCAAACGCTATTGTCGAACCGTGACTATCTGAAGGAGCGAAAAGTGGAGGACCATCACGGGCTTTCAGCCATTAGCCAGGCATCTCTGGGAGACGTCGCCTACGAAAAGATCGCAAACGCGATTATCAGCGGGGCGTTTAAGCCCGGTGAAAAGCTGACCATTCGAAACCTCGCCGATCGACTTGAAACCAGCTCCACACCAGTCAGAGACGCGGTGAAACGCCTGCTTCTGGAAGGTGCGCTTGAACAGCGTGCGGCCCGCGACATTCGCGTTCCCATAATCACCTCTGATCGGTACCGCGAGATCGCCGATATCCGCCTGGAACTTGAAGGTCTTGCCGCCGCTCGCGCAGCCGAACGTCGGACAGACGCCGATATCGTCGCACTGAAGAATAATATCACCGACAATGAAGCCGCCATGAAGGCCGAGGACTGGGAACGCTGTATCGTCTTGAACAAGCAATTCCACTTTTCGCTGGCCGAAACCGCGAACATGCCGATCCTTTCCAGCCATCTCGACGGGCTCTGGCTACAAATCGGCCCGCCAATTTCATCCTTCTACGCACATGGCGGGCGTGACATGATTGATCATCATTACGATGTCTTCGAAGCGATCAAAGAGCAGAAGCCGGCCGATGCACGCAAGCACATCGTGCGCGATATCGCCAGTTCCGTGGACCACATCATCGCACATATCGAACAAGCGGCGATTTCGTAGTTTCGTGCCGAATTGCCGCTAAGTACTCCGAACTTTTTTCTTGTTTCATCATCGGACCAGGGAGCTTAACTCAGGTATCAAAGTGCCGAACTTTCTTCGAATCCAGCCACGGTCAGCTTCCGGCCCAAACCGGTCATTTCGCAACGAAGGGAACGCTGCGGTGCGGTATCATCAAAGCGGACATTGACCGCCAACAGAGCAGTTTGAGAGACAAAGTCAAAGCTCTCCAACTGCCTTTTCGGTTACGAGACGCATGCCGAGGTGTGCTGGGGGCGAGCCGACGGCGCATCCGCCGCGGGCGGGGTCGCGGATAAGGTAGGACATCGCGGCGACATGTTCGCCTCCTACGTAAAATGCTGGACACCGTGCCGGATCGGAGTCACCGGATGCGCCTAAAAAACATTCCTGCGTCCACTCCCAAACGCTTCCGTCAAGATCGGCGATGCCTTCAGGAGAGGTTGAGAAGCTTCCCCGCGGCTTCAGCGCACGAGGCGTCAAACCTTCGGTCAGATAGGTAGACGCCCAGGTGAGCGAAGGATCGGTGAAGATCGGATCGGCTTTCTCCGGCAGGACGGACGCTGCCATCTCGGTCCACTCGCCTACGGTGGGCAGGCGGAAATTCGCGCCGGTCGCGTCATTGATCCAGTCGAGATATTCACCGACATCGACATAGCTCAGGCCCGTTGCGGGCGTCACGTGCGCGTCCTGGTCCGACCGGTTCCGCAGGCGCAGGGTGCAGGCGCCCTGATCGTGGCAAATGTTCCATTCGGCCACGCTGACTTCGTACTTCTGGACGTAGAGCTTTGCTCCGGTGGACAGCGTGACGGGGCTTGCGGCCATTTCCGGCAGAAGCGTCGGATCGTATCCGGCACCGCGCCGGGTCAGCGCGGTGCCGAGAAAAACCGCCGCGATGACCAACAGCGTAACCAGAAGAAGGGACACCTTCCGGCCAGGCTTCAATGTCATCGCGGCGGTCATGTTTCCGCTCCTTTCGCTCAGCTTTCAAAGGGTCGTGGTTCCACGACCTGTTCCATCAGGTTGTTGTCCCACTCGCCCTCTACGACGAAGTGCGCGGTTGCCCCCAGCATCGCGCCGATGATCAAGTTGTGGTTCACGTAGGCGTAGACGCCCGGCTGCTCGAACGTGTACATGGCCGCCGCCGCGCTGCCGCCACGAACGAACCAGGTTTCCATGCCCGTAAGCGGCACATCGGTGAAGGAGCTTTCCCAGACATAGTTGCCATGCCCGCCGATCAGGTGCGGGCGGCTGTCCACGTTGCAAGAGTTGTGGACCATCAGAACCGTCTCGCCGACTTTCGCCTTCAGCGCGTGTTCGCCTGTCAGCGCACCGACCGCGCCGTTGAACACCTGGTGCGTCGGCACCAGTGACCGCATGGCCTCAAGGCTGTCGGCATAGTCGTCGCCGGCGGCGTCATAGCTCTTGTAGTCGCCGTTCTCGTCCATCGGCAGGTAATAGTCCTGCTCACCGATATACGCGATGCTGTCATAGCGCAGCGGATTGCCCTGCGCGTCCTTCAGCCCGTCGCGCGGCAGCACCATGATGGCACCGTTCATGCCGTGGGTGACGTGGTACGGGATCATCGCGCCACCGGGGGCACAGTGATAGGTAAAGCAGCCCGGTTTGGTCGCCTTCCAGCGCAGCACGCATTCCTCGCCCGGATAGACATGGGTCAGCCCACCGCCGCCCAGTGCGCCTGTGGAGGCGTGGAAGTCGATATTGTGCTCCATCATCGAGTCCGCGGGATTGCGCAGGGTCAGTTCGACCATGTCGCCCTCGTGGCAGATGATCAGCGGGCCGGGGACCGAACCGTTATAGGTCAATGCCCAGACACTGGCCCCGGTGTCTTCATCGACAACCATCAGGCGCTCTTCGGTGACCATGGTGATCTCGATGATCTTGGGCCCGCCGGTGGCGACCTGTTCGTGCTCCGGCGCGAAGGGCGGCGCGACAAGCTCCTGCTTGACACGGGTATAGCCTGAAAGATCGGCCGGTTTCGCGGTGCTGGCGGACGCACCGTCGGCAGCCGCCTTGTGAAGGTTGCGCGAGACCGCGTCGGCCTTCAGCGGCTGTTGCGGGCGGCGGGCTGCCATTGCGCTCGCGCCGGTCATGGCGGCGGCGCCGGCCAGGATCGATCCGCGCAGAACGTTGCGGCGGCTGGTTTTTGTCAGGCCTGGGTTGATGAACTTGGTCATTTGTTCCTCCTGGGAAATGGGTGCGGCGGGTGCCCCCCGCACCGATGCATCACATGTTGCTCAGTTGCTCTTCGAAACGGGCCTTGGCCTTTTTCGGCACTCGGCCTTCGAGGAAGCTGTCGGGTGCCTCGACATCACCAACGACGATGGTCATCACCATGCCCATGGCATAGTGCGGCTTGCAGAGCACGGCGTAGACACCTTCAGTATCGAGGGTGACCTCGATCTCTTCGTTGATCTTGCCTTTGAAGCCCTCGGCCCCCTCGGGGATCATGTCCTTGGCGGTCTCGGCGTTGTGGCCCTTGTCGGCGGCGATGAACTTGATCGTGTCGCCCGGGGCTGCCTGCACGAAGGCCGGTTCGAAAACCATGCGCTCGCCATCGGCGCCCTTGTTGAGCATCTTGACTTCGAACGTTTCGGCGAAGGCAGCACCGCCCATAAGGGCCGCGAGTGCCATCCCGGTTGCCAGTGTGCGGATCATCGGTTTCTTCCTTTCAGATCGCTGTTTCGGTTGACTGAAAGATACCGTGTCCGTGTCAGGCGTTTTTTGCTCTGGCACAAACTTCTGCGCGATGACCTGGAAAATGCGTGTTGGTCCGACGCGCCGGAATGTGGCAAAACCCGGGCATGGATGCTTCCCATTCGCGCAAGACGCTGCCGCGACTCGACGAGAGCCTGCTGACGCACCTGCCTCCGTTCTCGCGACTCGAGAAACGGCAGATCCGCACGATCCTGGATCAGGCATCGTCACGGCGCTACGACGAGGGCGTGGCGATCTTTCAGGAAGGGCACCCGGCGGAGCGCTTCTACATGCTAGTGGATGGGTATGTCCGGGTCGTGCGCATCACGCCCACTGGCGAACAGGTCACGGCCCTACACATCCCGCCGGGCCAACTGATGGGCATCGCCCGCGCCATTGGGCGCGATACCTATCCCGCGACCGCGATGACCGCGTCGGAATCGCTTGCGCTCAGCTGGCCGATGCACCTGTGGGACAGCTTCGTCGCGGACTACGACGGCTTTGCCACCGAAAGCTACAAGACACTTGGTCAACGGCTGGGCGAAGTGCAGAACAAGATCGTGGAAATGGCCACCCAACAGGTCGAACAGCGTGTCGCCAATGCGCTTCTGCGTTTAGTGAACCAGACGGGTCGCAAGGTCGAAAACGGGATCGAGATCGATTTCCCGATCACGCGACAGGACCTGTCGGAACTGACCGCGACCACGCTGCATACCGTCAGTCGCCTGCTCAGCGGCTGGGAGAAGCAGGGTCTGGTCGAAAGCCGCCGCAAGCGCATTGTCGTGCGCGATCCCCACGCGCTGGTCGTTCTTAGCCAGAAGTAGCACTGCTACCCCAACTCCGCCGCTTGCTTGAGTTCCGCCAAGAAGTCTTCCTCGTTGAGGTGATACTCGGCACAGGCGTCGGTCACGGTGTGAAACGGGCTGATAAGGCACCCGACACACAGCATCTTGTGCCGCACGAAGACCGGGATCGTCTGTGGCCACGCCGTCATCAGGTCGGCCAGAGGCAGATCGGGGTCGTCCAAACGCAGGCGGGCCATGAGATGTCTCCTTTCAACGATCACCTTAAGCGGCCAATCGCGGCGAACTTTGCGCTGGCACAAACTTCGGCCTCTGAGGTGCGGCTACGAATGGGCATCCCGCTTTCAAGGAGGCCCGAACATGGCTGAAATTCTCACGAAATCCCGGGCGCGAAACATCTTCTACGGGGGCTCGATTTTCTTCGTCGTGGTCTTCGTGGGGATGACCGTCCACTCGCACCGCTACGTGGTGCAAACTTCGACCGCCGGCATGCCGCTGAGCGAAGAGGTGCGCCACGGCAAACACGTGTGGGAAGAACATTCCTGCATCAACTGCCACAGCCTGCACGGCGAAGGCGCCTATTTCGCGCCCGAGCTTGGCAACGTCATGACCCGCTGGGGCGTCATGGAAAGCCCCGAAGACGCATTCGAGATGCTCAAGGGCTGGATCGAAAGCCAGCCCAGCGGCATCGAAGGACGCCGCCAGATGCCACGCTACGAACTGACCGACGAGGACCTTCGCGGCCTGTCGGAATTCCTGCGCTGGGCCGATCAGACAGACACACAGGGCTGGCCGCCCAACGACGCCGGATAAGGAGGCGAACCAATGAAATACGAATCTCAGAAAGTGGCGTACTGGTACATCCTGGCCGCGCTGGCCCTTTTCGGCATCCAGGTGGCCGGCGGGCTCTTGGCCGGGTGGGTCTATGTCTCGCCCAATTTCCTGTCCGAGTTACTGCCCTTCAACGTGATCCGGATGATCCACACCAATGCGCTGATCGTCTGGCTGCTGCTGGGCTTCTTCGCGGCGGCCTATTTCCTCGTGCCCGAAGAGGCCGAGCGCGAGATATGGTCGCCGAAACTGGCCTATCTGCAGCTCATCATCCTGCTGGTTGGCACGCTCGGTGCGGTGGGCTCCTACCTCGTCGGCATCCACGGCGGCCGCGAATTTCTCGAACAGCCCTTGTGGGTCAAGTTCGGGATCCTCGTCGCCGCGGTCATCTTCCTCGTGAACATCTCGATGACGGTGCTGTCCGGCAAGAGGACGGCCATCACCAACGTGCTGCTCATGGGCCTTTGGCTCTTGTCGCTGCTCTGGATCTTCGCCTTCATCAACCCCGACAACCTGAGCCTCGACAAGATGTACTGGTGGTTCGTCGTCCACCTCTGGGTCGAGGCGACCTGGGAGCTGGTGATGGCCGCGATCCTGGCCTTCCTGCTGCTGAAACTGACCGGCGTGGACCGTGAGGTGGTGGAAAAGTGGCTCTACGTCATCGTCGCCACAGCGCTCTTCTCGGGCATTCTCGGCACCGGGCACCACTTCTACTGGATCGGCCTGCCGGGCTACTGGCAGTGGGTTGGCTCGATCTTCTCGACCTTCGAGGTGATCCCGTTCTTCCTGATGATGTCATTCGCCTTCGTCATGGTCTGGAAAGGCCGCAAGAACCACCCGAACAAGGCTGCCCTTCTGTGGTCGCTGGGCTCCTCCACCGTCGCCTTCTTCGGCGCGGGTGTCTGGGGCTTCCTGCACACGTTGCACGGGGTGAATTTCTACAGCCACGGCACGCAGATCACCGCGGCCCACGGCCACCTTGCCTTCTATGGCGCCTACGTTGCGTTGAACCTGGCGGTCTTCACCTACGCGATGCCGATGCTGCGCCAGCGCGAGCCCTACAACCAGGTGCTCAACATGGCCAGCTTCTGGCTGATGACCGGGGGGATGGCCTTCATGACCTTCGTGCTGACCTTCGCCGGCACCATCCAGACGCATATGCAGCGCGTCGTGGGCGACTACTACATGGACGTTCAGGATAGCCTGTCGGTCTTCTACCTGATGCGCTTCGGCGCCGGGGCGACCGTGGTGATCGGGGCTCTCCTCTTCATCTATTCGATGCTGGTCGTGCGCCGGAAAGAAGTAATCACCCCGGGCCCCGCCAACCCTGTTCCCGGAGAATGAGCGATGAACATGGAAAACAAGCCCACCCTGCCGTTCTATCAGCCCACGGGCCGTGAATGCGACCTGTTCGAGACGGCCCATGACAACGGTTTGCCCCTTCTTCTGAAGGGGCCGACCGGCTGCGGCAAGACCCGCTTCGTCGAGCATATGGCGGCCCGGCTGGGCAAGCCGCTCTACACCGTGGCCTGCCATGACGATCTGTCGGCCGCCGACCTGATCGGGCGCTACCTGCTCAAGGGGGGCGAAACGGTCTGGGTCGACGGCCCCCTGACCCGCGCGGTGCGTGAGGGCGGGATCTGCTATCTCGACGAGGTTGTCGAGGCGCGCAAGGACGTCACCGTGGTCCTGCACCCGCTGACCGATACGCGCCGCACCCTGATGATCGACCGCACCGGCGAGGAGTTGGTGGCACCTGCGGGCTTCATGCTCGTGGCGTCCTACAACCCGGGCTATCAGAACGTGCTCAAACGGCTGAAACCCTCCACCCGTCAGCGCTTCCTGTCGATCTCATTCGACTTCCCGGAGGCGGAAAGCGAGATCGCTGTGGTCGCCGCCGAAAGCCGGCTGGAGCCGGGACGCGTCGCACCGTTGGTGCGGCTGGCCGGGCATATCCGGCGGCTGTCGGGCATGGACCTGGAGGAAGGCGTCTCGACCCGCCTGCTGATCTATGCCGCCAAGCTGATGGCGGGCGGCATGGGGGTCGCTCAGGCGCTCGAGGCTGCCGTCATCGAACCCCTCAGCGACGAGCCGGACGTGCAGCAGGCGCTGCGCGACCTCGTCGAAACGATCTACGGGTAAGCGCGATGCATCTTCTCGATCTCATGGAACCGGAAGAGACCGTCGGCAATCTCTGGCATGACATGGCCAGCCGGATCGGCGTGGTGGTCAGCTACCCCGAGGCGAGCGTCACGCTTGCCTCGGTCCGGCCCAGCCTTGCCGTTCTGTTCCGCTCGCTGGGCGGCGCGCCGGGAGTCGAACTGTCCGAGGCCGCCGCGTCGCTGGTGCGCCACCGGCGGCCCCTCCGGCGCAAGCTCGGGGCCGAGCGCGATCACGAATGGGTCGCCCGGTTCGATGGGGAACGCCTGGCACTGCCGCCCTTCATCGCCGGCTTTCCGGACCCCGCTCTGAACCGTGCGGCCTATTTCTGGCTGACAGCACTGGCGGCCTGCTCCGAGATCGCGGAGTACGACTTCGCTGTAGACGGACCCGCATTCGACTGCGCCCAGATCCGGGCCAACATGGCGGCAGCGGACGCGGCCTATGCCGCCTGTCCCGGCCTGCGGAAAAGCTATGCGCAGATGGCATTGTTCTGCGCCGAAACACGCCCGAACGTCGTCCGCCCGGTGCAGGAGGCTGCCATGGAGGCCGCCATTCTCGACCAGCTTTGCGGAGCGAACCCGGCGCTTGCGCCCACCCAGGCCCCGCGCGGCTACATGCCCGCGGCACCCGTGCCGATCTGGCTGCGTTTTGCCGCCCCCGGCTCCGGCGCCGCGGCGGGCGACGAACAGGTCGATCCAGCCGCGCCTCCGCCCAATGCCGCACATGCCAGCCGCAAACTGGGCGAGCGCAAGGATCAGGATCAGCAGAACCGCAAGGACAGCTTCATCATCCACCGGTTCGAGTCGATCCTGTCCTGGGTCGAGTCGATGAACATCAATCGCAGCGTCGATGATGACGACGACGAGAATGCCCAGAAGGCCGCGGACGACCAGGACCGAATCACCCTGTCGAAACAGGATCGCAAGGCCGCGACCCGCCTGCGACTGCATCTTGACCTGTCGCCCGCCGATGCCGATCACGAGGCGCTGGCCGGGGAATATACCTATGCCGAGTGGAACCTCCGCAGCCGCAGCTACATGCCCGGCCATTGCCGCGTGCTCGACGCGCCCGCGCGCCCCGATGGTCCGCCTTTCGTGCCCGATGCCCGCCGCCTGCGCGAGGTCCGCCGCCAGTTCGAGGCGCTGCGCCCGCGCCGGATCCTGCAACCGCGCCAGGTGGACGGCTCCGAGCTTGACCTCGACGCCCTGCTGACGGCCCGCGCGGACCTGGCCGCCACCGGGCACGGCTCGGACCGGGTCTGGCAATCGGCCCGTCAGACCGAGCGGGACCTGTCCGTGGCGTTCCTGATCGACACCTCCCGTTCCACCGAGGCCGCGATCGGTGACACCTCGGTGATCGAGGTTGCGCGCGAGGCGATGGCGGCGCTGGCCGGGGGCATCGACGCGGCGGGCGACAGGCTGGGCATCTGGGGGTTCTCGTCCCTGCGCCGCGACCGCGTCTTCCTGACACGCTGCAAGAATTTCGACGCCCCCATGTCGCCGGACATCACCGCCAATATCGGCGCGCTGAGCCCCGGCCACTACACCCGTCTCGGTGCCGCGATCCGCCATGTCAGCGCAAAATTGGCGGACCAGCCGAGCACACGCAAGTTGCTGATCGTGCTGACCGACGGCAAGCCAAACGACCTTGACCACTACGAGGGCCAGCACGGTATCGAGGACAGCCACATGGCCGTGCGCGAAGCCCGAAATGCAGGGCAAAGCCTGCACGGCATCATCATAGACGAAGACGGGCAGGACTGGTTCGCCCGCATCTTCGGGCGCGGCGGCTTTACCCTGTTGCCCGACCCCGAACGCCTGACCCGCGCCTTGCCCGACATCTATCGCACCCTGACACAGGAGACCTGACATGCGCAGACTGATCCTTCCCTTTGCCACGCTCTTCGCTTCGCCCGCTATTGCCGAGAGCTTCGACCGGCCGATCCCGCAGGCCCAATCGGCCACCGCGGAATTCTGGTACGCGATGGCCTGCATCGCGCTCGTCGCGTCCATGATCGCGGTGCAGAAACTGGTGTCGCGCAGATGACCCGGCGAGGGTGGTCCACCTGGCGCATTGCCTTGGCGCTCTACCCGTTCGGGGCCGGGGCGGCGGCGGTCAACGTCTTCTTCGCCTCTCTGATCTTCAGCTGGATCGGTGGGCCGATCGCCTCGACGGCTTGGTCGCTGGGGCTGGGCTGTGTTATCGGGACACCCGCGACGTGGTATTTCGCTCGGCACATCCGTCACCTGATGGATATGGCCGACGGAGAGGAGGCGTCATGAAAATCGACATGCAGACTGGCCAGCCAACCATCGACGCGACCGACCTCGCCGGGCTGCTGGACCTGACCCCGGCCGATGTGCGCGACAGGATGCGCGACGGCCGGATTACAACGCGGCTGGAAACCGGCGCGGGGGACGACGCCGGAAAAATGCGGCTCAGCTTCTTTCACGGTAACTTGCGCGTGCGTCTGACCTGTTCCGAGGACGGAACGGTGCTCAAGACCCTGCGCACCAAAACGGACTCAAGATGATGGCTAAGACATCGGCAGAACAGATGCGGGCGTGGCAGGGGCCGGCGCTCTTCAGCTTCGGCTTTCGGCCCTTCTTCCTGTTCGGCGCGCTCTGGGTCGCGCTGGCGATGCTGTTGTGGCTGCCCGCCCTATCAGGGGCAATCAGCCTGCCGACGCGGTTCGACCCGGTGTCGTGGCATGCGCATGAATTCCTCTTCGGCTATCTCGGGGCGGTTCTGGCAGGGTTCCTGCTGACGGCGGTGCCGAACTGGACGGGACGGCTGCCGATGGTGGGCTGGTCGCTGGCGGTCCTCTTCGCACTCTGGGTTGCAGGGCGCGTGGCGGTGCTGATCTCGGGCCACTTGCCCGCAGCGGTCGCACCCGTCATCGACCTGTCCTTTCCGCTGGTGCTGGGCTGCCTGATCCTGCGCGAGATCGTGGCGGGCCGGAACTGGCGCAACCTGGTGGTGCTGGGCCTCCTGGCCGTCTTCTCGCTGGCCAACGGGATTTTCCATGTCGAGGCCCTTACGGGGGCTTATGCCGCGCAGGGGATCGGGCTGCGCCTTGGCCTTGCGACCGGCATCATGATGATCGCGGTAATCGGCGGGCGGATCATCCCTTCCTTCACCCGCAACTGGCTTGCCAAGGCGAATGATCCCGCGCGGCCCGCCCCGCCGATGCAACGTTTCGACAAGCTGGTATTGCTGGGAAGCATCGCCATCCTGACGCTTTGGGTCATCCGGCCCCTCGAGGTGCAAACCGGTGTCGCCCTGATCCTATTCGGCGGGTTGCACCTCGTCCGACAGGCTCGCTGGACGCCACTCCACACGCTGCAAGAGCCCCTGTTATGGGTGCTGCACGCAGCCTACCTGTTCATCCCCTTGGGTGCCCTTGCGCTCGGGCTTGATCAGATCATGGGCAATCCGGACACCGCCGGGGCGCAGCACGTCTGGATGGCCGGGGCCATCGGCGCGATGACCCTTGCCGTAATGACTCGCGCCAGCCTGGGCCACACCGGGCAGACACTCACCGGAAACCGGGCGACACTGGCGATCTACCTCTGCCTCTTCGGCTCGGTCCTGGCGCGCTACCTGGGAACCGTTCACCCGAGCATGACCCATTTGTCAGGGGCACTCTGGCTGGCTGCTTTCGCAGGCTTCGCGCTTGCCTACGGCCCATTGCTCCTGCGCCGCAAACCGGAGAAATAAAGATGGGATGGACTGGCTTCGCCGCCGTTTTCGCGGCATTCTTCCTGACGCACTCGATCCCCGTGCGCCCGGCCGTAAAGTCGCGCTTGGAGTGCAGGATCGGCACGCGCGGTTTCGGGCTTGCCTACTCGGCCCTGTCGATCGGGATGCTGGCTCTGCTGATCTGGTCCGCCGGCGAGGCACCCTACGTTCAGCTCTGGCCGCAGATGGAATGGCATCGCCATGCAGCGCATTTGGGCATGCTGGTGGTGTGTCTGGTCCTTGCGCTCAGCATCAGGCGGCCAAACCCGTTTTCCTTCGGCGGCGCGCGGAACGACAGGTTCGATCCCGACCGGCCCGGTATCGTGCGCTGGACGCGGCATCCCGTCCTGCTGGCATTGGCGATCTGGGCAGGTGTGCACCTTCTGCCGAACGGCGATCTTGCGCATGTCATCCTGTTCGGTGTGCTGGGCAGCTTCGCCCTTGCCGGGCGCCCTCTGATCGATCGGCGGAAACGACGGCTTCTTGGCGTGTCACGCTGGAAGGCGCTCGACTCGACCCGCAAGGCTGCTCCACCGTTTCACGCGCCGTACTCCTGGCCGAACCTGTTTTTCAGGTTTTTGATAGCTCTCGCCGCTTTCGCTGCTCTGCTGCTGGCGCATCCCTACGTGATCGGAGTTTCCGCTTCGTAAGCATAGGTGAGGCAAGCAGATAGGGCTGAATTGCGACCACATTATCCTGATGCGGTATCGGTAAGGAAACTCCGGATTTCCTTTCCGTCGTCAAGGCCGGGCTGCTCCTCCGCCTGAAGCTCCTCGGGTTCTGTCCAACCCGGTTCTATTCCAGTCATGTCGGGCAATTCGTGAGCGATCGCCTTACGGCAATCGATACAGGTTCTCTCTCCCGACAACAGGTACTGCGTGTGGATGTCCGCCTGCCTGCCAATCCACAAGGTTTTGATTTCATTCCTGGTGAATGTCAGCTTTCGTTTTTTGTGAGGAAGGGTATCGCTACTGCGGCGAAAGCCCGGAGTCCGCCCCATCCTGTTGAACCAGCACAAACGACCCCATCCCGACTTTGACACCGAGCCACACACTGGCCGGATCTGACTCGCAATTTGGAGCCACGTCGCCTTGGGCCAGCTTCGCGCGCACCCAGATGTCTCAATTATGGACGCCGATAGAGGGGCCGATTTGGCGCTTATTGACTCTCTGGAACCGCTCGAGCAAGAAACATGCCCTCGACCAGATGTCCCGCCGCCTCGACCAGCGCACGGGCGATTGGGGGCATCTCGGCCACCGCACGCGCGACATCATCCATGGCAACGCGCTTTGACATTTCTGGTGCGTCAAGCCGCACGAGGTGCTCACGGCCGATCAGAAGCCCGGCCTGGCCAAGTGCATTGTGTGACTGAGCGCGCATCGCGGAGAGATAGAACTGGTTGGCCCAGACAAGCTGGCCACCAATCCGATGCCACCACCGCATTCGATAGGTGTCCTGGCCACATCCAAGGCTCAGAAGCCTGATCTGTGTCCGGTCAATATCGAAACAGGTCGTAGCGTCGACAACTCCGACCATCGCCGGGTTGTTCGCCCATATTCCGCCATCAGCGAATACGTAGCCGTCTCGCTCAATCGCTGAGAAGTAAGTCGGCGCTGCCGCCGTGGAGAGCCCGACGTTGACCAGCTTTTCGAACTGGTCCTTCTTGTAGTCTGGATGGTGCGGTGTCTTGAAGATATAGGGCTCACCATAGCGCCCCTCGAAAGAAGGAATGCACGTCGGCACCTTCGCAGATCCCAAGAGCGCGTCCCCGAACTCGCGACGCAACTCGTTCTCGAGCCGGCGCCGGTCGTAAGGGTTCACGAACCACCGACCGAAATTGCGGAGCGAACGAGTCAGCCTGTTCCCGGGAAAGATGCGTTCACCGCGTTCAATGTAGAGCCTGGAGACCTCCTCGGCCGATTTCCCCTGCGCCAGCCCCAAGGCGATGATCCCTCCCGTTGATGTCCCCACAATCATGTCGAAGTGCTGCCCGATGGGTTCACCATCGAGAAACCGGTTTTCGATTTCGGCCAACATGAGACAAGGGAGAAGGCCGAGAATGCCACCACCGTCGATTGAGAGTATCTTGAAGGGTTTTCCCTCCGGCCACGGCTGAACCGGGCGGAGTGTCTGTCTGGTTCCATCGGAACGACGGGGTACTGTATGGTCGTAGGAGGCGTCAGGCGGCATTGTCTCGCTCTCCCCCATGCGCGTGACGACCGCCGCCGACCCACCGCCCAGTTGTTTCCCAGACCTCGTAGCAGGCCAGCCAACGGGCCGCCCACGGTATGGTATCTGCGATCAACATGGTGGGGTCCCACTCACGCGCCTGGGGATCGAACAAGCAAAGAGGCGACAGGCGGATGTCTGGCCCCTCGAAGTAGACATGGGGAAGGGGCGCCTCTTCGATCGCATCGAAGTTGAGGACGAGCGAAGGGCGCAACACCCGGACGACGGGCATGAACCTGGACATGGTGGTGTCGCCCGGACGAGGCAGTCCGTATTCGACACTGATGTGGAAGCTGCGTTCCAGCCCCTTCAAATCTCCGAACCAGACCAGCGACTGAGGCCCCATCCCGAGCGTGGCTCGAAACTGGGGCCACCTGCGGGCCATGGCCTTGGCCTGGGCCGAGAGCGACGTTGCGACAAGCCCGGTCTGGGGGCGAAGGGGACGCTTAGAGCCGAAGAAGGTGTTCGTCCTCGCCGCCGGCTTGGCCTTCGTTGACGCAGGCGCCGCGAGGATGCCGCCCGCTGCCCCAAGAGCGTGCGTGCCGCTCCGAACAAGATCGCCAGTTTCTTCCGCGAAGTCCTTCACGACGTCTCGGGCAACCGTTTCCCCGAACATCACCTCAAGGGCTGCGGTCCGATCTTTGAGCGAGCGGCTCTCGTCGAGAACCACTTCGAGTTGCCGGAGGAAAAGCTTCATATCCTTGATTAGGAGGTCCTGGTCGTGGCAGTCTTCGGGCCAACGATCCGTGAAGAATTCCCCACTGCAGCGCGGGTTCTCCACCACGATCAGCTCGCCCATACGTTTTGCAGAGAGGTGACGATCAAGAATGTGGGTGGCGGTAACACGGAGGTTCTCGCCGATCGTGCGTCCAGCTTCGGCCACTTCTACGGTCAGACAGCTGAACATCACGGAGGCGGGCATCCGCTTCCCTTTCCTGGGGATCCAGCGGATGTCCCGATTACGCTTCAACAGCTGCAACCCAACAGTGACGGCAGACTTGCCGCCTACTTCAGACGAATGCTCTGGAACGGGGACGGAATCGGCATCTTTCGCGATTACTTCGAACGCTTGATCCGCAGCCATGACCCTCTTCGCATATGCCTCCGCAAAAGTCTGATCGACGGGGCAAAGCGCGTTGTAGTGCTCAGCAAACGCGAAGCTGTTCATGAGCACGCAATAGTCGCTGGACCGAGGGTCCTCTGGTTTGGAATGGAAGATGCAGCTCCGGCGGGGATCGCCTGCCTCGAGCAAGACCGAGGGGGAGAGGTCGATGTGCATCCCGTCCGCGTAGTGAACCGTGACGCATCGGGTCTGCCGCGTCGTGCAGTCATGGTAGCGAGAGCCTTGTTCACCGCGGATCGCCTCGTAGAGGAGATCGAGCGCCTCGGACGGCCTGATGTCATTCAGCAGCAGCTCCACGATGATGTCGATGTCGAAGCCGACATTGCGATGCTTCGCCTTGATGGTCGCCCCAATCGCGACCGAGCCCTGCTGGTAGAAGATCCGGATGAGATCCTTGAGCGGACTACCATCCCGCTCAAGGTGCTTCTCGAGGGCCTGCTTTCGTTGGGTCATCAGAAAATGCTGGCTCGGGGGGAGTTCCAGCTTGATCGCCACGGCGGCCAGCAAGCGCTCGCCCAGTGAGTCGAGCGGGATGAAGGGGTGCTTCGGAAGTTGGTTCATGCTCGCCTCTCTTGCCGAATCATCAATGTTGACTGGTTCACCCCGACGTGATTCAACCGTCTCTTAGGTGAATATTAGTGTTTCATAGACTGGACAGTAACGGCGGCCCGCCCCGCTGTCCAGTCTATGAAACACTAATTGTCGTACATGCACTACTCAGGAGGTCAACATGGAGCTTGGAGACATAGGCAATCTTCTGGCGCGACGCAGGGGCAACATGGGCGTTCGCGCGGCGGCCAGGGAGATCGGGATTAGCCCTTCAACACTGTCACGCATAGAAAATGGCCATGTCCCGGACGTCGCGACACTCGAGAAGGTATGCGCTTGGCTGGGAGAGGACACATCGAAATTCACCGGGGTCGGCAACCTTCAGATTGCCTTCAAGAACAAGAAGGCGCTGCCTCCGCGGACGGCCCAATCTCTGGCGACGCTGATTGAGAAAGCAGCCGACCAGTTCGCGAAGGTCAACGCGAGGGGGCATTAGGTGGCGTTTCGGCGAGGGTTCAAATCGCAGTGCGAGCGGCGATCAGTCGAGTATCGCAAGCAGCTTGGAGTACATGCTACCGGGCCGCTGTCAGCCGATCGCTTGGCGGACCACTTGGGCATCACCGTGTGGTCGGTCAAAGAGATCGAAGATCTTGACGCAGAGAACCTCTCGGTTCTGACCAACGAGGCGGATGACTCTTGGGCTGCATTGACGATGCGCATGGGACCTTCGAACCTCGTTGTCTATAAGCCGGTCTCCTCGCCGGGCCGCAGGAACAACGTGATTATGCACGAACTGTCGCACATCATCCTGGGGCACGAACTCGCTCAGGCTTTCCTTATGGAAGATGGCTCGTTGGTGCCGGGAAACTTCGATCAGGACCAGGAATATGAGGCTGACTGGCTCGCCGGCACCTTATTGTTGCCTCGGCCTGCGCTACTCTCGATCCGATCCCAAAGGATTCCGGATGAAGTGGCGTGCGACCAGTATCTGGTCAGCCGGGAAATGCTGACTTGGCGGGCTCGAATGACAGGGGTGGATTACCAATTGTCTCGGAGGTAGCGGGGCTTCCCGTCTATTTCCACGGGTATCGCTGCCAAGGATGCACAGTGCGCCTATACCTTTTACCATCCCGCTCAACCGCTTAAGGTCCGTCTCGCTCCGGTCGCCGCATGAGCCCGGCGCTCGCAGCTTCCAACTCCTGGCTACTTCCTTCCACGGCGAAGGCCTCAGAACACTAAGCTATTTTTGTGTCGATCTCGGGATCTCCATTTTCGACCCGCGCAAGATTATGGGTGAATTGCGCAAACTTATGGGGATCGCGCATGAATATGCGCGATCCTACAGGTCTCAGAAATCTAGGTTTTCAACGCTCAGCGCGTTCTGCTGGATGAACTCGCGCCGCGGCTCCACTACGTCGCCCATCAGTTTGGTGAACAAGTCGTCGGCTTCCGCCACATCATCTACTTTCACCTTGAGAAGCGTGCGGGCCTCCGGGTCCAACGTTGTTTCCCACAATTGATCGGGGTTCATTTCGCCCAAGCCTTTGTAACGCTGCAGGGCAAGACCTTTCTCGCCCTCTTTCAAGATCGCATCCAACAGGTCGAGCGGACCATAAATGGCTTGTGACCGGTCCTTGCGATGCAATGTTGCTGGCTCGAAATAGATCTCGCGCAATCCTTTTGTCAGTTGGCCCAGACGCTTTGCCTCGCCACCACGCAATATCGGCCCATCCAGGGTGCGTACCTCTTCAACGCCCCGCAGTATACGGGTCAGGCGAATGCCATGATCCTGAGTTTGACGACCCTGCCAACCCCGCTCGTACTCAAGTGCGATCAGGTCTAAGCGTTTCGCCACGCTGTCCGCGACCGATTGGATATCTGCGTCCACGCGCCCTGGTTCGAACGCTTCCGCGATCGCTGCCTGCTCAAGGATGTGGCGGGGGTAATGCGTCGGAAAGGCCTCAAGGATGCGGGTTGCCTGCCGCGCCTCCTCGACCACGCGCACGAGGTCCTGCCCGATGATATCCTCGCCTGTTCCAAGCCGCAAAACCGCGTCTTCGGTTCCCTGCGCGATCAGGTAGTCTTCAAGCGCAGGCGTATCCTTGAGGTAGACCTCGGACTTTCCACGGCTCACTTTGAACAACGGCGGCTGCGCGATGTAGAGATAGCCGCCTTCGATCAACTCCGGCATTTGGCGGTAGAAGAATGTAAGCAGCAAAGTCCTGATATGCGCACCGTCCACATCGGCATCAGTCATGATGACAATCTTGTGGTAACGCAGTTTCGATATGTCGAACTCGTCGCGCCCGATGCCGGTGCCAAGTGCCATCACCAGGTTGCCGATCTCCTGGCTTGAAAGCATCCGGTCGAACCGAGCCCGTTCCACGTTAAGGATCTTGCCACGCAAGGGCAAAACCGCCTGCGTGGACCTATCCCGACCGGTCTGAGCCGATCCTCCAGCGCTGTCCCCCTCGACGAGAAAAACCTCTGTTTTGGAAGGGTCTTTCTCGGAACAATCCTTCAGCTTTCCGGCAAGATAGTTGACGTCGAGCGCGGTTTTTCGGCGCGTCAATTCCCGCGCC
The DNA here is from genome assembly GCF_030733705.1 of Roseovarius sp. MMSF_3298. NCBI lineage: Bacteria > Pseudomonadati > Pseudomonadota > Alphaproteobacteria > Rhodobacterales > Roseobacteraceae > Roseovarius > Roseovarius sp. MMSF_3298. The sequence continues at coordinate 153,667 of NZ_JASHIN010000003.1, forward strand.
TTGCGCGCCGCCTCTCGGGCCATGGCTGCCTCCATGATCTTTCCAACGATCATCTTGGCTTCGTTCGGGTTCTCTTCAAACCACTCCGCCAGCTTTTCGTTCACCAAGCTTTCGACGGCCGGACGCACCTCGGAACTCACCAGCTTGTCCTTGGTCTGGCTCGAGAATTTCGGGTCAGGCACCTTGACCGACAGCACGCAGGTCAGACCCTCGCGCGCGTCATCCCCGGTGAAGGTGACCTTCTCTTTCTTCGCGATCCCTTTTTCGGCAGCGTACTTCTGCAAAACCCGTGTCAGTGCCCCGCGAAACCCGGCAATATGCGTACCCCCGTCGCGCTGCGGAATATTGTTCGTGAACGGCAAGACAGTCTCATGGTAGCTATCATTCCACCACATCGCGACCTCGACACCGATTTCGTCACGCTCTCCTGTGACAAATATCGGGTCAGTCATAAGCGGAGATTTGCTGCGATCGAGGTAGCGCACGAATTCCTGCACGCCGCCATCGTAATGCAACTCCGTTTCCAGCGGTTCAGCCGGACGCTCATCACGCAGGATGATGCGCACGCCGGAGTTCAAAAACGCCAGTTCTCGCAGACGCTTTTCCAAAGTGTCGAAGCTGTAATCAAGGTTCGAAAATGTATCGAGTGACGCCAGAAACCTCACTTCGGTCCCGCGTTTTCCTGCGGCGTCACCGACCACTTCCAGATGCTTGGCCGTCTCGCCCTTCTCGAACCGCGCTACATGTTCTTTGCCGCTTCGCCAGACGCGCAATTCCAGCCAGTCCGACAATGCGTTGACAACCGATACGCCCACTCCATGCAAGCCCCCGGAAACCTTGTAGGAATTGCTGTCGAATTTGCCCCCGGCGTGCAGTTGGGTCATGATGACCTCGGCGGCGGAAACGCCCTCTTCCTCGTGCATTTCCACGGGAATGCCACGGCCATTGTCGCTGACCGATACAGAACTATCCTTGTGAATACAGACAGTTACGTGGTCCGCATGCCCGGCGAGGGCCTCGTCGATACCATTGTCGACAACCTCGTAGACCATGTGATGCAAGCCCGACCCGTCGTCGGTGTCGCCGATATACATGCCAGGGCGCTTGCGAACAGCTTCCAACCCCTTGAGAACCTTGATAGATTCGGCACCATATTCTTCGGGGGACGCGGCGGCTTCTGCCATGCAGATTATCCTTCGTTCAGTTTCATATTTTATACGATTCTCAGCGGGGAATGTCACGCGATAGACACAAGATTTTGTGTTTAACGATCAGGATCTTAATATCGGTATCGTGTCGGTATCCGGGTCGCATCGCGTCGGTGTCATTTTCCCGATTTCAGCGGGCATTCACGATCGACGCCGCATCATCCTCCGTCACCTCGAAAACCTGCGCACGCTCGCCCAGTTCCGAGAACAGCTCTGGCCCCGTTCCCGTCATCCACGCCTGCGCCCCCAAGGCACAGACCTCATCGTAAAGCGACACCCGCCGCGCCGCGTCCAGGTGCGCCGCGACCTCGTCCAAGAGCAGGATCGGCGGTGCGCCAAAGTCCCGGGCCAGCGCCCGCGCGTTCGCGAGAATCAGCGACACAAGCAAAGCTTTCTGTTCGCCTGTCGAGCAGTCCGCGGCCGGAACCCCCTTGGCCGCGTAGACGCCATAGAGGTCCGCCCGGTGCGGCCCGACAAGCGTTCGCCCGGCCGCTATGTCGCGAAAGCGGCTTTCGGACAGGGCATCGCGGAAATCGGACTCGGTGCCGGGCATCTCCCCTTCGGTCATAGTCAGTTCCAACTCCGCGACCGGGAAAGCGGTCTCGGCTTGCGCCTGCGCCTCTGCCAATTGCTCCAGCGCGGCGACGCGGTTCGCATGGATCGCCGTCCCCGCCTCGGCCATCTGCCGCTCCAGCGCCACGTACCAATGCCCGTCCCGCACCTGGTCCTTCAGAAGGCGGTTGCGCTCGCGCATGGCCTTCTCATACGCCAGCGTCGCGTCGGCATGAGAGGGCGTGAAGCTGAGCGTCATGCGGTCCAGGAACCGCCTCCGCCCTTCGGCTCCCTCGATCCACAGCCGGTCCATGGACGGGATCAGCCACAATACCCGGGCAATCCGCCCCAGTGCCACCTGCGACGCGGTCTTGCCGTCGATCCTGAGCTGCCGCGCGCCGCCTTCTTCGGACCAGGTCTCGACTTCGTGGACCTGGTGCATCGACCGCAGAACGCCGGTCAGCTTCCAGCCGATTGCATCCGGCCGCCGTGCCATGTCCTGTGCCGCGGCCCGGCGCAAACCGCGTCCGGGTGAAAAGAGCGAGACCGCTTCGAGAATATTGGTCTTGCCCGCCCCGTTCGGACCGTAGAGCGCGACAGGTCGTGCGTCCGCATCGATCCGCACGCCCTTGTGCGACCGGAAATGCGACAGGCTGAGCGAAGACAGGTACAATCCGGCCATTCACGCCCTTTTCCTCTGGCCAAAAATATCCCCGCCGGAGGCACCGACGGGCGTCACACGCGCATCGGCATGACGACATAGACCGCCGAGGTGTCATTGCCTTCGCGCATCAGCGTGGGATCACCCGAGGAGTTGAACATGAAGACGGCGTTTTCACGATCGACCTGGCTGGCGATTTCCAGCAGGTACTTGGCGTTGAACCCGATTTCCAGTCGCTCGTCGCCATAGGCCACAGCCAGTTCTTCTTCGGCGGCGCCACTGTCGGGCGCGTTGACAGACAGGATCAGGCGGTCTTCGTCCAGCGCCAGCTTCACCGCGCGGGAGCGTTCGGAACTGACGGTGGCGACACGGTCGACGGCTTGGGCAAACTCGCTGGCGTCGACCTCCATCTTGCGGGTGTTGCCCTGCGGGATGACGCGCGTGTAATCGGGGAACGTGCCGTCGATTACCTTGGAAGTGAGCGTGATATTGGGCGTGGCAAAGCGCACCTTGGTTTCGCTGACCGACACCGCGATGGCCATGTCATCATCGTCCAGAAGCTTGCGCAGCTCGCCCACGGTCTTGCGCGGAACAATCACGCCCGGCATGTCCTCGGCGCCGTCGGGCAGGTCGGCGTCGATCCGGGCCAGCCGGTGACCGTCGGTCGCGACGCAGCGCAGCACCTTGCCGCCCTCGGCGTCCGATACGTGCATGTAGACGCCGTTGAGGTAATAGCGTGTCTCTTCCGTCGAGATCGCGAATTTCGACTTGTCGAAGAGCCGGCGCAGCACCGGAGCCTTGGCCGAGAAATTGCAGGAATATTCCGACGAGGCCATCACCGGGAAATCTTCCTTGGGCAGGGTCGCCAGAGAGAAGTTCGAGCGTCCCGCCTCGACCGTCAGGCGCCCCGAGGCACCATCGTCGGTCAACGTCACCAGTGCCCCGTCGGGCAGCTTTCGCACAATCTCATGCAGGGTCACGGCGGAAACAGTCGTGGCGCCCGCGCGCTCGACCTGGGCCGGGGCCTTGTCGACGACCTCGATATCCAGATCCGTGGCGCGGAAATGCACCGCATCGCCCTCGGCCTCGATCAGCACGTTGGCGAGGATCGGAATCGTGTTGCGCCGTTCGACGACGGACTGGGCCTGCGAGACCGCCTTGAGCAGCGTTCCGCGTTCGATGCTGAGTTTCATGCCCTCGCTCCCTGCGTGCGTGCCTCTGCCGGGCACTGGGACCGGCACGTTAGCAAGTTTCGCCTTATGCTCAAGCCTTTTATTGCCCCTCAGCCCTCGAGCGCGCGGCGCAGAATCCTGAGGTCTTCGGCGAGTTGCCCGTCCTGCGCGCTGAGTTCTTCGATCCGGCGCACGCCATGCATCACCGTGGTGTGATCCCGGCCGCCAAACCGCCGGCCAATTTCAGGAAGAGACCGCGAGGTCAGTTGCTTGCACAGGAACATCGCGATCTGTCTGGGGCGGGCAAAAGTGCGGACTCTTTTCGGCCCGACCATATCGCTCAAACGAATGTTGAAATGCTCCGAGACGTGGCGCTGTATCTCTTCGATCGAAACCTTCCGCTCGGACGCGCGCAGGATATCCGCAAGGCAGTCTTGGGCCAGTTCCATCGTGATCTGGTGACCGACCAGCGAGGCAAAGGCGTAAAGCCGCGTCAGCGCGCCTTCGAGGACACGCACGTTGGTCGAGATGCGATGCGCGAGGAATTCCAGCACCCCATCGGCCATTTCGAGGCTCGGATACTGCTCGGCAAAGCGGTCCGCCTTGGACTGAAGGATTCCAAGCCGCAACTCGTAGTCGGTGGGATGCAGGTCCACCACCAGGCCGCATTGCAGGCGCGACTTGATGCGCTCTTCCAGGTTTTGGATCTCCCCCGGGGCGCGGTCGGCTGAAATGACGATCTGCTTGTTCTGATCCACGAGCGCGTTGAACGTGTGAAAGAATTCTTCCTGCGTGCTGTCCTTGCCGGCGATGAACTGAACGTCGTCGACCATCAGCACGTCGACCGAGCGGAAAAGCTCCTTGAAATCCATCATGCGGCGGTCCCGCAATGCCTGCACAAAGCGGTACATGAACTGCTCTGCGGACAGATAGAGCACGTTCAGCTCTGGCTGCGCTGCCTGAAGCTCCCAGGCGATGGCATGCATGAGGTGTGTCTTGCCAAGGCCGACGCCGCCATAGAGGAAAAGCGGGTTGAAGGTGACCGGGCCGCCCTCGGCCACACGCTTGGCCGCGGCATGAGCAAGCTCGTTGGGCTTGCCCACCACGAAACGATCAAAGGTGAAGCGCTCATCCAGCGGCGCGGAAGACAGAACGTCGTCGGTCAAACGGCGCGCCGGAGCCGCGGAGGGCGTGGCTTTCGTTGTTTCCGATGCGTTGGTTACGGTCGCTTGCGGCTTCTGGGAGGAATTCGCCGCGACCTGGAAATCGATCCGGCGGATAGAGGGGGCGTAGCCGTTCACCTTGAACAGGATCAGCTCGCCGAAATTGCGGGACACGTAATTGCCCTGGAAGGTCGTCGGAACCTTGAAGGTCACAACGTCATCGTTGATCGCCGTCAGTTCCAGCGGCTCGATCCAGTTGGTGAAGTTGTTCTTGCCGATTGTCTTGAGCAGGTCTTGCTTGATCTGGCCCCATTGATCACTTGTCATTTTTATCCCGTTCCGCGGTCTTATCGTTTCCATCCAGCACGCCCCCGATTGGCATACCCCTTACAATTGCGTTCGCGGTTCGGTCGGCAATAGGCAAACGACAACCCATCACCCGACACGGAGTACCGGGAGAAAAGCCGTTTGGCCTGTATCTGAGCGCCACCCAGCGCTGGCCCTGTCTCGTCCCCACAAGCGTGGACCAAGCCGCATGGATCGCGCCAATCCGTTGGACAATATGGCTCCCGACATCGGTCGGATACACCGGCATGATCAGAGCAGTTGATCCGTGTCCGGTGCGAGCGCCTGTCCCCCCAAGCGTGAATCGCTCTGGCAAATTAGCAATTGAGTCAGCGAGACGGCAACTGATCTTAGCGCTTGACTCGGTCTTTGCCGCGAAAAAGTCACACGAACCCGAGTCGTTCATAGCCATAAAAAAAAGGTGCCGCGCGATTCGGCACCTTTTCCTTCAATAGCTTAGGGCCGTGGCTCAGCCGAGCGATTTCACCCGCGAAGACAGGCGCGCCATTTTCCGTGAAGCGGTGTTTTTATGAAACACTCCCTTCGATACGCCCCGCATCAGTTCGGGCTGAGCGGCACGGAGCGCATTTTGTGCAGCTTCCTTGTCGCCGGAGGCGATGGCTTCCTCGACTTTGCGCAGGAAGGTGCGAATCCGCGAGCGGCGCGCTTTGTTGACACTGAGGCGGCGGGCGTTCTGGCGCGCGCGCTTCTTGGACTGGAGAGTATTGGCCATGTTGTGAACCTTTTCGGGTCTGTCATTTCGTTTCAGATGTGCACGAGGTCGAGCCCGTTCCGGCAGGCCAAGGGCCGGAATGATTCTGGCCAGAGCGGGCCGCACGCGCATGTATGGCGCAGGCGTATAGCCGCAAATGCCGCGAAAGCAAACAGCAAAGTTCCACATATCCGGCCCTGTGCCCGCAAAGCGCCTTCAGCCTGCCTCCAGCAGCGCGGCCGCCAGATCCTCGGCCCCCGGTGCGGCGGTCAGGACGAGGGCCTTGCCCGTAGGGACCGCGATGTCGAACGGACAGACAAGTTGGCCTGCATCCAGCGCGGTTTGTACCAGCACACGGTGCGCCATCAACACGCCTGCACCCGCACGCGCCTCTTCCAATGCCATTGCGTAAAGAGAAAAGGACGCGCTGCCGAAATCGCCGGGAAGCGTCACCCCAGCCTGCGTGGCCCAGAGCGACCAATCCTCGGGCCAGGCCGCGTCGACAAGCAGGGTCTGCGCCGCAAGGTCATCCGGCGTTCGGATCTTGCGCGCCAGTGCCGGGGCGCAGACCGGGAAAATTTCGTCGCGGGCGAGCACGTGCTGCGCCTCGAGTTTGCCTGGCACTGCGATGAACAGGCTGAGATCGAACATGTCCCGCGACAGGTTGGGCGGCGTTTCGAGTGCCGTCACGGACATGCGCGCCTCTGGCCGAACCGCGCGCAGCGACGGCAACCGCGGCGCCAGCCAAAGCTGGGCGACGGAGGGCAGCGCCGCGATCTGAACCGTCTTGGCCGGGGCGACACCGCGCAAGGCCCGCGTGGCGTGACCAAGCTGGTCGAAAGCGGCCGTGAATTTCGGCAACAGGCTGGACCCGGCCTTGGTCAGGCGCACACCGTGAGAACGGCGCTCGAACAGCGGTGTTCCGGCCCAGTCTTCCAGCGTCTTGATGTGCTGCGACACCGCGCCCGGCGTCACGCACAGTTCTTCCGCCGCCAGAGCGAATCCGCCCAGTCGGGCGGCGGCCTCGAACGCGCGCAGCGCATTGAGCGGCGGACCCTTGGGGCGGGGAGGCGACACGGGCACTTAAACTAGCCTTAGTTTTTCTAACCTCATTATTCCTTATTCTGCTTTGCGCCCAGCGTCGAGCCTCGGCATGATCCCGGGCAGATCAATCGGAGTACCGACCATGACCCTTGCCCATCGCGACTGGGTGCCCGCCCCCAGCGAAACGCTTGTTCAGACCATCGCCACGCGGACGGCGTCGCAGGACAGCGAAACCATCGCGGCGCGGATCGCGACCCTTGCCGAGGAAAATCGCAAGATCCACGAACGCGACTGTTTCAACCTTAACCCGGCCACAAACGTGATGAACCCACGGGCCGAAGCCCTGTTATCGTCCGGCATCGGCTCGCGCCCGTCGCTGGGCTATCCCGGCGACAAGTACGAGATGGGGCTGGAGGCGATCGAAGAGATCGAGGTTGTCGCCGCCGAGCTGGTTGCCGAGATCTTTCAGGCGCGGTTTTCCGAGATCCGCGTGGCCTCGGGCGCGATGGCGAATCTCTATGCCTTCATGGCGACGTGCAAACCGGGCGACACGATCATCGCGCCCCCGGCCACGATCGGCGGGCACGTGACGCATCACATTGACGGCTGCGCCGGGCTGTTCGGGTTGCGCACCGTGCCGGCGCCGGTCAACCCCGATGGCTACACGCTGGACATAGACGCGCTGCGCACGATGGCAGAGCAGGAAAAGCCCGCGCTGATCACCGTGGGCGGCTCGCTGAACCTGTTCGAACATCCCGTCGCGGAGGTTCGAGCCATTGCCGACGGCGTGGGCGCGAAGGTCATGTTCGACGCGGCCCACCAATGCGGGATCATCGCCGGGCGCGCGTGGAAGAACCCGTTGGCCGAAGGCGCGCACCTGATGACGATGAGCACCTACAAGAGCCTGGGCGGCCCGGCAGGCGGCGTGATCGTCACCAACGAGGCAGAGTTGGCAGCACGTCTGGACGCCATCGCCTTTCCGGGCATGACCGCGAACTTCGATGCTGCCAAGTCGGCGGCCCTCGCCGTCTCGATGCTGGACTGGCGCGAACATGGACCAGCCTATGCGCAGGTGATGATCGACCTGTCCAAGGCGTTGGCAGAATCCTTGGCCGCCAATGGCGTTCCGGTTTTCAACACGCCCAACGGATACACCAATTCGCACCAGTTCGCGATCGAGGCAGCAAGTTTCGGCGGTGGTCAGGCCGCGTCAAAGACCTTGCGCAAAGCCGGCTTCCTGGCTTGCGGGATCGGCCTGCCCATCGCGGAGGTTCCGGGCGACATGAACGGGTTGCGCATCGGCACGCCAGAATTGGTGCGATGGGGTGTCACGGCCCAAGACGCTCCGGCGCTTGCCGCGTTGATCCACGAAGGCCTGACCAAAGATCCAGAGGCGGTCGCGCCGCGTACTCAGTCAATGCGCAAGCGGTTCGACACGCTGCATTTCGTGATCTGAAATCGAGCGGGGGCAGACAGGCCCCTGCCCCTCACTTGTCGCGGAACTGCGCTTCGCGTTTCTCGGCAAAGGCGGCCATGCCTTCCTTCTGGTCCTCGGTCGCGAAGAGCGAGTGGAACACGCGGCGCTCGAACAACAGACCCTCGGCCAAAGGCACCTCGTAAGAACGATTGACCGCTTCCTTGACCGCCATGACGGTGATCATGGACTTCTCGGCGATCTTGCCTGCGGCGGCCATGGCCTCTTCCACAAGCTTCTTGGCCGGAACGACGCGGCTGACAAGGCCCGAACGGTCAGCTTCTTCGGCATCCATGAAGCGGCCCGTCAGGTTCATGTCCATGGATTTCGACTTGCCGATGAAACGGGTAAGGCGCTGGCTGCCGCCCATCCCGGCCATCACGCCGAGGTTGATCTCGGGCTGGCCGAACTTGGCGTTGTCTGCGGCGATGATGAAGTCGCACATCATGGCAAGCTCGCACCCGCCGCCCAACGCATAGCCCGACACGGCGGCGATGATCGGTTTGCGGATGCGCACGATGGCGTCCGCCTCGGGGCCAAAGAGGTTGCCGGCGAAGACGTCCACGAAGGACTTTTCCGACATCATCTTGATGTCCGCGCCGGCGGCGAAAGCCTTTTCCGAGCCGGTGATGACGATGCAGCGCACCTTGTCGTTGCCTTCGGCATCCTGCAACGCATCGACAAGTTCGCCCAGCAACTGATCGTTGAGGGCATTCAGGGCATCGGGGCGGTTGAGGGTGATTTTGGCGACGTGGTCTTCTACTTCGACGATGATCGTCTCATAGGCCATGAAATCTGCTTTCGCTTGTTTCTGTCAGATTTGAGTCATTACCATTTGGGTCAGTCGGATCAAGGTTATCTTTGGCAGGTCGCGCAATAGAAGCTCGACCGGCCCGATTGAACGACGCGGCGCACATTTCCCGGGCAGCCGGGGCGGCGGCAGGGGGCGCCTACGCGGTCGTAGACGTCGAAGCTGTGCTGAAAATATCCAAGTTCGCCATCGGCTTGGCGGAAATCGCGCAACGAAGACCCACCAGCGAGAATCGCGTCGTTCAGCACGGCGCGGATGATCGGCACCAGTGCCGCGACCCGCTTGGCCGAGATTCGTCCGGCGCGGCGCAGGGGCGAGATGCCGGCCCGGAAGAGCGCCTCGCAGACGTAGATATTGCCCAGCCCCGCCACGATTCGTTGATCCAGCAGGGCCGATTTGATCGGCGTGTTCTTATCCTGCAGCGCTGCGACGAGATAAGGCTCGTCGAACTGGTTGCCCAAGGGCTCGGGGCCCAGTTTGGCCAGCAGGGGATGCGCCTCGGCGTTGTCGGTGGCCATCAGGTCCATCGCGCCGAAGCGGCGCGGGTCGTTGAAAGTGATGCGGGCGCCGTTGGCCATGTCGAGCACCACGTGGTCATGTTTCTCCGCCGCGGGATGATCGTGCACGAACTGCCCCAGCGGAGCTCCCGAGATCAGGATGCGGCCGGACATGCCAAGGTGGATCAACAGCGTCTCGCCCGAGGACAGGTCGGCAAGGATGTATTTCGACCGCCGCCGCAGACCCAGGACACGCTGTCCGGTCAGCCGCGTGGCCATGCCCGGCGGAAAGGGCCAGCGCAGGTCCGGGCGGTTGACCTGTGCCGACGCGATCACGGCACCGGTCATCGCGGGCTCCAGCCCGCGGCGCACTGTCTCGACCTCTGGCAATTCCGGCATTCTGCCCCCTCTGCGACCAAACGGGCGCATTGTAACCCGCCCCCGGCGACCTATAAGAAGGACTTGAGGATCAAACGGCAAGGCCGCGGGGATAAATGACCGGGAAAACAACGCATTTCGGATACGAGGACATCCCCGAGGAGGAAAAGGCGGGCCGCGTGCGCGGCGTGTTCGGCTCGGTCGCGTCGAAATACGACGTGATGAACGACGCGATGTCCTTCGGCATCCACCGCGTCTGGAAAGACGCGATGATGGACTGGCTGGCGCCGCGCGCGGGCCAGCGCCTGCTGGACGTGGCGGGTGGCACCGGGGACATCGCCTTTCGGTTCCTCGAACGCGCCGGGTCGGGCCACGCCACGGTTCTGGACCTGACCGAACCAATGCTGGTCGAAGGCCGCAAGCGCGCCGAGGCGGAACAGATGGCCGAAAGCCTTGACTGGGTGGTGGGCGACGCGATGGCGCTGCCCTTTGCCGACAACAGTTTCGATGTCTACACGATCAGTTTCGGTATCCGGAACGTCACTCGACCGCAGGAGGCCCTGAACGAAGCCTTTCGCGTGCTGAAACCCGGCGGGCGGCTGATGGTGCTGGAGTTCAGCCAGATCCCGAACGACCTGATGCAGAAGGTCTATGACCTGTATTCCTTCAACATCATTCCGCAGATGGGCAAGGCCATCGCCGGGGATCGCGACAGCTATCAGTACCTTGTTGAGTCGATCCGCAAGTTCCCCGACCAGGAAACGTTCTTGGGCATGGTGCGGCAAGCCGGGTTCGAGCAGGCCAAGTACCGCAACCTGAGCATGGGAATAGCCTGCCTGCATTCCGGCTGGAAGATCTGAGCCATGCGCGGACCGCACAACATCCTGCGCCTGATCCGCACGGGCGCCACGCTGGAACGCACCGGCGCCATGGGCCTGATCATGGATGCGATGGACGCGCCGCCGCTGGTGCGCGGCACCATGCGATTCCTGGCCTGGCCGTTTCAATGGCTGGGCTACAAGGGCGACACCAATATGCCGCCCGCGCTACGCGCGCTGACCGCGCTGGGCCCGGCCTATATCAAGTTCGGGCAGGTATTCTCGACCCGGCCCGACATCGTCGGTGATGCGCTGGCCCAGGAGTTGCGGGTGTTGCAGGACAAGCTGCCGCCTTTCGATGCGGAGGTGGCCAAGGCCAGTGTCGCCAGCTCGATGGGTCAGCCGGTCGATGCCGTTTTCTCGGAGTTCAGCGACCCGATTGCCGCCGCGTCGATCGCGCAGGTGCACAAGGCGCGGCTGCGAGACACTGGACAGGACGTGGCGGTCAAGGTGCTGCGCCCGGGAATCGAGCGGGCCTTTCGCCGGGACATCGACGCGTTCTATTTCGCGGCGCGCATGATCGAGGTGCTGTCTCCGTCCGCGCGCCGCCTGAAACCGCGCGACGTGATCGCCCATTTCGAGGGCGTGGTTAACGGAGAACTCGACCTGCGTCTCGAAGCGGCCTCTGCCAGCGAGTTCACCGCCAATACCGCCGAGGATGAAGGCTTCAGCCTGCCGGCCGTCAACTGGGATATGTCCGGGCGGCGCGTGATGGTGATGGAATGGGCCGACGGGGCGCCGATGGGCGACAACGCCGCCATAGACGCCGCCGGCCACGACCGGGCGGAGCTTGGCGAACGGGTGCTGCAACTGTTCCTGAAACACGCCCTGCGAGACGGTTTTTTTCACGCCGACATGCACCAGGGCAACCTGAAGGTCGCGCCGAACGGCGATATCATCGCCTATGATTTCGGGATCATGGGGCATATCGACGAATACACCCGCCGGGTCTATGCCGAGATCCTCTATGGCTTTATCAAGCGCGATTACCAGCGTGTCGCCGAAGTGCATTTCGAGGCCGGCTACGTCCCCCCCGACCGCGACGTGGACGACTTTGCCCGTGCGCTGAGAGCCGTCGGCGAGCCGATTTTCGGCATGGATGCCTCTAAGATCTCGATGGGCGGGCTGTTAAGCTATCTATTTGAAGTGACAGAAAGATTCGGGATGGAGACCCGCACCGAGCTTATCCTTCTGCAACGCACGATGGTCGTTGTCGAGGGTGTCGCGCGAAGCCTGAACCCGCAGACCAACATCTGGCAGGTCGCCAAGCCCGTGGTCGAGGATTACATCCGCAAGAACCTCGGCCCCGGCGCCGCGGTGCGCGACCTGCGCCGCACGCTGATGGTGCTGTCGCGGTATGGGCCGCGCCTGCCCAAGATAGTCGAAAGCGCGTTGATCCGCCAATCGTCGCCCGAACCGGAGCCAACGCGCGGCCTGCGCTGGAAATCCGTGCTATGGCTGGGTATGGGCATCACGCTTGGTGCCATGGCAACTTTGCTGGCAACGATGTTTTTCTGAAGACGTGGTTTTGATGTGACTCCTGCTATCTATCGAATGACACAACGCTTCGGGCGGTGTCGGAATCACATGTGCTTGGCTAACGTCGACGGGACGTCAATGGAGGGAAACGCGCAGTGATCCGCATACCGACACGCGTTCTGATCACGCTTGGATTGCTTGGCCTTCCCGGCCTGGCAGTCGCCGACAATCTGAAAACGCGGACAACAAACAACTATGGCACGCCCGGCGGTCTGATCGACATGCCGACGGCCGAGTCGGCACCGGACGGTGAATTGACAACCAATGTCACGTATTTCGATGGTTTCTTTCGCGCGACGTTGAGTTTTCAGATTACCGACCGGCTTTCCGGTAGCTTCCGCTATGCAGGCACGGAGGATTTGACGCCGTCCTTCTCCACGTATTACGACCGCAGCTTCGATCTGCGCTTTCGCCTGTTTGACGAAACAGACTTCACCCCGGCGGTTTCCATTGGCCTGCGCGATTTCGTCGGGACGGGAATTCTGTCCGGCGAGTATGTCGTCGCCACGAAATCCATCGGGGATCGGTTGCGTGTGACCGGTGGTCTGGGTTTCGGGCGTCTGGGCAGCTACGGCAGCGACGGCAGCATCGGGTCGCGTGCACCCTTCAGCTTTGCCGGGGTCGGCACGGGCGGGCAGTTCAACATCGATGACTGGTTCCAGGGCGACTACGCATTTTTTGGCGGTGCAAGCTATCAGGTGACCGACAAGCTGTTGCTGAGCGCGGAGTATTCCTCGGACAATTACGACATCGCGCAATCTGCCGGCATCCTTAAGCGGTCGATACCGTGGAACTTTGCGGCGACTTACCAGGTCAGCGAGAACACCTCGCTGCGGGCCTTTGCCCTGCATGGCGAGGAATCCGGCGCGGCGCTCACGTTCAATCTCAATCCCAGGTCGCCCTCGATAAAAGGCGGCACCGAACTTGCGCCCTTGCCCGTCGCGGTCCGCGGTCCGCGCAGCGCCGAGGATCTGGGCTGGACCACTCAGCCGGGCCGCGAAAAAGCGATCACGGCTTCGCTGGATAGTAGCCTTGAGCAATCCGATCTCGATTTTGAAGGCATCACCCTGAGCGGGCGCTCCGCGCATGTGCGCATCCGAAACGAAAAATATGACGCCACGTCTCAGGCACTGGGCCGCACCCTGCGCAGCATGAGCCGTGAACTGCCTGCATCGGTCGAGATGCTTCACGTCACCCTGATCGAGAACGGCATCCCGGCCAGCACGATGTCACTCAGCCGCACCGACCTGGAGCGGTTGGAGCACCGGCCGGCGCGCGAGGCGCTAGCCGCCGCGCAGTTCACCGACACGCTGCGCTTTGGCGACTACCCCGAACCGTTGCCAGGCAACTATCCGCGCTTCGAATGGTCAATCGGCCCCTATCTGCGCACGTCGCTGTTTGATCCTGGCGATCCGCTTCGGGGCGATATCGGCATCCGCGCCAAGGGAAAATATCACCTCGGCTCGGGTTGGATCGTGTCCGGGTCTCTTGGGCAAAAAGTGATCGGCAATCTCGATAGCGCGGTCAAGCCAAACAACTCTCAGCTACCGCGGGTCCGCTCGGACGTCGCCCTCTACAACCGAACGGATGAGCCGTTCCTGGAGAATCTCACGGTGGCGAAATACGGGCGGCTCGGGCCTGATTTCTACAGCCGCGTCACCGCAGGCTATCTTGAACGCATGTATGCCGGCATTTCCGGCGAAGTCCTTTGGAAGCCCGTGAACAGCCGCTTGGCGCTTGGCGCCGAGGTCAACTATACGCATCCGCGCGACTTCGATCAGCAGTTCGGCCTTCGCTCCCGCGTAACGCCCGGGGGTACGATCCCCGAGTTCAACGGCCACGTGTCCGCGTATTACGATTTTGGCAACGGTTTTCACGGCCAGATCGACGCCGGGCGCTATCTCGCCGGGGATTGGGGTGGCACGATCACCATCGACCGAGAGTTCGCAAACGGCTGGAAAATCGGCGCATTCGCCACGTTCACCGACGTTTCGGCCAGCCAATTCGGCGATCCGCGTCACTCTTCTGACCGGTTTGCGGATCGCCGCCTTGTCCGAACGAGAATTCTGCCGCGCCATAGCCGATCTCACGGAACTCCTGCGCCAGGATGTCGGAGTTTCGCCGCAGCAGGTCCAGCGTTTCCGGCCTGTCAGCCAATACGCTCACGACGACGCCGGTATCGCTGGTCTGCAGGTTGATCCGGACCCGCCCAAGCTCGGCCGGGTTCAAGCGAATTTCGGCGGATTGTTCCGTCGCCCGGCGCAAGCCCGCTGCCAGTTGTTCCGAAACATGGCGCGGCATTCGCGCCAAGCCAACAAGACTTGTGCGCAACGGCGCGCTGGTCTCGACCTGGCTTGTCAAGGCGCCGACGGTATTCATGCGGCTACTGTCCGGTTCGAATGTCCTAGCCCAATCCTCGCCTTTGCTGTGCGCATCCAAGTTCTCGGGAACGACTGCGGATGTGACAATCGGGGGGCTGGAAACCGGCTTGCTGCCGTAGGCTGGCGCGAGGTCCGGCTGCAGAGTGCCCTGGTTGGCCGTTCGCGCCTCCGCCGCGGACAGCCTGCGATAGTCGGCCGGTTCCGAGTTCGGGACCTGCTGCACTTCGGCCGCGGGCTTCGACATCGCGATCTGACGCGCGAATGTATCGGATGCCGGAACGGCCGATGACCATCCACGACCCATGCCGACCGAAGGTTCGGACTTCACGATGCTTTGCGTTGGCGGCGCGGCGACCCCGCCGTCTAGCACCACGAACTGGGATAGCGTGCCAGCGCCGACGCGATTCTGGACATTCGGAACCGAGCGAATATCCCGCTCTTGCCTGGAGACGGTATTGTCGGCCTCGCCCGCTTGATCCGATGAAATCACAACAGCCTGATTGGGTCTTTTGTCGCCAGATTGGGGTACCAGCATGTAATTCTCTGGCTTGGAATTGACTGTCGGCCTTCGTGTCAGCGCTTCGTCCGCACGAAACTCGCCGTCTGCCGAAGGAGCGAAACACCCGACCTGAGGTCTCTCGCCCGCTGTGGCAAGAAACTCTGCAGACTTCGCGGCCCCCGGCGAAGGCGCAGCAGAACTTGTCCGGCCCGCCGGATCCGATGGGCCTTTGCCCTCAGCGAGGTCACGCTCGGCACCGAAACCATCAGGGCTGCGCACCGGGTTCTGCGATGGCTCAGCCGGAGCCTGGTGCCTCGCTTGCAGCGCAGCGTTCCGGCCCTCAACCTTGTGGTCCCGGTCGCTGCCCGCCCAAGAGACCTCACCTTTCCCGTCCGACGCTATGGCCGGCTTCGAAGGCAAAGACTCTGTCAGTGCCGTTCTATCCTTGCGAAGCGCGTCATGTTTCGGCGTGGCATTCTGCTCTTCGATTTCCGCCTCGCTCACCCCGGCGACAAGGCGAGACTCTTCTGCGGCCTCCGTGGCGGTCGGGTGCTCATCCTCAACCGGTGCATCGGTTTCACCACTGTCGGATTCGATGGCCTCGCCCGATGCCTCTGTGTGCGCGTCGGGATCCTCCACTTGAAGATCGATTTTCGCTTTCTGCTTGGGAGTGTCGGTCTCAGAGGGACGCGGTACTGCCTCGACAAACACGGAAGCAAAGCTGGGGCGGTGCGTATTGCCCTCGGCTTTGCCGTCCTCCGCGGCAGGCACATTCCTTACCGCATTCCCGCTGTTTGTCTGTGCGGCAGACGTCTCGCTTGTGACCGTGTAAAACATTCTTGAGCTCCGGGATTTCTTCCTCAGCCCGTCGAACTTCGCAGATCGTGATTACCAGTTCTTTACCGCTTTGGTGTCATATCCCGAAAAGTTCACAGCATTCGAGGGATTCTGGTGACCGATCATTTACCGATGAAACCCAAGCTGGGCGTGAGCCCTTTGCCGCCCCCTTTTGCACGCACGTCACTGCACGCTGCGCAGCAGGCGGCACAGAAATTGGAAGCGACGTTTCTCGCCGAGATGCTGAAGGCCGCCGGTTTCGGCGAACAGGTGAACTCGTTTTCCGGCGGGACCGGCGAAGATCAGTTCGCCTCGTTCCACCGTCAGGCGGTCGCGGATAAGATCGCGGAGGCCGGGGGCATCGGCCTTTCCGAACATTTCCTGAACGCGATGCTGGAGACAAGCAATGACTAAACATTCCGCACAAGACCTGGTCGACGAACTGGACAATCTGCTGGAGGCCGAGCGCGAGGCCGTCCTCGGCGGCAACCTCGACGACATGTCACGACTGCTGGCGCGCAAAGAGAGCCTGATCGACGCGCTGAGCGAACTCGACGCGGCAGATGCCGCCGCGATATCGGAAGTTCAGGACAAACTTGCCCGGAACCAGGTGCTGCTCGATGGCGCGCTGCAGGGAATAAGACGGGCCTCCGCACGGCTTGCCGCCGTGAGAAAGGTGCGCCGTTCGCTGGAGACCTACGGCGAGGACGGACAGAAGAAGACGATCGACGCCCAGGTCACGCGGCAGTTGGAAAAGCGAGCATAATTCCCGGGACTTTTTTTAAGAGAATTTGTCTCAAATGCCAGTCACAGACCCACAGCCGTTTTAGGACTCTCTTAGTACTTTCAAGGCATTTCTCGGCCTGCGTCCCAAGGTGGATGGCGCGATGCCGACAACGTGCATCGCAAACGTCAGAACGACTTTCGAAACCACCGCCCCGGGGCGGTGGACATGTATCGGCGCAAAAGCGTCGCAGCAAAAGGACTATGCTATTATCGCGACCTTCCAGGCACCGCCATGATGCCCGTCACCGCCCGTGACCTTTTTCCGTTTGATGATGACTGGCGCGGCATTGTCACCAGACGCACTCATCTCACCACCTATTCACTCACCCGAAACGATCGTTAGCAGACCAGGTCTTACTCGGCTGTTAACAGATCAATTTGTCCGCTTTATCGGGTCGCGCATCGCCGCGGGGCAACCACTGCATTTTAGTGAAATGCCGGGCATTCGGTTTTTGTGAATCGGGCGAGAAAGTGATATCCAACTCATGATCGCGCCAGTATGGCCGAAACCATTTCCAGAGACACGTGTGGTGCGTAGGGAGCACGTGGGGCAACGGAGGGTATCGGCCGATACGCGCGATACCCTCCGTACGAACTCACGGGATTATCGCCGCCGAAATGCTGAAGCGGCTACGCCGTCAGACCCGCAATTTCACAGACAATCTTCCATTCTTCAGCGGTTACAGGCTGCACCGACAGACGTGAGTTGCGCACCAGCACCATCTCCGAAAGGCGGGGATCCTGCTTGATCATATCGAGCGTCACCGGCGTTTTCGCTGTTTCCACCGCCTTGATATCCACGCAGTCCCAGCGATCGTCGTCGGTCGTGCTGTCGGGATGCGCCTCGGCAATCACCTCGACGGTACCGACCACCGCCTTTTCCGTCTGGCTATGGTAGAAAAAGCCCCGATCGCCCACCGCCATCTCGCGCATGAAGTTCCGCGCCTGGTAGTTCCGCACGCCGTCCCATTCCTCGCCGGCCTCCGCCCGTGCGACCTGCTGATCCCAGCTCCATGTCGACGGCTCGGACTTGAACAGCCAATACCGCATCGGTCAGATTACCTTGTTCCAGGGGATCAGCTCGACACTTTCGAACAGATCCGCCGCCTTGTACGGGTCCTTCGCGGCCCAGGCCTCGGCTTGCGCCATATCCTCGACCTCCAGCACCACCAGCGAGCCGATCATGCCACCATCCGCATCCAGCAGAGGACCCGCCTGGCTCACGACGCCCGTCTCCTTCAGGTAGGCCACGTGCGCGTCACGGTTGTCGAGACGGGTTTGCAAGGCGCCGGGCTTGTCCCGGGCAATCAAAGCGATCAGCATCATTCTTCCTTCAATGGCCGTTGAAGCAGCATATCCATCGAGTCGCGAACGTTCAATTCACCGCGCACCAATCCGGTCACCACGCGCGTGATCGGCAGGTCCAGCCCCGCCTCCCGCGCCATCTTTTCCAGCGCCTGCGCCGTCGCGGCCCCTTCGACTGTCACGCCCGTATCGAATGTCTCTCCGCGTCCCAGGCTCTGGCCGTAGCGGTAGTTGCGCGATTGCTCCGAGGTGCAGGTCAGCACCAGGTCACCAAATCCCGAAAGCCCTGCCAGCGTCTCTGCCCGGGCGCCGTGCATTTCCGCCACCTTGACCAGTTCGGCAAAACCACGAGTCATCAGCGCCGCACGTGCAC
Source organism: Roseovarius sp. MMSF_3298 (assembly GCF_030733705.1). Taxonomy (NCBI): domain Bacteria; kingdom Pseudomonadati; phylum Pseudomonadota; class Alphaproteobacteria; order Rhodobacterales; family Roseobacteraceae; genus Roseovarius; species Roseovarius sp. MMSF_3298. Next base: position 172,282 of record NZ_JASHIN010000003.1, read on the forward strand.
TTTCGCCCAACCCGGCGCCAATCGCCACGCCGCACGCAATCGCAATCACGTTCTTTAGCGCGCCGCCCAGCTCTGCACCTGTTACATCCATAGTGCGATAGAGCCTGATATTGGGCGTCGTCAGCCGCTGTTGCAGGCTCTCGCCTACGCGTTCATCGGCACAGGCCAAGGTCAGCGCCGTCGGCAGACCCCGCGCAATGTCATGGGCAAAGGACGGACCTGTCAGCATGGCCGGGACGGCGTCGGGGACGTGCTCCGCGATGATCTGTGTCGGTCTCAGCCCGGTGCCGCGCTCCATCCCCTTGCAACAGGCGACCAAGGGCTTTCCCGCCAGCGACCGACCGTGCGTTTCCAGAAACGTGCGAAGTTTCTGTGTCGGAACCGACAAGAGAACGATTTCCGCCTCTGAAACAGTCTCTAACTCTGCTGAAACGCTTACATTCTCCGGCAAAGCGACCCCCGGCAATCGCCGCGCATTCTCCCGGGTCGCGTTCATCTCCCGCACGTGCTCTTCGTCCCGCGCCCAAAGTGCCACCGGACCATTGCGCGCCAGCGATACTGCAAGGGCCGTGCCGAATGCACCGGCGCCGATCACCAAGATCATGCCTTTGCCCCTTTCTTTCCACCGCCCAGCAAGGCCGGACTGCGCTTGTCCAACGGCCAGCGCGGACGCGCGGCCAACGTCATGTCGTCAATGCGCCCCGCACGAAAGAGTTCCCCACCAGCGTAAGCGATCATCGCGGCATTGTCAGTGCAAAGCGCCAGGGGCGGCGCCACGAACCGCACGCCGAATTCGCCTGAAACAGCCTCTAGTCCAGTCCTTATTTCGGTGTTCGCCGCAACGCCGCCCGCCACGGCCAGTGCGGGCGGTTCGGCCAGTTGCCTGCGCGCCTCGGTGAGGGCACGTCGCGTCTTTTCCTGCAGCACATCTGCGACCGCCCCTTGGAAACCCGCACAGAGATCGGCCCGATCCTGCCGCGTCAGGCCACCCTTTTCTGCGATCACCGTGTCCCTGGCCCGCAACAGCGCGGTCTTGAGACCGGAAAAAGACATATCGCATCCCGGCCTGTCCAGAAGCGGGCGAGGAAATCGAAAACGCCCCGGGTCACCGTCGCGCGCAGCGCACTCGATCGCCGGCCCTCCCGGCTGGCCCAGGCCAAGCAGCCGGGCCGATTTGTCGAACGCCTCGCCCGGTGCATCGTCAATGGTGCCGCCCAGACGCGTGAACTGGTCACAGCCCTCGACCACAAGGAACTGACAATGCCCGCCAGAAACAAGCAGCATCACGTAAGGATACGCCAGACCATCGGTCAGCCGCGGCGTCAGCGCGTGTCCCGCAAGGTGGTTCACTCCGACCAAAGGAATGCCCCGCGCGGCGGCGATGGCCTTGCCTGTCGTCACCCCGCACAGCACGCCGCCGATCAGCCCCGGTCCTGCGGTCGCCGCCACCAAGGTGACATCCCCAAGACCCACTTTTGCCTGAGACAGAGCCTGTTTCACCGAGATATCCAGTTTCTCGGCATGGGCGCGGGCCGCAATTTCCGGCACGATGCCGCCAAACGCATCGTGCAGCGCATCCTGCCCCAGTACGACCGAAGACAGGATCTCGGCGCTGTCCCCCGACAGGGATACCACTGCCGCAGCCGTATCATCGCAGCTGCTTTCCAATCCAAGGATCACCAGATTGTCCGTCATGTCACGCCCGTTGCGCCAAGCCCTCGTCGCAGGTAACACCGCGGAGACACTCAGACAACTCCGGAGCGTTCATGCCGCTGATCCTGATCACCAGACCCATCGAGGCGGCCAATAGCTTTGCCGCCCGTCTGGCAGCGGAGCTGGGACCCAAAGCCGAAATCCTTCTCGCGCCCCTTATGGAAATTCGGCAATTGCCGGACCTGCCCGCGCTGTCGGTCTACCGCACGCTGATATTTACCTCCTCCCACGCGGTTGACGCTTTCGCTCAGGCCACAACGTGCCGTGACTTTACCTGCTACGCTGTGGGCAAGGCGACGGGCGACAAAGCCAGCGCATGCGGCTTGTCCCCCATTGTCGGCCCGGGCACCGGCCGAGAGTTGGCCATACGCATCCGGAACGATTCGCCGGCAACGCCCTGCCTTCATCTTCGGGGCGATCACGTGGCCTTTGATATCGCAGGTTACCTGAATTCCGCGGGAACAGAGACGCATGATGCCATCATCTACGAACAGGTTCCTCTCCCCTTGCCGGACGACGTCATTGCCCGTGTCCTCCAGGCGCACACCATTGTCGTTCCGGTTTTTTCACCGCGCAGCGCGCAGCTTTTGCTAGATGCGCTGCCAAATGGCACTAACTTGCAAATCGCGGCGATCAGCAACGCCGTGGCGGAGGTTATCCCTTCGGCCAAGGCGCATAGGATAGAGGTCGCGGAAACGCCCGACGGGCCGGCAATGCTCGCGTGCGTTGCAAGACTATGGTCCCATGCCAACCGGCTTGAGGGCAGAGACAGGCCACAGTAAGCTTGGCACGCCAGGCACTAGTGGCAAGATTCGAAAGAGGTTTTCAAGTGGCAAAGAAACCACCGTCCAAGGCGAATATCTCGCTAAACAAGAATGTATCGCAGACGGACGAAACCGCCGACGAGGCGGGCAAAGCCACCGAGAGCTCCGAGGACGCGCCGCAGGACGATAGCGGGACCGTCACGCCCGGCGAGACGCCTGACGACACGAAGGCGGACGAAGAGTCTTCCGACGACACGCCAGCGTTTCCTGACGATGCGCCTGATACCCCTGACGACGCGGCTGAGGACGAACCGCAGGATGCGCAGCCCGACGAAAACACAAAGAGCGACTCCGCGCCCAACGCGCCGATGTCCGCCTCTGTCCCCGCGACAACGCCGCAACCGGCGAAAGGTCCCGGCGCAGGCGCGCTTATTCTGGGTGGCATCGTCGCAGGCGCAATCGGTTTCGCCGCAGCCTACTTCGGCCTGACGCAAAATCCACCCCCACGTGACGAAGCGCTCGTCGGTGAAGTCAGCGAAGCCGCGCGCCGTCTCGACGAACAGGCCGATACAATCGACGCGCTCACTGAAAAGGTCGGCGGCATCGCCAACACCGACGACTCCGCGCTCGAGGCGCAGATCGAGGCGCTTGGCACCCTGTCAGAACGCGTCACCGAGGCCGAGGACACCCTGGAAGCGATCGATGCGCGGCTGCGCGACGTCGAACAGCGCCCGGTCACCGAAAGTGCCGACGCCGCAACCATCGCCGCCTACGAGGACGAACTGAACGCCGCCCGCGAGGAACTTGCCGCGCAGCGCGAAGACCTGCAGGCCCTCATCGACGAGGCGATGAACACCGAAACCGCAGCCGACGAAGCAGCGGTCGCCGCAATGCAACGGGCCGCGATCAGCCGTATCCTGGCCGCTCTGGACAACGGCGCAGGCTTCGCCGGTTCCGTGGCCGAACTTCAGGATACCGGCGTCGACGTGCCCGAAGTCCTGGTGTCCTCCGCCGACGCCGGTGTGCCGACACTCTCCAGCTTGCAGGAAAGCTTTCCCGAGGCTGCCCGCGCCGCGCTCGACACGTCTCGCGACGCCACCGGCGAAGGCACCGGGCTGACAGGTTTCCTGCGCAGTCAATTTGGGGCACGGTCGCTCGAGCCGCGCGAAGGCAGCGATCCGGACGCAGTGTTGTCCCGCGCCGAAGCGGCGATCCGCGATGGTCGGCTTCAGGACGCTCTGGCGGAAATCGAGGCGCTCCCCGAAGAGGGCCGCGCCGAACTCTCCGATTGGGCCGGTCAAGCGGCACAACGGCGCGAGGCGGTGGGCGCGGCCCAGTCGCTGAGCGAGACATTGAATTAACGCCGGGGGAACTCAGAGAATGCTGTGGTCCGTAATCAAGATTATCCTCTTCATCGGCCTCGTCGCCGCGGCCAGTTGGGGGGCGATCTACCTGCTGGAACTTGACGGCGGGGTGCGCATCGTCATGGCCGGGCAGGAATTCAACTTGACCCCGCTTATGGCTGTCATCGTACTGGTCCTCCTGGTCGTCGCGGTCTGGCTCTTGCTCAAGCTCGTGTCTTTGCTCGTGGCCGTACTGCACTTTATCAACGGCGACGACACCGCGCTGTCACGCTATTTCCAGCGCAATCGTCAGGACAAGGGGTATCAGGCGCTGTCCGAGGGCCTGATGGCTCTCGCATCGGGCGAAGGAGAGCTTGCCATGGCCAAGGCCGGCAAGGCCGAACGGTATCTCAACAAGCCCGCGCTGACCAACCTGATCACCGCGCAGGCGGCCGAGATCTCCGGCAATCGTCGCAAGGCCGAGGAGACTTACAAGCGGCTGCTGACCAACGAGAAGACCCGCTTCGTCGGCGTGCGCGGCATCATGCGCCAGAAACTGGCGAACGGCGAAACCGAGACAGCCTTGAAGCTGGCAAAGACCGCCTTCGCGCTGAAACCCAAGCACGAAGAGGTGCAGGACACGCTGCTGAAACTTCAGGCTCAGACCGGCGACTGGAAAGGCGCACGCGAAACGCTGAGCGCCAAGCTGAAATCCGGCAACCTGCCGCGTGCCGTCCACCGCCGCCGCGACGCCGTTCTGGCCCTGTCCGAGGCGCGCGATGTTCTGGAGGAAGGCAAAAGCATCGAAGCGCGCGAATCCGCGATCGAAGCGAACCGCCTCTCGCCCGACCTCGTGCCCGCCGCCGTCCTGACAGCGCGCGGCTACATCGAGCAGGGCAACAAGCGCAACGCCACCCGCGTGATCAAAAAGGCATGGGATGCCCAACCCCATCCCGACCTCGCGGCCGCCTTCGCCGAGATCGAACCCGAAGAGACGCCGCAGGCCCGCATCAAGCGCTTCGCCAAGCTTCTCAAGATCCATCCCGATCACCGCGAAACCCGCCTGATCGACGCCGAACTGCATCTTGCCGCCGAGGATTTCCCGGCAGCCCGCCGTGCGCTGGGAGATCTGGCAGAGGTAGATCCCGACGCCCGCGCGCTGACCATCATGGCCGCCATCGAGCGCGGCGAAGGCGCGTCCGACAGCGTGGTCAAGGGCTGGCTCGCCCGTGCGCTTTCGGCACCCCGCGGACCGCAATGGGTTTGCGAGAACTGCCAGCACATTCACGCGCAATGGGCCCCGTCCTGCGACAATTGCGACGCGTTCGACACCCTGAGCTGGCGCGCGCCTCCGGCGTCGTCGGTATCCTCTTCGACAGGGATCGAGATGCTGCCCCTGATCATCGGCTCCATCGAGGATCATGGTGCGGATACCCCGGACGAGTCAGATGACAGCGACAAGATCACCGACGCCGAGGTCGCCGACGCGGAGATCGTCGAGGACACCGGTCCCGAAAAGACCGAAAAATAGCTCTTTTCGGATACGAATTGGAGTGCTATAGCCGCGCTCCACGGGGCCGCTGTAGCTCAGCTGGTAGAGCACGTCATTCGTAATGATGGGGTCGGGGGTTCGAGTCCCTTCAGCGGCACCACGAAACTTCTGCAAACGACTGAAGATCAGTTTCTGTTTGCAGGCTGCCTAATTCTATCCACGTGAACATCCACCCTTGCGTTGTCGCACCTGCGGCTTCTTAAGTTCGTAAGGTGACGAAATTTTGGTGCGATCGCTTCCTTCGTCGCTGACAGCAACCTTTGGCTAGCTTGAGGGGCCATCACTCAAGACCGGCTATGCCACCCGGCTCCGCGCGCCGAGTCTCAGCCAGCGCCCGCAGGTGAGCGTCGAAACCGTACCCGATCTGGTCAGACGATCAGCACGGGAACCGGGGACAGGTATGTGACCTTCTGCGAAACGCTGCCCAGAAGATAGCCTTCCATTGATCCCATGCCGCGGCGGCCAATCACGACGAGGTCGATGCCGTGCTCCTCGACGAACTTCACGATATTGCGCGACGTGGGACCGGCCTTGACGAAGGCGCGGACGTCGGTCTTGCCCGCGGACTTTGCGCGTTCCTTGGCGGTTCCGACAACCTCTTCGGCGTGGGTGCGCATGGCGTCGTCCATGTTGCCCGGATCGTCCGGCCGGACCATGGACAGCGATGCCTCCAGCATCGAATGGTGGCGATAGACTGTCAGGATCGTCAGCGCGGCCCCGCCGCAAAGCGCGGCCATCTCCACGGCCTTGTCGACGGCCAACTCTGAATTGGGCGACCCGTCAAAGGGCACCAGTATGGATTTGTACATGTCTCTCCTCCGGTTACTTGTCGAAGGCCAGGTCCCGCAGGAACAGGGCAATCTGTGGGAAGAAGATCAGCAGTACGGCGACCGACAGCAGGATGAAGATGAAGGGCGGCGTGCCGCGGATCACTTCCATGTAGGGCCGCTTGAACACCGCGATCGCCGTGAAGATGTCACAGCCGAAGGGCGGCGTGGCCGAGCCGATGGCGACCTGAAGCGTGATGATCGTGCCGACCAGCACTGGATCGAGGCCGACGGATTCGACCACCGGCGCAAAGATCGGAACCAGAACGAGGATCACCACGATCGGATCCACGAACATGCAGCCGACGAAGAAGGCAACGGAAATCACGAAGAGCACCCCGATCTGGCCCATCTCGTCAATGCCGATGGAGCCCAGGATTTCCTGTGGGATCTGGGCGAAGGAAATGACCCACGAGAAGGCCGCGCCGACGCCGACGAGGATGAACACGACGGCGGTGATGAGGCCGGTGGACTTGGCCGTCTCATAGACGCCCTTGAGGTCCATCTCGCGAAAGATGATGACCTCGAGCACAAGCGCGTAGAGCACGCAGGCCGCCGCCGCCTCGGTCGGGCTGAAGATGCCGCCGTAGATACCGCCGATGATGATCACCGGGAAACCCAGTGGCCAGAGCGCCTTGCGCCCGGCGTTGAAACGTTCGCCCCAGCTGTACTTGGGCTCTGTCGGCACGTTGTTGCGGACCGCGTAGATCCAGGCGTAGATCGAGAACAGGAAAAGGATCAGCAGGCCCGGCCCGATGCCCGCGATGAAAAGCTCGGCGATGGAGGTGTTGGACACGACGCCATAGATGATCATGCCGATCGAGGGCGGGATCAGGAAGGCGATGTCCGAGGCGTTGACAATCAGCGCAAGAATGAAGCTGTCATTGTAGCCCGCCTTTTGCATCCGGGGGCGCAGTGGCGAGCCGACGGCGACCACGGTCGCCTGGGTGGAGCCGGATACCGCGCCGAACATGGTGCAGGCGGCCGCGGTGGACACCGCAAGCCCGCCCTTGAGATGCCCCACGAACGCCATCACCAGGTCGATCAGGCGATTGGCGGACTGGCCGCGTGTCATGATGTCGGCCGCAAAGATGAACATCGGCACCGCGATCAGCGAGGCCGGCCGGATACCCGCCATGATCTGCTGGATCATGGTTTCAAGCTGACCGAAGCCGCCGAACATGGTGTAGAAGCCGATGAAGGCGGCGACGATCAGCGGGATCATCATCGGGAAGCCCAACAGAAGAAGGACGACCATGACGGAAAAGATGGTAAGGGCCATCTGTCAGACCTCCTTCTCGGTGTCGTCATACCCTTCGAGCACCGCGGTCGAGAGGTAGATATCCTTGTCGATGATGTTCTTGATCGCGGTCAGAAGGTACTGCACCCCGGTCATGAAGAAGCCGACGGGCACCCATACGAGCGTGATCCAGACCGGGATCTGAAGCGACGGCAGGACGCGGCCGCGGCCCGACTGGGTGAGGATGTAGGTATAGGCGTAGTAGGCCAGGCCGAACATGAAGACCGCGGTGACCAGCGTGATGACGATCATCATCAGCTTGCGGGCCTTGGGCGGCATGGTGTCATAGATTGCGGACATGCGGATATGCCGACCGTGGCGGGCGGCATAGCTGATCCCGGCAAAGGTGATCAGGATGATGAGGATGCGGTTGAGTTCTTCGGAAAAGAAGATGCTGTTCTGAAAGACGAAGCGCCCGACCACGTTGGCGATGGTGTTGGCCGCCATCAGCAGGACACCGACGGCGAGCATTACCGCCTCGATCTTGCTTATCAGGATGTCGATGGTGCCGAGAAATCCGAGTAGCGTGGAGACGTATTCGCCCGTGGGTTCGTCATCCATCCCCGTCGTGTCGGTCTGCGACTGTAGCTGAGAGCCGTGTTCGTCTGACATAACCTGTCCCCACGTCCGTTGCGTGCAACGGCGGCCATGCCCAACTGGCACAGCCGCCGAAGAGCCATTTCGTTATTGCACGGCTTCCAGGTCGGCCTTGAGCTGGTCGAGGATTTTCTTGCCGCCGTCGCCGGTCATTTCAAGGAACGTGTCCTCGACCGACGCGCCCGCCTCGACGAAGGGCTGACGCTCTTCCTCGCTGAGCGTGTTGACCTGCATGTCAGGCTTGGCTTCCTTGATCTTCTCGATGCTCTCTTCGTGAAGACCTTTCTGGTAGTCGATGATGTGGTCGAAGGCGACGTCGATCGCGTTCTGGATCACTGTCTGGTCCTCTTCCGACAGGCCTTCATAGAATTCCTGGTTGGCCATGACCGCAGTGGTGAAGTTGTTGTGGCCGGCGCAGGTGATGACTTCGGTCACCTCGTACATCTTGGTCGACTCGATGAAGAACATCGGGTTTTCCTGGCCCTGGATGATCCCGGTCTGAAGCGCGCCGTAGACCTCGCCCCAAGGCAGCGGCGTGGGCGTCGCGCCAAAGGCCTTGTAGCTTTCCACCAGAAGCGGGTTGGTCATGACGCGGAACTTGACCTGGTCGAGGTCAGGCGGCCCGGTCACGGGTTCCTGCGTGGTCATGCAGACCTCGCCCTCGGGGAACATGGTCAGCAGTTCCAGCCCCTGTTCGGCGTAAAGTTCGGGGAACATCTCGTTGATGGCCTTGGAGGTGCGGAAGAACTCGCCAAGCTTCTCGGTGTCCTGCGGCAAGAGGTAGGGCACGAAGAAGACCTGTGCCTCGGGGATCAGCGAACCGGTGAAGCCCGGGCTTTGATCGACGAATTGCAGGATGCCGGTCTGCGCCTGTTCCATCGTGTCGGCAGATTCGCCCAGCGTGCCATAGGGGAAAAGTTGGACAGTGTGGTCGGAATTGGCCTCGACCTCTTCCTTGAACTTCTGAGCATAGACGCCCTGCACCTCGTCAAGCGCCTCCTCAAAGGCGTAGCGCCAAGTGTCTGCCTGAGCAACGCTCGCGCTCAACATCATGCTGCCTGCAACGGCCATCGCCATGGAAGTGTGCGAGTATCTAGCCATATTCAATCTCCTTAATATCTCGTGATTTCGTCTAGGCTGCGTTCAACCTTTTGGCCTGTCAATGATGCATTACAAAGCGCGCCAAGGCGACCCCGAGCGTCCAGCTTTGGCACCTTCGACTAAATCTTCGTTTTTTGACAGTAGGTTAGCCACTATCATGCAATCCTGTATCACGGCTTAAAACGGGCCGGAAAATAAATTCTCGCCGGAGCATCAAACAGGAACTTGCCCCAAGACGAGATAAAAATGGGCATTCTGACATGGAGACACGAACGCTGGATCTTCCGGCACGGCAGCCCAGCTTTGCTGACGGCAGTATTGTCCGGCTTTTCGTTGAGCGTTCGCATCTTTTCGCTTAAGCAGGCTCAAATTGCGCGGCAGCGCACTATATAGATCTGAAACAACTGCGGCGGACCATGGCCAACCATCTCTACAAATCCGATCTTCCAGACGGCCTCGACCTCGGTCCTGTCGTCGCCATCGACTGTGAAACGATGGGGCTGAATCCGCACCGGGACAGGCTCTGCGTGGTGCAGCTCTCGGGTGGTGACGGAGACGCGCATATCGTCCAGGTGATGCAGGGTCAGACAAGCGCACCCAACCTCGAACGTCTTCTTACGGACGCCAGCGTTTTGAAGCTGTTTCATTTTGGCCGCTTCGATATCGCCGCGATGTTCAACGCTTTCGGTGCCCTGGCCGCGCCGGTCTACTGCACCAAGATCGCCAGCAAGCTGATCCGCACCTATACCGACCGGCATGGCCTGAAATTCCTGCTTCAGGAACTGCTCGGCATCGATATCTCGAAACAGCAGCAATCGTCGGACTGGGGCGCGTCCGATCTGACCGAGGCACAGCTGGACTATGCCGCGTCCGACGTACTTTACCTGCATCAGCTGCGAACCGAACTCGACGCCCGCCTGGCGCGCGAAGGCCGTACGGAGCTTGCCGAAAGCTGCTTTGATTTTCTGCCGACGCGCGCGCGTCTGGACCTTGCCGGCTGGCCCGAAACGGACATCTTCGCGCATTGATCATGGCAGCAACGGACAATTTCTATTCACGGCTGGTGGCATGGATGAAGATCATCCTGCCTCTGACCGCGCTTGGCATCTTGTCCACCCTGTTCCTGATATCGCGCCACATCGACCCCACGAAATCCATACCCATCGCCGAGATCGACCTGGAACAACGCGCGCAGGAGCAGGGCGCCACCAACGCGGCCTTCGCCGGCGTCACCCGCGGCGGGGACGAGGTGAAGATCGCCGCTGACACCGCCCGCCCTGCGCCGGATGATCCCCGCCTGATCAATGCCGAAGACGTCACCGCTGAAATGCACCTCGTATCAGGCAGCGTCGTGACGGTGACCTCGGACCGTGGCGACGTGCACCAATCCGATCTGAACGCCTCTTTGATCGGCAATGTTAACGTCGACACCTCCACCGGCTACAAGATGACGACCGAACGCCTCGATGCCAGGCTGGATGTGCTGTACGCCGAAACGCCGGGCCAGGTCTCTGGCAAGGGTCCGCCCGGTGACCTTACGGCTGGACGCATGGTGCTGACCGGGGACGAGGAAACCGGTGAAGCACATTTGGTTTTCACCGACGGTGTGAAGCTGATATATACGCCTCAGCCCGCCGAGGACATTGAACAGTGACCCATTCGTTTCGCATTTTGATCGCGCTCATCCTGTTGTGCCATCCGATTGCCGCTCTGGCCCAAGGAGCGCAGATCGCCTTCGGCAACACAGCGCAGGACAGCACGCTTCCCGTCGAGGTTACCGCCGACAACCTCGACGTGAACCAGCAAGACGGCTCCGCTGTTTTCACTGGCAATGTGTTGATCGGACAAGGTGAAATGCGTCTGTCCGCGCCGCGCGTCCTTGTGGTGTACAAGGATGATCAAAGCGGGATCGAGCAGCTTCAGGCAACCGGAGGTGTCACCCTCGTCAGCGGCGAGGATGCCGCCGAGGCGTCGCAGGCCGATTACAACGTCGACACTGGCCTGATCGAAATGCAGGGCGACGTGCTTCTCGTGCAGGGCCCCAACGCACTGACCGGCGACAAGATGTTCGTCGACACGCGCGCGGGCACCGCCCGCGTCACCGGCCGGGTCAAGACCATCCTGCAACCCGAGAATGGCGATCAGTAAATGGCACGTCCCGACCTGCATATTGCCCACGAAAGCACCGGTCTGTCGGTCGAGAACCTGCGCAAAAGCTACAAGAAGCGCGTCGTGATCCGCGATGTCAGCCTGTCCTTGCGGCAGGGTGAGGTTGTGGCCCTGCTTGGCCCCAACGGCTCGGGCAAGACAACGACCTTCTATGCCATCGCCGGCCTGATCTATCCCGAAGGCGGCCACGTCAAGATAGACGGACGCGATGTCACGGCCCTGCCCATGTACCGCCGCGCCAAGCTTGGCGTGGGCTACCTCCCGCAGGAGATGTCGATCTTTCGCGGCATGTCGGTCGAGGACAACATCATGTCCATCCTCGATATATCCACGGACGACCGGCACAAACGCCGCAAACGGCTCGAAGAGCTTTTGTCGGAATTCTCCATTGAACACCTGCGCCGCGCCCCTGCCCTGGCGCTGTCTGGCGGGGAGCGCCGCCGGGTGGAAATCGCCCGCTGCCTTGCCGCTCGGCCCAAGTATCTTTTGCTCGACGAACCCTTTGCCGGGGTCGACCCGATCTCGGTCGGTGACATCCGCCACCTGGTCGCGGATCTCAAGAAACGCGGCATCGGCGTGCTGATCACCGATCACAACGTCCGCGAAACGCTCGAAATCGTGGACCGCGCCTATATCCTGCATGACGGCCAAGTCCTGATGTCTGGCACCCCGGACGAGGTCGTGTCGAACGAAAACGTCCGCCGCGTCTACCTCGGCGAAAATTTTCGTATATCCTGAGCGATGTTACGCCACACGTTAACGCAATCTCCATTGACAAGACGCCCATATCGCGGATCAAATGAGGTATGACGCTTTCGGTTTTTGCACTGTTCGAACCGTGCGACCCATCACTTGGGCCGAGGCCGAGCACACAGAAAACGTCATTTTATCCCTCACAGAATTGACCCAGATCAGGGCGAAACACCGCCCCGAAGGTCACTTCTGTCCGCATCTTGGAGGTTCTGAATGCGCTATCAAATCAGTGGAAAACAAATCGATGTCGGCCAGGCTTTGCAGACTCATGTCGAGAACGAGTTGACCTCCATTGTGGAAAAATACGCCGAACGGCCCACGGACGCGCATGTCTTCTTTTCAAAAAGCGCGAGCGAATTCGTCTGCGAAGCGACGATTCACCTGTCCACGGGCATGACGGCCACGGCCAAGGCCCATGCGCATGAAATCTACGCCGCCTTCGACGATTGCAGCGAGAAGCTGGAAAAGCAGTTGCGCCGGTACAAGCGCCGATTGAAGGACCATCACCGAGAGCGGGCGGAACCTATTGAACTTTCTCAGGCATCCGCCTATATCCTCGCCTCCGAAAGCGAAGGGGAAGAATCGGAACCAGAAAGCCTCCAGCCCGTTATCGTTGCAGAGATGGAACATCATATTCCCTCTTTGTCGGTCGGCGAAGCAGTCATGCAGATGGAGCTTGCCGGCGCACCGGTGCTCGTGTTCCGAAATGAAGGGAAAGAAGGGTTGAACGTCGTGTATCGCCGCGATGATGGCAATATCGGATGGATCGACCCTTAAATTATCGAGCAAGCAAGGCGGCGCCGGCCGCCGATGGAGCATAGCTGAATGCAGTTCACTCAGATTTTGCGGCCTGACGCGGTCCGGGTCTACTCCTCCGTGTCCAGCAAGAAGCGGCTGTTGCACGAACTCGGCAGCATTGCCGAGTCCGTCTATGGCCTTGATCCGCAAAAGGTGGTGGATGCCCTGATCGAACGGGAAAACCTTGGGCCCACCGGCGTGGGGCATGGCGTCGCCCTGCCGCATGCGCGGCTGGAGGGCATCGACATGGTCGTCGGTGCGCTCGTGCTTCTGGACACGCCCATCGATTTCAACTCGGTCGACCGCCAGCCGGTCGACCTCGCCTTCGCCCTCTTCGCGCCCGAGAATGCGGGTGTGGAACATCTGAAGGCATTGGCGCTTGTCTCGCGAACCCTGCGCGATCCTTCGATCTGCGCCAAGCTGCGCGCCAATGACGACCCGGCGACGTTGCACACGATCATAACGGAATCGCAGTCGGTTCAGGCGGCGTAGGCCCGGAACCCGAACATCATGTAGTCCCGCTGGTAGATGTCGCTGACCAGCGACTCGATCTCTTCATCATAGATCTCGTCGATCGAGAATGGCTGATCTGGCGCCGGTCTCGCAGGCGCCGCGGCCGCGTCATATCCCACCGACGCCGCAAGGCGCGGCAGCGCCTCGGCCAGCTCGTCCTCGCGCAGCACGATGTCCGGCAGGCTGAACTGTGCCATACCCTGCATGATGGACGACTGTGTGGCCCAATGCGCATCCACCCGGATATTCGTCTGCCCGGCAAGGTTCGCCTTCAGAAACTGCAGAAACGCGGCAAAGGCCAGCTTGTGCGTCTCGCGATCATACCCCTCGTCCGGCATCTTCCCCGGCAGCGGCAGCTTGTGAAAATTGCGCAGCGTCTTGCGGATGTCCAAGAAGCATCCCGGCCCGGTTTGCAGGATCTTGTCGCAGAATGCCGCATGGGCACGTGCCACCGGATGCCGCAACACGGTAAAGCCGCGATGCCCTGGCTTGCGCCGTTTCCACTGGCGTAACTCCTTCTGGTTCAGCTTGGTTGGCAGGTCGTCCACCGCCACGCCATCCAGCCCGGCCAGCCAGTCGCACACCGCCGCCTCCGGCCCCGACCGTATCGGCATATACAGGAGTGCCGCATGCGCCCCGGCCACGAAAGCGGGCACCGCCGGCCCCCGGCGCGGCTCGAAATTCGGCGTCCGGGTCAGGTTGAACGGATCCAGCCCGGCAAAGGCCTGTTCCATATCCCTGAAGTTGGACACCTTGTCTTCAAGCCCGCTGGGATTCTGCTTTTTCAGCGACGCGTCCAGCGCCTCCAGCCGTTCGTCGCTGCCCAGAAACTTCGCCAGACCGTTCAGCACATCAAGGTTCTGCAGGTCCTCGTAGGCGATGTAGAACGCCGCCTGACCCGACGCTTGCAGCCGGTTCAGCAGGAACACCTGGAACTCCTGCAGCTTGGTCACGTGCGTCTCGAACTCGGCCTTGTCGAACCGCACCTGGCTGTCCTTACGCTGCTTGACGTTGGTCAGCTTCCACTGGCCCGTCGCCTGCGCGATCTTCCAGCTGACATAACTGTCCAGGGGATTGCGCGTCAGGATGATCTTGGCACAGCGCGGATCATCCAGCATCACGTCAAGGATGCGCGGATCGTGGTCATGGAAATACCGGAACCCGCCCATCTTGTCCGGCACGTCCCGCACCGCCTTGATCAGCTGCATCGGATCGGCATCGCGCGTGTGCCGCGCCACCCCCGCGATCTCGTCGCGGTTGGGATAGCCGATGAAATGCGGGTTGAACGCCTCGCCGAAGCACTCGAAGTTTTCGAATGCGTTCAGGTTCGCCTCGAGAAAGTTGGACCCGGTGCGCATCTCTGCAAACACGACGAAATAGTCGAATTGGCCTGCCATCTATCGCACCAGGTAGGGTTTGCGCGTCTGCCCCTGCGGCTCATGCAGGCGATGCTCCACCGGGAAATCGCCCATCAGGTAGGGATGCATCCCCTGATTCTTGAGGTTCTGCAGGAACTGCCCGAACCCGGTCAGGTCGGCCATCTTGGGCACCTCGGCCAGGCCATGCACGCTTTGCTTGCCGATCTCGTCGATGATCGTCTGCAAGGGTTCCATCGGGGCCTCGATGAATTCCGCCATGGTCCAGATGCGCACCCGCGCCTTGCCCCACTGCGACCGCAGAACGTCCAGGTGCTTGCTTTCGACCTGCTGCAACAGCGCGGCCTCCTGCCGGATATCGGCGAAGTTCATGTTCGACTTGAACAACGGCACCGCCCACGCGCCCGAAATCACCGAGATCTGCGCGTTCTGGTCCTTGGCCAGCGACCACTCGATCTTCTCGATGTGGTCGCGCGGTCCGACCTGGAAACACTGCCGCTCGCCGCGCGTGTTCCAGATCAGGCTCGCGAGGAACGCCTGAGGGTTGTAATCGCGCAACTTCGCACTGTCGCTCAGCGCGCCGTTCATCACGGTCTGGCCGTCGGAAAACTCGGCGCGCTCCGGTGCGAACAAGTGGCCGTGCACCCGCGTGCCGGTGACCTTGGCCAGCCACGGCTCGAAATTCTCGAACAGGTCGCTGAACCCCTCGAACACCGAGTATTGCGCACAGGTCAGCCCGTTCTCGCGCCCCTCCACTGGGAACCGGCTCTGCATCAGCAGGCCGGGCCGCCCGCGGGTACGCCGTTCCACGGCCTTGGCAAAGATCCGGTCGATCTTGCCGGGGTTGGGCTCGGTCCGCTTCATCGCGCCTGCCGCGTCGGTCAGGAACGCATTGTAGAGCCGATTGGCAAAGGGCCAGATCTTGCGCGCCACGAAGCAATCGGACCGCCGCAGCAGTTGCAGGTGATCGTCGTAGAAAATATGCGGCTTGCCCTGGTAGTCGAACTTCGACAGGGTCAGTGACCGGCTTTCGATCTGCCGGGAATAGAGCCTTGCCAGCGTCTGGAAATAGCTTTCGTCCGGGATCCACACGCGCTTGAAATAGCTGTCATAGGTCGCCCGTTCCGGGTCCGTCAGGATCGCCGACAGGGTCTGCCGCGTCAGGCACCACCACTGGCTGCCCATATGCGGCACGATCCCGTTTGGAATGCGCCGTTTGTAACCGATCTTGCGTTGCAGGCGGACATATCGGTCGAACAGCTTGCGATTTCGCCGCCACGAAAACGGAAAGCGCAGGGTGAACCGCTCGTGGTCCAGCCCCCCGATCGTCCAAGGCACATCCGCCGTCGTCGCGCTTTCGATGAAATCCGTCTGAGGCCGCTCTGCCAGATAGTCGATCAGCTCCTGCACCGGGCGCAGCGGCAAGCAGGAGCCGGAGGCAAGGTAGACGTGCCGCACATCCGGAAAACTCTGTAGCATGATTTCCGACGCTTCCTGCGTCGCCGCCACCAGCCCCCACGTCCCCCACTCGCAGCGGTGGCGCCTGGCGAATTCCACCTGATCAAGGTCCGACAGGGCGTTGACGAATTTCCGGTAGGTCGCGTTGGGCACGTTGCGGTCGGCATGAATGACCAGAGGACAGCCCGAGGCGGCCCAATGGCGCGCCACCTGCTCGGCCCGGTCAAAGGCCGTGTGGACCAGCATTATGATGCCGACGCTCACCCTCTGCCCATCCTCATGCCCAGTTCCCCTTGGACATCAGCCCAAGAATTTCTAATTGCCGCCAGTTTATATATTTTTCCGACCATTTGCACCAAAGGTCAGGACTGTCCTGAAATTTCTCGGCGTATGATTTGTATTCGACACTTCCGGCATAGTGCTGACCGCGCCGCAACTCTTCCTCGGCCTTGGCGGTAAACGTGTTCAGGAACTTCGCGTGCAGCAGGATCCCGCTGGCCTTTTCCCCGCCCCATTCATCATAGGTCAGGTTCAGCCCCCGCGGCAAAAGCGTGTGGGTCGAGCTGATATAGGTGTACCGCTTGTCCCACCGCACCAGCGGCGTCTTGTTAAGCGCCGGCGCCTTCTTGGGCCGGTCGGCAAAGAACACCCGGCTGCGCGGCCCGCCCTGGATCCACAGGTTGCCGTATTGCCGATTCTTCTGGATCACGTAATTGCCGGGGTCGAACCATCCCGCAATCTCCAACGGGTCCTGTCCGGGCAAATATCGCACGTCGTCGATGCGCCCCTTGGGATACATATCCAACAGCATCGCGCCAAAGGATTTGACCTGACTGGTGTCCAGCCAGTCGGTCAGCGCCCGAATGGGGCGCGTGTCGCAGAACGGATAGATGAAAAGCTCGTCGGGATCGACCACCAGCGTCCAGTGCCCGTGGCCATATTTGCGCTGCAACCAGTTCAGCCAGTCGACCCCGAACTTTGACCCCTTGTAGCTGGCCTTGGTGGTCCAGATCGACACATCCTCCTGGTCGGCCATGAACTCGCGCCCGCCATCGGTGCTGTCGTTGTCCACGATCAGGAAATGCGAAACGCCAAGGTTGCGGTAATACTGCAAAAAGAACGACAGGCGCACGAATTCGTCACGCATCGTGCTGAACAGAAGGATGTCGCCAGGCCGGATCTTTCGCGTGCGATCCACCACGGGCTTGAGCGAGAAATGTTTGCGAAATGCGCGCACCCTGTGCCGCTTCCGGCGCAGCCGCATGGCATATGACTGCAACAAACTCACTACTCACATCCTCTGGGCCACCGGACTGACCAGCCGCCACCATACACGCAT
This sequence comes from Roseovarius sp. MMSF_3298, assembly GCF_030733705.1. Taxonomy (NCBI): domain Bacteria; kingdom Pseudomonadati; phylum Pseudomonadota; class Alphaproteobacteria; order Rhodobacterales; family Roseobacteraceae; genus Roseovarius; species Roseovarius sp. MMSF_3298. The sequence goes on from NZ_JASHIN010000003.1 coordinate 189,885, forward strand.
CGTGTTAATACATTCTTTTCCAAAATGGTACACCGCCGCAAAGGCCGGTTCCGTTCCCCTTCAATCGGTATAAGAGATTGTTTCCAAAACGCAATCAATTCTGGCCCTCAGATCCAATTGCCCTTTGACATCAGGCCCATCGCCTCCAGCTGCCGCCATCCGATCAGCCGCGTCGAAGCTGGGCACCAAAGATCGGGGTTCCCGGTCAGCGCGTCATAGTAGCTGTCGTAAAGGTCGCTGTTGGCAAAATGCTCCTGCCGCTGCTTTTCCTCGGCGGACCGGTCCACCACCGTGTTCAGAAACTTCGTATGCAGCAAGACCCCCGACAGACGCTCGCCACCGTCCTCGTCGTAAACTCGGTTCAGCCGACGGGGCAACAGCGAGTGCGCGCTGCTGACATAGGCATAGCGTCGGTTCCATTTCACCAAGGGCATCTTGCCCATCGTCGGCGCTCGCTCGGGCCGGTCAGCAAAGAACTTCCGCGCCCGCACACCCCCCTGGATCCAGAGGTTATGCAGGTCAGGCTTTTTCTGGATCATGTAATTCCCGCCGTCGAACCAGCACAGCCGCTCGAACGGATCTGCCCCGGCAGCATAGTCATGCTGCGCCAGCGGCCCCTTGGGATACATGTCCAGCATCAGCACCCCGAACGAGTCACGCTCCGATTGCTCCAGCCTTTCGACCAGCGCAGGCAAAGGGCGCGTTTCGTGATGCGGATAGATCAGGATCTCGTCGGCATCCAGCGTCAGGCACCAATGCCCGTGCCCGTGCCGCATCTGCAACCATGTCAGCCAATCGACGCCAAAGCGCGACAGCTTGTAGCTGGCCTGCGTCCACCACAGGGAAACATCCTCCTGCGCCTTCAGATAGTCGCGCGTGCCGTCGTCGCTGTCATTGTCCACGAACAGGAAATGTCGCACGCCCAGCGCGCGGTGATGCTGCAGGAAGAACGGCAGGCGCACCGCCTCGTTCCGCACGGTGGAAAAGCACAGGATGTCCCCCGGCGCGATCCGGTCGGTGCGATCCACAACCGGGCGCAACTGCCGCCGCTTGCGCAGCGCGCGAAACAACAGGCGCCGGCGCTTCCACCGAAGCCTGTACGCCTCCCATGCTTGCAACAGCACGCTCATTCGTCCTGCCTGACCCTTCCTTCGACCGCAGGGTCGGCGTTATTTTTCGTAATGTCCAGTTTGATGCCACCGCCACGCATCGCGGATCATCTCGTCCAGTGTCGAGCGGCCCGGAGTCCAGCCCAGCTCCGACACCGCCCGCTCCGAGCCCGACACCAGCTTGGTACAGTCCCCCGGCCGCCGCAGACCTTCGACAACGGGCACCTCCTTGTTCGTGATGCTGCGCGCATGCTCCACCACTTCGCGCACCGAGAAACCGCTTCCGGTCCCAAGGTTGAACACCCGGCTGCCCTTGTCGTCCTCCAGCCATTTCAAGCCCAGCACATGCGCATCCACCAGGTCACAGACATGCACGTAATCGCGTATGCACGTACCGTCGGGCGTGTCGTAATCCGTGCCGAATATCGTCAGCGCGTCGCGCTTGCCGTCGATCGCGTCCAGGATCAGCGGCACAAGGTGCGTTTCCGGCTGGTGGAACTCGCCCACCTCGGCCTCGGGGTCCGCCCCGGCCACGTTGAAATACCGAAAGATTACGTGCCGCAACCCGTGTGCCGCCTCGAAATCACGCAGCATGTTCTCGATCGCCCGCTTCGACCCGCCATAGGCGTTGATCGGGGCCTGCGGGCTGTCCTCGTTCAGCACGACGTTATCCTGATCGCCATAGGTGGCACAGGTCGAGGAAAATACGAACCGTTCGCAGCCCGCCGCCACCGCCGCCTCCAGCAAAACCAACGAGCCCGTGACGTTGTTATCCCAATAGAGGCCCGGCTCGCGCATGCTCTCGCCCACCTGGCTCAGCGCCCCGAAATGCAGCACCGCGATGGGCTGGTAGGCCGCAAACACCGCGTCCAGCCGCGCCCGATCACGCAGGTCGCCCTGCTCGAACGGGCCGAACTTCACGGCGTCCGCCCAACCAGTGCTCAGGTTGTCATAGGTAACCGGGGTATAGCCGGCACCTGCCAGCGCCTTGCAGGCATGCGAACCGATATAGCCCGCGCCGCCGGTGACAAGAACATTGGGCAAGGGGCGCCGCACTCCTTCGTTATTGCGCGGCCTTCGCGGGCTGCACCACATCCGTGATATAGTTCAGCAGGTCGTCGCGCAACTCGGGCCGGTTCAACGCAAAGGCCACTGTCGCCTGAAGGAACCCGGACTTCGAGCCGCAGTCGAACCGTTCACCCTCGAACCGATACCCCAGGACCTCTTCGCCTTCGCCCCGGGCCGCGTCAATGGCATCCGTCAGCTGGATCTCTCCGCCGGCGCCGGTCTGTTTCTTGTTCAGTTTCTGCAAAACCGTCGGCGTCAGGATATAGCGCCCGATCACGGCCAGGTTCGATGGCTGCTCGCCGGGGGCGGGTTTCTCCACCATGCCCTTGGTCGAAACGATCCGGCCCATATCCTCCTTCACGTCCAGCACGCCATAGGCCGACGCCTTGTCCTCGGGCACCTCCATGGCGGCGACCATGTTGTTCTCGCCTTCGGTTTCCTTGAACGCCTCGGCCATCTGCGCCAGGCAGGACTTTTCCGCCGCGATCACATCGTCGGGCAGGATCACCGCGAAAGGCTCGTTGCCGATAAGGCGCCGCGCGCACCACACGGCGTGGCCCAGGCCCAGAGCCTTGTTCTGCCGGGTATAGGCGATCTCGCCGCTGTCCATGTTGGTCGACTTCAGAATTTCCAGAAGCTCGTCTTTGCCCTTCTTGCGCAACTCCTGCTCAAGCTGCGGCGCATTGTCGAAATAATCCTCCAGCGCGCCCTTGCCGCGGGACGTGACAAAGATGAATTCCTTGATACCTGCTTCGCGCGCCTCGTCGATGGCGTATTGCACCAGCGGGCGGTCGACCAGCGTCATGATCTCTTTCGGAACCGATTTGGTTGCCGGCAAGAATCGCGTTCCCAGCCCCGCGACGGGAAAAATCGCCTTTGTCAGTTTCTTGCGCATCTAGAACTCCTTTGCCGCTTTCCTGGCAACACAATCGAAAAGGCCCACGTCACAGACCGGAACACAAGCGGTCCGAAGCGGCAAACCGACACAATGCGGCGCCTTTTCTTCGATCTGCTCATGACATGTGCATATCCCGCATCATGCCTTCTATCCTTTCAATATCTTCCGGGTTGTTAAGTTCCCAGAATTGTCGGCCGCGCGCCTCGACCTCGACACACAGGATCGACCGCCGGTTCTCGAGGAAGCGTAGTTGTTCAAGCCCTTCCAGCGTCTCCAGAGGGCCAGCCGGCCAAGTGCCGTAAGCATATAATGCATCGGGCCTGTAGGCATAGACCCCCACATGGTGAAACACCGGCGTCTCTTCCCCGTCGCCGTACACACGCGACGTATAGGGCACCACTTCCTTCGAAAAATAGAGCGCGTGGCGCGATTGGCCAAAAACCGCCGTCGTGCCGCCGACCCGGCCATTCGCGCGATCTTCCAGGAAACCATTCAGCGCCCGGCCGTCGCAGCGCAGCACCGGTGTGGCCACATCGGTTTCCGGGTTTTCGCGCATTCCCGCGATCAGGTTCTCGACGAACCAATGCGGGGTCAGCGGCGCGTCACCCTGCAAGTTCACCACGATCTCGTAATCGCCACCAAGATTTCGCAGCGCATCGGCACAGCGTTCCGTCCCGTTGGCGCAGTCCGGCGAGGTCATCACGACCTCGGCACCAAAACCGCGTGCCGCCTGCTCGATCCGCGTGTCATCCGTGGCCACGACCACCCGGTCGACACCCGAGACACTCGTGGCCGCAAGCCAACTGCGTTCGATCAGGCTCTTTTCCGTGCCATCCGCACCACGCAGAACGGCCAACGGTTTGCCCGGATAGCGGCTCGAGGCATAGCGTGCCGGGATGACCACCAACACACTCATCAGGCGGGCTTCAGCTCCACCTTGGGCGCATAGGCAATGAAGAACGGGTTGGCATAAGCCTCCTTGCCATAGCGAAGCGGTGTCTGGTCATCGAATCGCACCACCTGGCCCCCGGCGCCCAACAGCACCGCGTGCCCGGCGGCGGTATCCCATTCCATGGTCCGGCCAAGGCGCGGATAGATGTCTGCCTCTCCCGTCGCGATCAGGCAGAACTTCAGCGAGGATCCGGCGCTTTTCATGTCTCTCACGGCATATTTGTTGATGTAATCATCCGTCGCCTGGTCGCGGTGCGACTTGCTGGCTACGACCATCAGCGCCGCGTTGTCCGGATCGGACACCCTGATCTTTTTCAGCGCGCCCGACCTGTGCCGTGCGAAGGGTCCGGTTTCCTCCACCGAAACCCCGTCGGCGCGGGTAAAGAACATCCGTCCCTTGGCCGGCGCATAGACCACGCCGCGCGTCGGCACGCCGTTCTCGACATAGGCGATGTTGACGGTGAAATCGCCGCGCCGATGGATGAATTCCTTGGTTCCGTCCAGCGGATCGACGATCAGGAACGTGTCGGCCTGCTCGCCATGGGTCGCGACCTGTTCCTCGGTGATCAGGGCCACATCGGGAAACGTCGCCCGCAGGCCGTCCGAGATGATCTTGTCCGCCGCCTCGTCCGCCGCGGTGACAGGGCTGTCATCCGATTTCACCTTCACGTCGAAATCGTCCATGTCGTAGATCTCCATGATCCGGTCGCCGGCTTCCAGCGCCAGCCTCCGCATGACCGTGACAAGATTGTCGTAATCCAATGCCTGCTCCAATTCTTTTGTCCAACGCACAAAGGCGTTTGTTGCGGGACTGATGCGCGCCCCTTATGATATGTCACTAACGGGACAGCAAGAATTCCGTGCGAGAATTTCACAACAAGGCGGTTGCTTCAGACAGGTCATGTTCCAGAATACGCGCAAGAAATCGGTTCTTTCGTCCATCATGACGATTTGCGAGCTGATCTATCATACTACGGTCCGCGACGTGCGCAGCGCGCATGGCAACGCGTTCATGGCGCTTTTCCTCAACATCAGCACCGCGATCATCTTCGTTCTTGCCTTCTACTTCATGTTCTCGGTCCTTGGCCTGCGCGGGGCCAAGCTGCGCGGCGACTTCCTGCTCTACATGATGTCCGGCGTGTTTCTCTACCTTACCCACGTCAAGGCGCTGGGCGCCGTGGCGGGTGCGGCGGGCCCGTCATCGCCGATGATGCAGCACGCGCCGATGAACACGATCATATCGATCACCTCCGCCGCGCTTGGCTCCCTTTACATACAGGTCCTGTCGGCCCTGGTGATCCTGTTCATCTATCACACCGCCTTTCAACGGATCGAGATCGCCGATCCCATCGGCGCCTTCGGAATGCTGTTGCTGGCCTGGTTCACCGGCTGCGGCGTGGGTCTGCTGGTCATGGCGGCCAAGCCGTGGTTCCCGACCGCCGTGAACCTGATCCAGATCGTCTATACCCGGGCCAACATGATCGCCTCGGGCAAGCTTTTCGTCGCCAATACGCTGCCCGGCTACATGCTGGCGATGTTCGATTGGAACCCGCTCTTTCACGCCATCGATCAGTGCCGTGGGTACGTCTTCGCCAACTACTTCCCGCGCAACACCAGTGTCGAATACGCGGTTATCGTAGGCTGCGTTCTTCTCGTCATCGGGCTTCTGGCGGAATTCTACACCCGGCAATTCGCCTCCAGCAGTTGGTACGCCCGCAGATGAGAACACTTCTCGCGACCTGTGCCCTTCTACTGTGCGCCACCTTCGCCCATGCTCAGGCGCTACCTGCCTTCTACGATGTCTCGGGCGTCGCACCTGACGACGTCCTGAATGTCCGCGCAGGTCCCGGCGTCGGAAACTCCATCGTCGCAAAGCTGACCGCCGACGCCCGCTTCATCGAAGTCGTCGCATTCGACGAAAGCCGAGAATGGGCTCGCGTCAATGTGGAAGAGACGTCGGGCTGGGTCGCCCTGCGCTTCCTGGACCGACGCCCGGATCAGCCGGACGATCAGCTGCCCCGCCCGCTGATGTGCGCCGGAACCGAGCCGTTCTGGTCGCTCGATGTTGCCAGGACCTCCACGGCCACGCTCGACCGCATGGACGACGATCCCATCTCTGTCGCGACCCTCGATCCCGTCACCTCTGAAAACCGCACCGACCGCTATGCGATTTTCGGCCAGGCGCAAACCCAGGTCTTTACCTTCATGTTCCAGCGTGACGCCTGCACCGACGGCATGTCCGACCGTTTTTACGGAATGAGCGTCGATCTCTTCGTCACCGAAGAGTCCGGTGTCACCTACCTCACAGGCTGCTGCAACCTTGCACGCTGACCAACTTCCGGCGTCAATCCACGACCCGGCATGTCAGGTTGATCCGCCCCGGCTTTTCCAGCAGCATCGAGGTACCCGGCTTGATCCGGTCGATCCCGTGATAGGTCAGCCGCGCGTCACCGCCCATCACCACCACGTCCCCCGATTGCAGCCAGTGCGATTCCGTCTTGCCGCCCCGCGTCGCGTTCCCGATCCGGAACAGCCCCTCGTCCCCCAAGGATACCGACAGCACCGGCCAGCTGAAATCGGCCTCGTCCCGATCCTGGTGCATCCCCATCCGCGCATCTGCATCGTAGAAGTTTACGAGGCAGCAATCCGGCATGCGCTCACTGCTCACCAGATCGCGCCAAATCTGCAGCACCTCTTCGGGGATCGGCGGCCACGCCATACCGTCCGGATGCCGCGGCTCGTACCGGTATCCCCGCCTGTCGGACACCCAGCCATAGCGTCCGGCCGAGGTCAACTTGACCCGCATCGGCTTGCCATAGGGCGTCATCGGCGAAAACAGCGGCGCGGCGCGCACCACGCCCCGCAGCGCCTCCACCAGCGCAGCCTGCTCCGCCGCTTCAAGGAATCCCTTGAAAATGCGGAAACCGCGTATCTCCAGCGTCTCCTGTGCCATGTACCCCGAATTCCATCGAATCCGTCAAATTAAAACCCGAATCCTGCGATTCACCGCTTTTCAACCGCTTGCAGGGTCATAGTCCCCTGCCTATATACCGTCCGAAGCGCAGAGACCGCTTTCGGTATCTGTAACTCACATGGTGGCCAGATGCCTTTGACGGGTCCGGTCGCCCCTCAATCGCCTTAAGAACAGAAGGGATCGAAAAACATGTCCAAAGTCATTGGTATTGACCTCGGAACCACCAACAGCTGCGTCGCCATCATGGATGGCTCGCAAGCGCGCGTCATCGAGAACTCCGAAGGTGCACGCACCACGCCCTCGATCGTCGCCTTCACCGACGACGAGCGCCTTGTCGGCCAGCCGGCGAAACGCCAGGCGGTCACCAACCCCGAAAACACCATCTTCGGCGTCAAGCGCCTGATCGGTCGTCGTGCGGACGACAGCGATCTGGCCAAGGACAAGAAGAACATGCCGTTCGAAGTGATCGACGGTGGCAATGGCGACGCTTGGGTGCGCGCCAAGGGCGACAAGTATTCGCCCAGCCAGATCTCGGCCTTCATCCTCGGCAAGATGAAAGAAACCGCCGAAAGCTACCTCGGCGAGGAAGTGACGCAGGCCGTCATCACCGTGCCCGCCTACTTCAACGACGCCCAGCGACAGGCCACGAAAGACGCCGGCAAGATCGCCGGTCTCGAAGTGCTGCGCATCATCAACGAGCCGACCGCGGCAGCGCTGGCCTATGGCCTCGACAAGGAAGACACGCACACCATAGCGGTCTATGACCTTGGCGGCGGTACGTTCGACGTGACAATCCTCGAAATCGACGAGGGCCTTTTCGAAGTGAAATCCACCAACGGCGACACGTTCTTGGGCGGTGAAGACTTCGACATGCGCATCGTCAACTACCTTGCCGACGAGTTCAAAAAGGAACACGGCGTCGACCTGACCAAGGACAAGATGGCGCTGCAACGTCTGAAAGAGGCGGCCGAGAAAGCCAAGATCGAGCTTTCCAGCTCGTCCCAGACCGAGATCAACCAGCCGTTCATCTCGATGGGCTCCGACGGCTCGCCGCTGCACATGGTCATGAAACTGACCCGCGCCAAGCTGGAAAGCCTGGTGGGCGACCTCATCACCAACTCGCTGAAGCCCTGCAAGGCCGCGCTCAAGGATGCGGGTCTCTCGGCTGGCGACATCGACGAGATCGTTCTCGTCGGCGGCATGACCCGTATGCCCAAGGTCGTCGAGGAAGTGACCAAGTTCTTCGGCAAGGAGCCGCACAAGGGCGTGAACCCCGACGAGGTGGTCGCGATGGGCGCCGCCATTCAGGCCGGCGTTCTGCAAGGTGACGTCAAGGATGTTGTCCTGCTCGACGTGACCCCGCTCTCGCTCGGCATCGAAACGCTGGGTGGCGTGTTTACCCGCCTGATCGACCGCAACACCACGATCCCGACCAACAAGTCGCAGATCTTCTCCACCGCCGAAGACAACCAGTCGGCCGTGACGATCCGCGTCTTCCAGGGCGAGCGTGAAATGGCCGCGGACAACAAGATCCTGGGTCAGTTCAACCTCGAGGACATTCCGCCGGCCCCGCGCGGCATGCCCCAGATCGAGGTGACCTTCGACATCGACGCCAACGGCATCGTCTCTGTTTCCGCCAAGGATAAAGGCACGAACAAGGAGCAGAAGATCACCATCCAGGCATCGGGCGGTCTGTCCGAGGAGGACATCGACAAGATGGTCAAGGACGCCGAGGCCAATGCCGACGCGGACAAGGAACGCCGCGCCCTGGTCGAGGCCCGCAACCAGGCCGAAAGCCTCATCCACTCGACCGAGAAGTCGATGGAAGAGCATTCGGACAAGGTCGATCCGTCCACCATCGAGGCCATCGAACTGGCCATCTCGGCCCTCAAGGACGACCTCGAGAAAGAGGATGCCACCGCCGACAAGATCAAGGCCGGCATCCAGAACGTGACCGAGGCCGCCATGAAACTGGGCGAGGCGATCTACAAGGCCAGCCAGGACGACGGCGATGACGAACCTGCGGGCGCCGACGAAATGGGCAAAGACGACGAAGACATCGTCGACGCCGATTTCGAGGACCTCGACAACGATAAACGCGCTTAAGCGTCAAACGGACAGGCAGGGGGCGCATCCGCGCCCCCTGCTCTCCGATATAAAGGAGACATCCGATGGCCAAACGCGATTATTACGAGGTTCTTGGCGTGTCCAAGGGCGCCAGTGCCGACGAGATCAAGAAAGCCTACCGCACCAAGGCCAAAGAGCTTCACCCCGACCGCAACAAGGACAACCCCGATTCCGAGAAGAAGTTCAAGGAAGCGGGCGAGGCCTACGACATCCTGAAGGACGCCGAGAAGAAGGCGGCCTATGACCGTTTCGGCCACGCGGCCTTTGAGGGCGGCACGGGTGCCGGCGCGCGACCCGGTGGCGGGTTCGGCGGCGCAGGCGGTCCCGGTCAGGGCGATTTTGCCAGTGCGTTTTCCGACGTGTTCGACGACTTGTTCGGCGATTTCATGGGCGGCGGTGCCCGTGGTGGTCCCGGCGGACGCCAGCGTGCGGCGCGTGGTGCCGATCTGCGCTACAACCTGCGCGTCGACCTGGACGACGCGTATCGTGGCCTGCAAAAAACCATCAACGTGCCCACCTCGGTCAAATGCGATTCCTGTGACGGGTCCGGGGCCGAAGGCGGCGCCGAACCGACGACTTGTCCGACCTGCTCGGGCATGGGCAAGGTTCGTGCGCAACAGGGCTTCTTCACGGTCGAACGCACCTGCCCAACATGCTCGGGCCTCGGCCAGATCATCAAGAACCCCTGCAACACCTGCGGCGGCCAGGGCCGCACGCAACAGGACCGCTCGCTTTCGGTGAACATTCCCGCAGGCGTCGAAACCGGCACCCGCATCCGCCTCGCCGGCGAGGGCGAGGCCGGAATGCGCGGCGGTCCGGCAGGCGATCTTTACATCTTCCTCGAGGTCGCGCCGCACAAGATATTCGAGCGTGAGGACACCAACCTTTTCTGCCGCGTCCCCGTTTCGGTCGCCAAGGCCGCGCTCGGCGGCGATATCGAGGTGCCGACGATCGACGGCGGCCGCAGCCGGGTCAAGATCCCCGAGGGTTCGCAATCGGGGCGCCAGATGCGCTTGCGCGGCAAGGGCATGCCCGCCCTGCGTGGCGGCGGTCACGGCGACATGTTCATCGAACTGGCGGTGGAAACACCCGTCAACCTGACCTCGCGGCAAAAGGAAATCCTCAAGGAGTTCGACACGCTGTCAGAGGACAACAACCCGGAAACCAAGAGCTTCTTCAAATCGGTGAAGGGCTTCTGGGACTCGATGAAAAGCTAAAGCGCAAACCTCATCCTCGGGTCTGACCTGCGGATCTCTGACTGCATGAGATCCCGGATCAGGTCCGGGATGGCGTCACGCCAACGCAAAGCCCCGCCCCGGGCCTGACCCGGGGCCTCTCTTCCGGCATTAACCATTCACTAACCTTCCCGCGTCACCTTCGGGCCATGCCCGACTCGCGCGCCTTCAAGGAAATGTCCCTGCCGCTCTTCGACAGCGACGAGGTTCCCGTTTCCGCGAACGTGCCCGGCAAACAACCTTCCTACATCCGCGACCACCGCAAGCGCCTGCGTGACCGCTTCATGGCCGGCGGCGCCGAAGCGCTGCCGGATTACGAGATGCTCGAACTCGTGCTCTTCCGCGCAATCCCTCGGCGCGATGTCAAACCGCTGGCGCATGCCCTGCTTGAACAGTTCTGCAGCTTCAACGCCGTGATCTCCGCCCCCTTCGATCAGCTTTGCACCGTTCCGGGTGTGGGCGAGGCCGTGATCTGCGAACTCAAGGTGGTCGAGGCCGCCGCCCACCGCCTCGCGCGGTCCCGCGTCGCCCAGCGCCCCATCGTTTCCAGCTGGGATGCCCTGCTGGACTATTGTCACACGGCCATGGCGCACCGGGATATCGAACAGTTCCGCGTCTTCTACCTGGATCGCCGCAACACGCTCATCGCCGACGAGGAACAGGCGCGCGGCACCGTCGATCACGTGCCGGTCTATCCGCGCGAAGTGGTCAAACGTGCCCTGCATCTCAACGCCAGCGCGCTGATCCTCGTGCACAATCACCCATCGGGCGATCCCACGCCCTCCCAGTCCGATATCGACATGACCATACAGATCGAGACGGCGGCAAGCGCGCTTGGCATCACGCTGCACGATCACATCATCATCGGCAAATCCTGCGAAACCAGTTTCCGCAGCAAAGGCCTGATCTAGGGCGCTACCGCACCCAAACCTCGACCCGCCGGTTGATCCGCCGGCCCCAGCCGGTGCCGTCACAGGCCATCGGCATCGCCTCGCCAAAGGCTTCCAGCTCTGTCGTGATCCGATCCATGTTCGCCGTCTCCGCCGCCGCGACAACAGCACTGCGTACCGCCTCGGCCCGGCGCAGCGCGATCCGCCGATTGTTGTCGGCTGGACCCGCCCCGTCGCTGAACCCCACGAAGACCAGCCGCCGCGCATCGTACTTGCCAACTTCCATCGCCCGCGCAAGCTGTGCCACGTTCGAGCGTGACTGTGCATCCAGCCGCGCCGACCCGGCCTCGAACCGGAACGTGGTTGTCAGCCGCTTGAGCGACGTCAGGGCCGACACCATGCGCTGCAGCTCCTCCAGCCCCAGCTCCTCGCCCGCCTGCGCAATCGCATTGGCCAAGCGGTCGCCCTGTTCGTTGATCCCGATCTCCTCCGGCGCCTGATCCACGAAACCTGCCCTCCGGATCACCAGCTGCGCCGACGGGTCCTTCAGATATGCCAGGAACTCCCGCCCCAGCTTTGGCAGGCGCCGCGCCGGCAGGTACAGGAACATCGGTGCGGTCAAAGGATAATCCTCGGTCTTGACCGCCCGCCGCGTGGCGCGCAACGCGAACCCGCATTCTCCGCTCAGCGCCAGCGTCAGCGTGTTCCCCGTCTCGGCCCGCGCCATCAGGCCCATTGCGAACGGGTCCTCCGCCACCGCCTCGGCCAGCGACACGCCGTCGGCATGGCGGGTGACGGTCTCGGCAAAACTCACGCCCGCCGGGCGCACCACAAGATCCTCGCTGGCCTGTCCCAGCCCGGACCGCGCATCGAAAAGATGTACCGCGATCGGCGCGTCCGGCCCACCCAGCGCGTTCCAATTATCGATCTTGCCCGACAGAACCTCGGCCAATTGCGTCAGCGTCACCTGCTGCACCGGGTTCGACGGCGCCACCACCGGCACCAGCGCCTCCAGCGCCATGACCCGCCCGCGCCCATTGGCCGACATGTCGCCCAGCGCCGCATCCTTGCCCAGCCGCACCTCTCGGGGGCGGATCTCGCGCATCGACATGGCAATGTCCGCCACATCCGCGATCAGGTCGGCAAAACCTTCGTCGGAATTGGTCAACCGGAACTGGAACTCGCCCACGACGCGCGCCTCGGCCGGGTCGTGGATCGACAACAGCAAGCTGCCGTCCTCCAGCGTCTCGCGGCTCATTTCATAACCTTCGCGGATGGCGAAGGCCTCGACCAGCGCCGGCATCAACAGCCGTCCGATCGTCGGCGCCCCGGAAAACACCACCTGCGCCACGTAGGTATCCAGATTGGGGCAGCCCGGCCCTGCGCAATCCACGCCCGAGCCGTCTACCGTCAGCTCGCCATAGACCGTATCGACCCGGTAAAACTCGCCATCAAATCCCAGAAGGTTACCGGTAATCTCGACATTTCCGTCACGCGACGTCAGCGTCACATCCTGCGCGCTGACCGGGAACGCGCCCGCAAAAAGGAAAAGTGCGGCGTAAGCCGCCGCACGTAGCATTTTCATGGATGCCCTCGGATCGCAGCGTCAGTTGCGCGCGATCTTCAAGTCTTCGTACAGGTTTTTCAACACCAGAAAGTCACCCACCGCATCGCAATCCGGGATCGCCATCGTCAGGTCGCGCGCCGAGATTTCCCCAGCCCCGGGCTTGATCAATGCCTGCGCCGCGATATCCCGGCCGCAATTGGCCGCGTTGATCTCGGTTTCGAGGCTCACCTGTATATCGCCCTCGCGCAGCGCGTTCTGCGTCGGGAAGGTGTAAACCTCTGCCATGAGGGTCGTCTCCTCGATCACCCCGTCGCCAAGGCGCAGAAGGAAACCGCCCTCGCCTGTCGCTGCGCTGGATACATCCCGAGCCGCATCGCGCCAGACGTGGCCCTGCTCGCCATAGTTCGCGCCGTATTCCATCGCGTGAATCTGCAGCCCGCTGCGGCCCTGCCATTGCACGACGTAACGGTCGTAATAATCCAGCATATCGACATCGGCCTGCGCCACCGCACCTTCGCCATTGTCGAAGGCCGCGATGAACACCGCGCTCTGCGTCAGGGCTGGCACCTGCATCGACCATGTGCCATCGAGATCGGTGATCGCACTGAACATCATGCCATTGTGGTGCAGAGTGAACTGCGTGTCCGCATGGCAAGGCGCGGTCAGCTCCAGCTGAACCATCGCTGCTGCGTCGGGGCGCGCGACCATCTCGATCTCGCCTTCACACGCCGCCAGAGCCGGGGCCTTTTCTTCCTTCGGGAAGGTCCGGATCGGCGCATCCTGCAACGCGGCCAATTGCAGCGGCGCATCGGGCAGCGCCTTGGGCTGCGGAGCCGCGGCCGGTGGAACCGGCTCGGCCGACGTCAGCGTGACGCTTTGAACTTCAAGGCCATCCGCCTCAAAGCTCTGTCCAGTCACCAAAACAGCCTTTTGCAAAAGCTCATCTTTCCCGGCGTCGGCGGCAAGGACCGGCGCCTCGCGCTCTTCCGCCCGCGCGGTCACTCCAATCTTTTCTTCGACAGGAACCGTGACAGGCGACTGCGCCGTATCTGCCGGTTTGGGTGTCGCTCCCACGAACGCCTGCGCGAACGCATCGGCAGACGCGGTATCAATCGCGGATGCCTGCGCCGAAGGCACGTTGCGATCGCCACTCGACAACTGCATGAAATAGCCAATCCCAAGGGCACAGCCCAAGGTCACGCCGGCCATGGCGATACGTTTCGAATTCCCCAACTTGATCATAACGATCTCCCACACCTTCATAGGTCAAAAGATCGCTAGTCGATGAACATGGCTGCTTGAAGGCAACCAGAGGGTGTCATTTGGGCCGTGTTGTGGCGTCCGGCGTCAGCCCAGCCGCCCGTGGCAATGCTTGAATTTCTTGCCCGAACCGCAGGGACAGGCCTCGTTCCGCCCCGGGTTGCCCCAGGTAGACCGGTCGTTTTCGTCGAACCCGGGCAGGGCGGCGCCCGTGGGGTCTTCGAGCGTCACCGCACCGGGCTCGCGCTCTTCCGTCTCGGACGGGTTCGGCGCCATCGCGGCCTGTTTCGCCTGCAGGTCACGCAACATCTGCTGCTGTTCCGCGTCCGTCATCGGGCGGATCCGGGCCAGCTGCTGGGTCACGTCCTGCCGCAGGCTGTCCAGCATGGTCTCGAACAGCTGGAACGCCTCGTTCTTGTACTCGTTCAGCGGGTCGCGCTGCGCATAGCCACGGAAACCCACGACGCTGCGCAGGTGTTCCAGCGTCAACAGGTGCTCGCGCCATTTGCTGTCGATGGTCTGGAGCAGGACCTGCTTTTCGATCATCCGCATCTGTTCCGGCCCAAACGCCTCGGTCTTTTCGGCCATCATCTCGTCGGCGGCTTCTTCCAGCCGGTCGGCGACCACGTCGTCGTCCACGCCTTCCTCGTCGCCCCAGGCCATCACCGGCACGTCCAGGTTCAGCCGCTCGATCACCGCGGCATAGAGCCCTTCCATGTCCCACTGGTCGGCATAGGTCTTGGGCGGCATGTACTGGTCGATCAGGTCGTCGATCACCTCGCCACGCATGTCCTTGACGGTCTCCGACAGGTCGGTCGCCTCCATGATGTCCAGACGCTGCCGGAAAATCACCTTGCGCTGCTCGTTCATCACGTCGTCGAACTTCAGAAGCTGCTTGCGGATGTCAAAGTTGCGCCCCTCGACCTTCGCCTGCGCGCGTTCCAGGCTCTTGTTCACCCACGGGTGAATGATCGCCTCGCCTTCCTTCATGCCCAGCGTCGACAGGACCTTTTCCAGCCGTTCAGACCCGAAAATGCGCATCAGGTCATCATCCAGGCTCAGGAAGAACGCCGACCGCCCCGGGTCGCCCTGGCGGCCCGACCGGCCGCGCAGCTGGTTGTCGATCCGGCGGCTTTCGTGCCGTTCCGTGGCAAGAACAAACAGACCACCGGCATCGATCACCGCCTGCTCGTCATCCTTGTGCCCGGCTTCCAGCCGCTTGCGCAGCTCCTCGGTGTCGGCTTCAGGATCGGCGGCAATCGCTTCCATGATCTGGAAATCCAGGTTGCCGCCCAGCTTGATGTCGGTGCCGCGCCCGGCCATGTTTGTGGCAATCGTCACCGCGCCCAGCTTGCCGGCATCCGCGACGATCTGCGCTTCCTTCTCGTGCTGGCGCGCGTTCAGCACATTGTGCTTCACCCCCGCCTTCTTCAGCAACTCGCTCAGCATCTCCGACTTGTCAATCGACGTCGTGCCCACAAGAATCGGCTGGCCTTTCTCGTGTGCCTCCTTGATCGACGTGACGATGGCGTCGAATTTCTCTTGCGCGGTGCGGTAGACGGCATCGTCCTCGTCCACGCGAGCAATCGGTTTGTTCGTCGGCACCTCGACCACGCCCAACCCGTAGATCTGGCCAAACTCCTCGGCCTCGGTCGTCGCCGTCCCGGTCATGCCCGAAAGCTTGTCATACAGGCGGAAATAGTTCTGGAACGTCACCTGCGCCAGCGTCACGTTCTCGGGCTTGATCTCGCAGCCTTCCTTGGCCTCGATCGCCTGGTGCAGACCATCCGACAGCCGGCGTCCGGCCATCATCCGCCCGGTGAACTCGTCGATCAGCACGACCTCGTTGTCGCGGACGATATAGTCTCTGTCCTTGAGGAAAAGCTTATGCGCCCGCAGGCCCTGGTTCATGTGGTGCACGATGGTCGTGCTTTCGGGATCGTAAAGCGATTGACCCTCTTCCAGCAGACCCTTCTGGTGCAGCAGCTCTTCGATATATTCGTTGCCTTCGTCGGTGAAGGTGACGTTCTTGGTCTTTTCGTCGATCTTGTAGTGGTCTTCTTCCAGGCTCGGGATCAGCCCGTCGATGGTCACGTACAGCTCGCTGCGGTCCTGCGCCGGGCCCGAGATGATCAGCGGCGTCCGGGCCTCGTCGATCAGGATGCTGTCCACCTCGTCGACGATGGCGAAATTATGCCCGCGCTGCGCCATTTCCTCGAGGCTCGATTTCATGTTGTCGCGCAGGTAATCGAAGCCGAGCTCGTTGTTGGTGGCATAGGTGATGTCGGCGGCATACGCGCCTTTCTTCTCGTCATCCGGCTGCTGCGGATAGACGACGCCCGTAGTCATCCCCAGCGCGGAAAAGACATTGCCCATCCACTCGGCATCCCGCTTGGCGAGGTAATCGTTCACCGTGACGATATGCACGCCCTTGCCGGTCAGCGCGTTCAGATAGGCCGGAAAGGTCGCCACAAGGGTCTTGCCCTCACCCGTCTTCATCTCCGAGATGTTGCCCTGATGCAGGAAGATCCCGCCCATCAACTGCACATCGAAGGCCCGCAGGCCCAGCGCCCGTCGGGCGGCTTCACGACAGTTGGCGAAGGCTTCGGGCAGGATCGCGTCCAGTTTCTCACCGTCCGCGATACGCGTCTTGAACTCTTGGGTCTTGGCGATCAGCCCGGCGTCGTCCAGAGCCTCGTACTCGGGCTCCAGGGCGTTGATCTTTTCCACCAGCGGGCGGGTCGTCTTGACCTTTCGGTCGTTCGGAGTGCCAAAAACCTTTCTGGCAACCGTTCCAATACCCAGCATATCCTATCCGTTCCGGTCTTTGACTATCTCGTGAAAGGCAATCGCTTGCCCCGTCCGCCGCACCGCCCTAGAACGGGCCCAAGGGGACGGCCCTGCCTTTGATCATAAGGCGATGTAAGGGGCCGCTCATGGACTGTCAACGTCACAACGCGCCACGTCTTGGCGCGAGAAAGCAAAGGGTTTTCCATGTCACATCCGATTAAGTCGCTTCTGACCGCCGCTTGCGCCACCGCCATACTCGCTCATGGCGCCCTGGCCCAGGATACAGCCGAGACAGAGACTGACGCGGCACCGGACGCCGATGTCGGCCAGGTCGTCGCCACGGTCAACGGCACCGAGATCACGCTGGCCCACGTCATAGCGCTCCGCGCCACCTTGCCGCAGCAATACAACCAGTTCCCTCCGAACTTGCTGTTGCAGGGCATCGTCGACCAACTGATCCAGCATACCCTGCTGAACCAGTCGCTGGAGGGCGAGCCTTCCCTGCGCAGCCAGGTCTCGATCGAGAACGAGGAACGCGCCATCATCGCCGGCGAGGTCATGGCCGGCGTGATGCAGCAGGCCCCCTCTGACGAGGACCTGCAAGCGGCCTACGAAGAGCAATACCCCGCTGATGTGCAGGAAACCGAATACCGCGCTTCGCACATCCTGGTGGAAACCGAGGAAGAGGCGCAGGAACTGGTGACCGCGCTCGAAGGCGATGCCGATTTCGCCGCTTTGGCCCGCGAAAAATCCACCGGGCCCTCGGGCGCCTCCGGCGGTGATCTCGGCTGGTTCGGCGCCAGCGACATGGTCGCACCGTTCTTCGATGCCGTCGCCGCGCTCGAACCCGGCGAAGTGTCCGACCCGGTCGAAACCCAGTTCGGCTGGCACGTGATCACGCTGGCCGAGACTCGCAACAAGGAACGTCCTGCGCTTGAGACCGTGCGCGAGGAACTGACAGCGCAGCTTCAACAGGGCGCACTCGAAGCCCATATCGAAAGCCTGGAGTCCAACGCCGAGATCGACCGGATCGACCTCGAGGAAATAGACCCCACCGTGATCGACGCGCTCGAACTCCTGGAGAACTGACAATGGCCAAGACCCTCGCCGTGTCGCCACTGGCGCCTGCCACATTTCCCGAGCTTCCCGCCATCGGCGGCGTGGAATTCGCCAGCGTCGAGGCCGGCGTGCGCTATGCCGGTCGCACGGACGTGATGCTGGCGCGGCTGGCGCCGGGCACGGCCATGGCGGGGGTCTTCACCCGGTCCGCAACGCGCTCCGCCGCGGTGCTCGACTGCCAGGAAAAGATCTCCTTCCAGTCCGCGGAGGGCGCGGCGATCATCGTCAATTCCGGCAATTCCAACGCCTTTACCGGGCGCAACGGGGTGGAGTCGGTCAAGGCGGTGACGAATGCCGTCGCACAGACCCTATCCCTGCCGGAATCGCGTATTTTCAGTTCTTCTACCGGCGTCATCGGGGAGCCTCTGAAACACGACCGCATCACCGCGAAAATGTCCGAACTTAATGACAAGCTTTCCCCCGACGGCATCGAGGACGCCGCCCGCGCGATCATGACCACCGACACCTTCGCCAAGGGGGCCAGTGCGACCCTCATGTTCGAGGGGCAGGAGGTGCGCATCGCCGGCATCGCAAAGGGCTCCGGCATGATCGCGCCCGACATGGCGACAATGCTGGTCTACATCTTCACGGACGCCGCCATCGACCGCGAGCACCTGCAACAGATGGTCTCGGCGCTGAATGAAAAGACTTTCAACTGCATCACCGTCGATAGCGACACCTCCACCTCCGACACGCTTCTGGTCGCCGCCACCGGCGCCTCGGGCGTGCGCGTCACCGATCACAGCGTCGGCTTCATGGAGGCGCTGCGCGGCGTCATGCTCGACCTCGCCCATCAGGTTGTCCGGGACGGCGAAGGGGCAACCAAGTTCGTCACCATCTCCGTCACCGGCGCCTCCAGTGACAATGACGCCAAGACCCACGGCCTCGCCATCGCGAACTCACCGCTGGTGAAAACCGCCATCGCCGGCGAAGACCCCAACTGGGGCCGGATCGTGATGGCCATCGGCAAATCCGGCGCGCCAGCCGATCGCGACACGCTGTCGATCTGGTTCGGCGACACGCTCGTAGCCGAAAAAGGCTGGGTTAGTCCCTCATACCGCGAAGAAGACGGCGCCGCCCACATGAAGAACCAGGAGATCACGATCCATGTCGATCTCGGTCTGGGCGGCGGCACCGCCCACGTCTGGACCTGCGATCTGACCCACGGCTACATCTCGATCAACGCGGATTATCGGTCTTGAAACCGAAGCAATCACAGGAAAAGTGGGCTCCGGTTTTCCGTCCGGGATTGCGGCAATGAAGACCGTTCTGGTTTCCGCCGTCGCCCTGATCGACGTCGATGGCCGCATCCTTCTGGCGCAACGCCCCGAGGGCAAATCCATGGCCGGCCTCTGGGAATTCCCCGGCGGCAAGGTCGAGCCGGGTGAAACGCCCGAGGTCGCGCTTATCCGCGAACTGGAAGAAGAGCTTGGCATCAACACCTGGGAAAGCTGCCTCGCGCCGCTGACCTTCGCCAGCCACAGCTACGACGATTTTCACCTGCTGATGCCGCTCTTTGCCTGCCGCAAGTGGGAGGGCATGCCCCAATCGCGTGAGGAACAGGCTTTGAAATGGGTCCGTCCCAACGCGTTGCGCGACTACCCAATGCCACCCGCGGACATCCCCCTCATTCCGATCCTCCGCGACTGGCTCTGACGACGGCAAAAGCTTTCACAAAGCTTTTGCCAAATCTTTTCATAAAAGATTTGGCGCGCCGCACGAAAAAGGGCGACCAAACAGGCCGCCCCTTTCCAAAACAGTCTCTGACAAGGCTTAATCGAGTTTGCGCTCGAATTCCTCGCGCTCGAAAATTTCGATTACATCGCCTTCGCGGATGTCCTCGTACTTCTCGAACGCCATGCCGCATTCCTGTCCGGATTGCACCTCGGACACTTCGTCCTTGAAGCGCTTCAGCGTCTTCAGCGTGCCTTCGTGGATCACCACGTCGTCGCGCAGCAGGCGCACACCGGCCGACCGGCGGGCGATGCCTTCGGTCACCAGACAGCCCGCAACCTTGCCGACGCCCGTGACCTTGAAGACCTCCCGGATCTCGGCGTAACCGATGAAGTTCTCGCGGATTTCCGCTCCCAGCAGACCGCTGGCGGCCGCCTTCACGTCATCCACGAGGTCATAGATCACGCTGTAATAGCGGATCTCGACGCCCTTCTGGTTCGCTGAATTCCGTGCCGGCGCATTGGCCCGCACGTTGAAGCCGATCACAGGCGCACCCGATGCCTCGGCCAGGCCGATATCGGATTCGGTGATCGCGCCAACGCCCGAGTGCAGCACGCGCACGCGCACCTCGTCATTGCCGATCTTGTCCATCGCCTGAACGATCGCCTCGGCAGAGCCTTGCACGTCGGCCTTGACCAGGATCGGAAGTTCCTTGACGTTCTCGTTCTCCTTGGCCTGCGCCAGAAGCTGTTCAAGCGTCGTACCCGCACCGGCAGCCGCGCGTTTTTCCTTCGCGGCCTTCTCGCGGTACTCGGCAATCTCACGCGCCTGGCCTTCGGATTTCACCACGTTCAGAACGTCACCCGCCTCCGGCGTGCCGTTGAGGCCAAGAACCTCGACAGGCACCGACGGCCCGGCTTCCTTCACGCGCTCGCCGCGGTCGTTGATCAGCGCACGGACCTTGCCGTACTGCTCGCCCACGACGAAGATATCGCCCTGTTTCAGCGTCCCGCGCTGCACCAGAACCGTCGCCACGGGGCCACGGCCCACGTCCAGCTGCGCCTCGATCACCGCACCTTCGGCGGCGCGGTCCGGGTTCGCTTTCAGCTCCAGGATCTCGGATTGCAGCGCGATGGCTTCCAGTAGCTCGTCCAGGCCCTGACCCGTCTGGGCAGACACTTCGACATCCTGCACGTCGCCCGACATCGCCTCGACGATCACCTCGTGCTGCAGCAGTTCGGTGCGCACCTTGTCGGGGTTCGCCTCGGGTTTGTCGCACTTGTTGATCGCCACGATCATCGGCACTTCGGCGGCCTTGGCGTGGTTGATGGCCTCGATCGTCTGCGGCATCACCGAATCGTCGGCAGCCACCACCAGAACCACGATGTCCGTCACGTGCGCACCGCGGGCGCGCATGCTGGTGAACGCGGCGTGACCCGGTGTGTCGAGGAAGCTCAGAACAGCCCCGCCATCGGTCGTCACCTGGTAGGCGCCGATATGCTGGGTGATGCCACCGGCCTCGCCCGCCACGACCTTGGCGTCGCGAATCGCGTCAAGAAGCGATGTCTTGCCGTGGTCCACGTGACCCATGATCGTGATCACCGGCGGACGCGGCTGAAGATCAGATTCCTTGTCATCGACCGAATCGATCACGTCTTCCACGTCCGAATCGCTGACCCGGACGATACGGTGACCGAATTCCTCGACGATCAGCTCGGCGGTATCGGCGTCGATCGACTGGTTCTGCGTGACCATCATGCCGTTGTTCATCAGCGCCTTGACCACATCGCCCACGCGTTCGGCCATCCGGTTGGCCAACTCGCTGACCACGATCGCCTCGGGCACCTGCACATCGCGCACGACCTTTTCACGATCCTGCGTGCCGCCCATGGCCTTTTGCCGGGCGCGTTCCTGCTTGCGCTTCATGGCGGCCATGGATTTCTGCCGGCCGCCTTCGCCACCCGACAGCGCCTGGTTCAGCGTCAGCTTGCCGGACCGACGGCCACCATCGTCGCCACCACGACCCTTGCCCTTGCCACGGCCATCGTCACCGCGCTGGTCGCGCTCGGGCGGTTTGCTGCGTGGCGCCTGCTTGGAGGCACGCGCCTGCGTCTCTTCTGCCGGCGGTGCCGCGGCAGCGGCAGCAGCCTGCTTGGCAGCGTCCGCTTCCTCGCGCTTCTTGCGCTCTTCCTCGTCGGCTTTCGCCTTGGCGCGTTCCTCGGCCTCGCGCTGTTCGCGCTCCTTGGCCTCGGCTTCCTCGCGGCGGCGCTGTTTCTCTTCCTCGCGGTCTTTCGCCTCGGCCTCGCGTTGGGCGGCCTCTTCCGCCTCGCGTTCCTTGGCGGCGGCAAGCGCCTTCATCCGGCGTTCCATCTCCTCGTCAGAGATCCCCGCCGGCCGTTTCGATGCAGATCCGGGCGCACCCGCCTTGGCGCCACCCGGCGCAGGCGCCGCAGCACCCGGTTTGGGCTTCACGACGCGCTTGCGCTTGGTTTCCACCACGACGTTCTTGGTGCGGCCATGGCTAAAGCTCTGCTTGACGTTCCCCGACCGAGGACCGCCACCACCACGCACACCCAGAGTTTTCTTTCCGTCGTTGTCGCTCATCTATCTCAACTTCCTTTCCGGCGGGGTCGGTCCCCGTCCGTGACGCGCAAGCCCTTGAGTCTTGCCGCCTCCTCTACAACACGCTCGCACAAACCGCCAGCAGCGAGTGCTGCGTGGATGCTTGTTTCACGCCCAAAGGCCTGGCCCAGCTCATCGGCAGTGATCCAGCCGATCCAGCTACCGCCATAGGGCGTGCTCAGTTTCGTCTTCCCGCGCGCGGACCCGTCGCTGGCCTGGATCAGAACCTCGGCCTCTTCCTTGGCCAGCCAGTCCTTGACCTTCTCGTATCCGGCCACCGCCTGGCCACCTTTCCGCGCCAGGCTCAGCAACTCCACGACCCGCCGCGCCAGCATCGCCTCGACCTGCTCGACCAGCCCGTCGGGCACCGTGACGCTCTGCTTCGCACTGCGCGAGAACAGGCCTTTCTTCACCGCCGTTTCCAGCGCCTGCCGCGAGGCGCTCACCCAGATGCCCCGCCCCGGCAGTTTCTCCAGGATATCCGGCACCACCTGACCCTCGGGACCGATGGCGAACCGGATCAACCCGTGCTTCGGACGCACCTCACCCGTGGCAATACACTTGCGCTCGGGACCATTCGTCCGGTCCTTGGGCTGTCCACCGCGCCCCATATCAACGCCTACGAGACCTGACGCATCAGGCCTCGGCCTCCTCTGCGGTGTCGCCTTCAGCGCCGTCTTCGTCCTCGGCTTCCTCGTCAGCCTGCAAATCATCCGGGTCGACCCAGCCCAGCATGACCCGCGCGGTCATCACAAGGTCCTGCGCCTCGTCCAGCGATACTTCGAAGGGTTCAAGCACACCGTCGTCCTTGACGCGCTCGCCATCCACGGTGGTCCAGCCGCCTGCCAATTCCCAGTCGGCGCAGGTGGCGAAATCTTCCAGCGTTTTCACGTCATCTTCGGCCAGCGCCAGTACCATCTGGGGTGTCAGGCCTTCGAATTCAATAAGGCTGTCCTCGGCTCCCAACGCGCGGGCTTTTTCCAGCGCTTCCTTCGCCTGTGCCTCCAGTACGTCACGCGCACGCGCCTGCAGTTCGTTGGCCGTGTCCTCGTCGACGCCGTCGATCACCAACAGTTCGTCGATCTCGACATAGGCAACCTCGTCGAGGTTGGTAAAGCCTTCCGACACCAGAAGCTGGGCAAAGAATTCGTCCAGGTCCAGCGTGTCCATGAACAGCTTCGTGCGCACTTCGAATTCCTTCTGACGGCGCTCGCTGTCCTCGGCCTCGGTCATGATGTCGATGTCGAGGTTGGTCAGCTGGCTCGCCAGCCGCACGTTCTGACCCCGGCGACCGATGGCCAGGCTCAGCTGGTCCTCGGGCACCACGACCTCGATCCGCTCGGCTTCCTCGTCCAGAACCACCTTGCTCACCTCGGCGGGCTGCAGCGCGTTCACCAGGAAGGTCGGCTGGTCCTCGTTCCACGGAATGATGTCAATCTTCTCGCCCTGAAGCTCGTTCACCACGGCCTGCACGCGGCTGCCGCGCATACCGACGCAGGCGCCGACAGGGTCGATCGAGTTGTCATAGGAAATCACCGCGATCTTGGCGCGGCTACCCGGGTCGCGCGCCACGGCCTTGATGTCGATGATGCCGTCATAGATCTCCGGCACTTCCATTTTGAACAGCTCCGCCATGAATTCCGGCGCGGTGCGGCTCAGGAAAATCTGCGGCCCCCGGGCCTCGCGGCGCACATCCTTGATGTAGCAGCGGATCCGGTCATTCGGGCGATAGCTTTCACGGCCGATCTTCTCGTTCCGGCGCAGGATCGCTTCGCCCGCACCCACGTCGACGATGACATTGCCGTATTCCTCGCGCTTGACCACACCGTTGATGATCGTGCCGGCACGATCCTTGAATTCCTCGTATTGGCGATCACGCTCGGCTTCGCGCACCTTCTGCAGGATCACCTGCTTGGCGCTCTGCGCGGCGATCCGGCCCATGTCCACGGGGGGCACTTCCTCGACGAAGGTGTCACCGACCTTGGGATCGTCCAGGTATTGCTTGGCCTGCTCGACGGTGAACTCCGCCTGGTAATTCTCCAGCTCCTCGTCCTCGACGACGGTGCGCACGCGAGTGAACGTCGCCTTGCCGGTCTTGCGGTCGATGCTGACGCGGATGTCCATCTCGGCGCCGTACCGGCTCTTGGCCGCGCGCGAGAGGCTTTCTTCCATCGCCTCGATCACGAGGCTCGGGTCGATCATCTTCTCCCGCGCCACCGCCTCGGCGGTCTGCAAAAGCTCAAGCTGGTTGGCAGAGGTAATAGCCATTGTCTCAGGTCTCCTCGGACGAGTCAGTCTCTATGTCGTCAAAATTGTCTTCGTTCAGAACGCCCGCTTCCTTGCGCGCCTTCAGCATGTCCTTGATCAGCTCATCGGTCAGAACCAGCTTGGCATCCGCCAGCCAGTCGAAATGCAGCCCGATGGTGCCTTCCTCGACGTTGATCAGCACTTCGCCGCCCTCGGTCCCGGCCAGAACGCCCTTGAACCGCTTGCGCCCGTCGATCAATTCGTGGGTCTCCAGCTTCGCCTCGTAGCCCTCGAACTCGTCGAAATCCTTCAGCCGTGTCAGGGGCCGGTCAATGCCGGGACTGGACACTTCCAGCGTGTACTCATCGACGATCGGGTCTTCCACATCCAGCACGGCGCTGACGGCGGTGGAAATCTCGGCACACTCGTCCACCTCGATGCCGCCTTCGGGCCGCTCGGCCATGATCTGAAGCGTGGCGGTCTTGCCGCCCATCAGGCGCACGCGCACCAGCTCGAACCCCATGTCCTCTATGACAGGGGTGACGATCTCGGCCAGCCGCCGATCCATCGAGGATTTTGCAATCAGGTCGTTGCTCATGGGTCTTTCAAACACAAAAAAACGGGCGCGCGGCCCGTCGGTCTTTCCCGGTGGAGCGTCGGGTGTGGACCCCAGCGCGCCGCTGTTGAGATGGGATATACGACTCGATGGCTGAGTCTGCAAGGGGGAAAGCAGGTTGCGCACATGTCAGCCCTTCCCGCGCACGTCATCACCAACTTGATCGGTGATCTCGCGCGGTCAGAGATCCTCTGGTCAAGCCAGAGGGTGACGGCACTCCAAGACCCCGCCTATTACCGCCCGGTTACCATCCGGTCCATGATCTTCACCAGCTCGGCACTGATCCCCGGCTCCGAAAGCGCATGCCCCGCCACCGGAATAACTCGCAGATCTCCCTTGGGCCACAGCCCCGCCAGCCGGTGCGCCGCCTCGGGCGGGCAGATCATGTCGTACCGCCCCTGCACGATCACGCCGGGCGTATCCGCCAGCTTGTCCATGTTGTCATAGATATAGCCGTCCTGCCCCAGGAACCCGCCATGCCGGAAATAATGGTTCTCCAGCCGTGCAAACGCGCGCGCGTAATCCGCCGGGCTGTCGCCGCTCTGGCCGTTGGAATTGACCGTGGCCAGCGCATTCTCCCAGGCGCTCCACGCCTTGGCGAACCGGACCTCCTCGGCCCGGTCACCGGAAAACAGGCGCTTGTTATAGGCCCCGATCATGTCGCCCTGTTCATCCTCGGGGATCAGCGACCGAAATTTCGCCCATGTCTCGGGCCAGAACCGCCCGGCGCCGCCGCCATAGAACCAGTCCAGCTCCCGCTGGGTCATGGTAAAGACGCCGCGCAACACAAGATGCGCCACCGCTTCGGGATGGCTCTGGCCGTAAATCAGCGCCAGCGTCGCGCCCCAGCTTCCGCCAAAGACGATCCACGTCTCGATGCCCAGCGCGTCGCGGATCCGCTCGATATCCGCCACAAGGTGCCACGTCGTGTTGTCCTCGACACTCGCATGCGGCTTCGACCGGCCACAGCCGCGCTGGTCGAACAGCACGATCCGGTAATGGTTCGGATCGAAATACCGCCGCATCGCCGGACTGCACCCGCCACCGGGGCCGCCATGCAGCACCACGACGGGCGTGCCGTCGGGATTGCCCGACTGCTCGACATAGATCGTGTGCCCGTCGCCCACGTCCATCATTCGCCGGTCGAACGGCTCGATCGACGGATACAGGAATTGCGCTGCGCTATTTTGGCTCGAAAACTTGTCCATGAATGTCCTATATAGACCGTCTGAGACATTGAGCACATGGAACGCGGAATGCAACCCAACTCGACCACGATCGACACCGAAGAAGTCGCCAAGTTCGAGGCGATGGCCGCCGAATGGTGGGACCCGAACGGCAAGTTCAAGCCGCTGCACATGCTCAATCCATGCCGGCTGGATTATATCACCTCCCAGATCGGCGCGGAATTCGATCGCGACCTGAAAACGTCGAAACCGTTCACCGGCCTGCGCCTTCTGGATATCGGCTGCGGCGGCGGCTTGCTGGCCGAACCGATGGCCCGCCTTGGCGCGACGGTGGTCGGCGCCGACGCCGCGGCAGGCAACATTCCCGTGGCACAGGTCCACGCCGCGCAATCCGGCCTCGACATCGACTACCGCAACACCACCGCCGAGGACCTGGCAGCGGCGGACGAGCAGTTCGACGTCGTTCTGAACATGGAAGTGGTCGAGCATGTGGCCGACCCCGCCACCTATCTCACTGCCTGCCAGCGCCTGCTGAAACCGGGCGGCCTGCACATCTGCTCTACCCTCAACCGCACCGCCAAAAGCTTTGCCGCCGCCATCGTCGGCGCGGAATTCATCATGCGCTGGCTGCCCAAGGGTACCCACGACTGGAACAAGTTCATCACCCCGGAAGAGCTTTATGACCTTCTGCGCGACGCAGGCCTCGACCCGGTCGACCGCAAGGGCTTCGTCTTCAGTCCCATCAGCTGGTCCTGGTCCCTGTCGGATCGCGACCTTGCCGTGAATTACGTCACGACCAGCATAAAACCCTGAATTAGAGTCTAGCTTTCGTCCGACAGCTTCGCCCGCATCTCGCGCAGAACGGGCAGGGTGGCGCGCACATTGGTCTCGCCCAACTCTGCGACCACCTCGGTGATCAGCGGCATGATCGCGGAAATCGCGGCATCCCGGGCGCGTGTACCGGCCGGGCTGATCGACACCATCTTGCGCCGCGCATCGTCCCAGTCGGGCCGGATATGAACATACCCCGCCCATTCCAGCTTGCTCAGCGTGTTGGTCATCGCCCCGCGCGTGACGTGAAAACTCTTGGCCAGCTGCGCCGGGCTCCGCTCGCCATTGGCCCGCGCCAGGTGATTCAGCACCGAGAAATGCGAGATCTCCATGCCTTTCGGCAGAACCCGGCTCAACCGGCTCCGGATCAACTGCTCGTTCGCCAGAACCTCGCTGAACAGCGAAACGGCAATCGAATGCAGCGTGTTATCCGTGGTTACGACCAAGTGATATCGACCTCACTGTTTACTGCCGGTATCCGTGCCCTCGCTTGGGTCACCTCGTCCCGGTTCACGTCCACGAATACCACACCCGGCTCGGTTCCGGCATCTGCCAATACGTCACCCCATGGCCCCACGGCCAGCGAATGCCCATAAGTCCGGCGTTCCTTGCCCCGCGTGGCCGAATGTTGCCCGGTTTGCGCCGGGGCAAGCACATAACATCCCGTTTCGATTGCCCGTGCTCTTAGCAACGTCTCCCAGTGCGCCTCGCCCGTGGGCACCGCAAAGGCCGACGGAACGGTCAAAATCTCCGCCCCAGCCTGCGCCAACCGCCGGTAAAGCCTTGGAAACCGCAGGTCATAGCATACGGTCAAGCCGACAGTGCCAAACGGCGTCGCCGCCGTCACACCCCGGTCGCCCGGGCGATAGCCGGCCGATTCCCGGTACTGTTCGGTCTCGGACACTTTCACGTCGAACATGTGAATCTTGTCATACCACGCCGCGATCCCTCCCTTGGGGTCGATCAGGAAAGACCGGTTGGCGAACCGCCCATCCGCGTCTTGCGTCTTGACCGCGATCGACCCGATCAAAACCCAGATCCCCAACCGCTCGGCCTGCTGTCGCAGTCCGGCCAGCGTCGGATCGTCCTCCTGGTGGCGTAAAACTTCGTTCTGCCGCGTGCGGCTGGCCGACAGGCAATTCGTCACTTCCGGCGTCAGCACGAACCCCGCGCCACCCGCCGCCGCCTCGTCGATAAAACCCTGCGTGACCGGCAGGTTGTCGTCGGGGCTATCGGACGTATTAAGCTGTATCAGAGCCGTTTTCATGCCTTCAGCAACGCATCCAGCTTGCCCGCCCGGTCCATCGCATAAAGCTCGTCACAGCCACCGACATGCACATCGCCGACGAAGATCTGCGGCACCGTCCGCCCGCCCTTCGCACGCTGCGTCATCTCCGCCCGCTTCTCGGGCTCCCGGCCCACATCGATCTCGGTGTAGTCCACACCCTTCTGCGACAACAACCGCTTGGCCGCGTGACAAAATCCGCAAAGCTGCGAGGTGTAGATTTCAACGGGTCTCATGACAGGGTCCAATCCTTTCCGTGGTTGGACCCTACTTAAGCATACTTGACCACACGCGCCAGTGTCAGTGTCCTGACCTCCGCCGCGCCCCCCGCCAACAAGGCGCTTGCGCAAGCCGCCAGCGTCGCGCCCGAGGTCATCACGTCATCCACCAATATCACCACACGCCCCTGGATCCTCACGCGACGCCCCTGCCGCACACCTATGGCCGCGTCCAGCGTGGCGAACCGCGCCTCCATGCCCATCCCGTCCAGCGATGGCGTGCGCCGCACCCGCTCCATCACATCGGGGCACCACGCCGCGTTCACCTCCTTCGCCACCGCCTGCGCCAGCAGCGCCGACTGGTTGAACCGCCGTTTCAACAGCCGTGTCCAGTGCAACGGCACCGGCACGAAAAGGCAATTCGGCACCATCAGCGGTCCCGCCGCCTGCTTCATCCACGTCGCCGCCAGCGGCACCACGTCATGCCGGTCACCGTGTTTCAAAGCCAGCACCAGCTTGCGCGCGTTGTCCTTGTAGATAAGCGCCGCCCGCCCTTTCTGCCAGGGCCGCGCCACGCGCAGGCAATCGTCGCACCGCGCGTCCCCGCTCGACTCCTCGCCGGGCAGGGGACAGCCGCACAGGTCACAGACCAGCCCGGCCAGCACCGGCGTATCGCGCCAGCACGGCCCGCACAGGCCGAATTCGCTGTCCACCAACCCGCCGCATAGCGTGCAGCGCGGGGGATAGACCACGCGAAGCGCCGTTTGAATTGCCTCGAAAGCCACTCTATTTAGCCACCATGACCAGAACCCTCACCGATCGCCGCGCGCTTCAGCGCAACCGCCAACGAGCCAGCCGCGACCCCGCGCTGTTCTTGCACGAGACCGCGATCGACGAGGTACAGGATCGGCTGAGTTTCGTTAACAAATCCTTTACGGATGCGAGCATCGTCACAGGCCTGCCCGACCCATGGAAGGCCGCGTTCCCCGACGCGCAGATCGTAGAGGATACCGAAACCCTCGCGTTAGAGACTGAATCACGCGACTTGATCCTGCACGCCATGTCCCTGCACTGGGCCGACGACCCGGTGGGCCAGCTGATCCAGTCCCGCCGCGCCCTGCGCCCCGATGGCCTCTTCATCGCGGTGTTCTTCGGCGGCCAGACCTTGCACCAGCTGCGTGCCGTACTGGCCCAGGCCGAATCCGACCTGCGCGGCGGTCTCTCACCCCGGGTCGTGCCCATGGGCGACATCCGCGACCTTGGCGCGCTTCTGCAGCGCGCCGGTTTCGCCCTTCCGGTCGCCGACACCCTGCCGCTCGATGTCAGCTACGAAAGCCTCATCGCCCTGATGCACGACCTGCGCGCCATGGGCGAGGCCAACGCGCTCGACGCCCGGCCCCGCAATTTCACCCGCCGCGACGTGCTCCTGCGCGCCGCCGACCTCTACGCCAGCTCTTTCAGCACGCCCGACGGCCGCATCCCCGCCACGTTCGAGCTTATCACCCTCACCGGCTGGGCCCCGTCCGAAGACCAACCCCAGCCCCTCCGCCCCGGAAGCGCGACAACACGTCTCGCCGATGCGCTCGGCACGTCCGAGACCAAGTTCAAAGATTGACGACCGACTGCAATCCTTTATGTGTCCGTGATCCAATCCGACAAGAAAAGACGCCCGCCCATGTTTGACGCCGCCAAGAACAAGACCTGTCCTGTCCATGCTCCGTCCGACCATCCGGCCATTCCGGAACCGAAAACGGGGGTTCTGATCGCCAATCTCGGCACGCCCGACGATTATGGCTACTGGTCGATGCGGCGCTACCTGAACGAGTTTCTGTCGGACCGCCGCGTCATCGACTATTCGCCCTGGCTCTGGCAGCCGCTGCTGCAACTGGTGATCCTGTCGAAACGACCCTTTACCAGCGGCGAGGCCTACAAATCCATCTGGAACGAGGACAAGGGCGAAAGCCCCCTGATGACCATCACCCGGGACCAGACGACAAAACTGTCCGAGGCGCTGCAGGCCCGCTACGGCGACAACGTCATGGTCGATTTCTGCATGCGCTACGGAAACCCATCGACCAAGTCCAAGGTCCGCGCACTGGTCGAGGCCGGCTGCACCCGGATCCTCTTTTTCCCGCTCTACCCGCATTATGCCGGCGCCACATCCGCCACCGCGAACGACCAGTTCTTCCGCGCCCTGATGGACGAAACCTGGCAGCCCATCGCCCGCGTGGTCGAACCCTATTTCGAGCATCCGCTTTATATCGAGGCTTTGGCCCAATCGGTCGAAAAGGCCTATGCAGAGACTGAAACGAAGCCTGAGATCCTCGTCGTCTCCTATCACGGGATGCCACAGCGTTATCTCAAACAGGGCGACCCCTACCACTGCCAGTGCCAGAAAACGACGCGCCTGCTGAAAGAACGGCTTGGCTGGGACGACACCCAGATCACAACCACCTTCCAGTCGGTCTTCGGCCCCGAGGAATGGCTGCGCCCCTACACGGTCGAACATGTCGCCAAGCTGGCCGAGGACGGCAAAAAGAACATCGCCGTCATCGCCCCCGCATTTTCCGCCGACTGCATCGAGACGCTGGAAGAGATCAACGAAGAGATCAAGGAAAGCTTCGAGGAAGCCGGCGGCGA
Organism: Roseovarius sp. MMSF_3298; assembly: GCF_030733705.1. Taxonomy (NCBI): domain Bacteria; kingdom Pseudomonadati; phylum Pseudomonadota; class Alphaproteobacteria; order Rhodobacterales; family Roseobacteraceae; genus Roseovarius; species Roseovarius sp. MMSF_3298. Next base: position 221,193 of record NZ_JASHIN010000003.1, read on the forward strand.
GGAGTTCCTCTATATCCCCTGCCTCAACGACAGCGACGCCCACATCAAGGCGCTGAGCACGGTGATCGAGGACAACCTGAAGGGCTGGCTGGACTAGAGCCGCGCGATTGCCAGACCGCGGGATGGCGACCCAACATTGGTTTGACGCAGTTTATTTCGGCCACTTCCGCAGAACTTTTGATCGACGCGCCTGTGTCAACCAATCGCCAGCCCGGGGGGCGGTCTGGCGATCGCGCGGCGGCCTTCGGCCTCGATTCCGCGCAAAGCAGCTTGACCCTCCAAACAAAAAGAAAAGGCAGCGCCGGAACGCTGCCTATATTCGTCTCTAATCCAGTGGAATCCGCCTCAGATCACCAGAACCTGCGTACCAACCTTGGCCCGCGCGAACAGCTGCGCGATGTGCTCGTTGTAAAGCCCGATACACCCGTTCGACGACCGCCGCCCGATCTTGCGCGTGTCATGGGTGCCGTGGATCCGGTAATAGGTCCAGCCAAGGTACAGCGCGTGCGTGCCCAGCGGGTTGTCCGGCCCCGGCGGCACATAGGACGGCCAGTCCGGGTTCCGCTTCAGCATCGACGGCGTCGGACGCCAGTCGGGGCCCTCGACCTTGCGCACCACCCGCGTCCGGCCACGGCGGGTCAATTCCTCGGACATCGGGATGCTCGACGGGAACAAGAACTTCGTCTGCCCGTCCTCGTCCCAGAAATGCAACGCGCGCGACGAAATATCGACCAGGATCGCGCCATTCCTCAAGCTGCTGAAATGCGGCCGCCAGTCCGCAGCGCGAAAGCTCGAGATGTTGCGCTGTACCGTCTGGGTAATCGCGCTTTCCATCTCGGTCGTGCCGGTCTGCGCCAAGGCAGGCGCGCATAGGCTTGCGGCGGTTCCGACCAGGAAAGCGCGCCGACTGAAAGTATTTTTAAGATCAATGGACATGTCTGTTTTCCAACTGTCTGCTTTGGAACTGACCGAATCATATGGCGCGAATGTCTCAGTCGCAAATCAAACCGGCAACATTCGCCCACCTGACGCGGTTGTGGGTTTGAAACACCACGCAAGCCGCGCTAAGGAGCGAGTCGAACGAACTTCTGGGTGGTAGACACTGATGACGCGTATTTTCGGCCTGCTGGTTTCCGCACTTGTGTTCTTGTCGGCCTGCGCCCCGCCGCCGCCGCAAACCACTGTCGGCCCCAATGGCGAACCGGTGCCCCAGGTTTATCGCATCCGCTCGGGCCAGACCGCCGAAATCCAGTACCGGATGCTCGACGCGGTCAACGCCCTGCGCCAGGCGGCCGGGCGGCCTGCCGTTCAACTGAACGCTCAACTCAACGCCGCCGCCGCCACGCATTCACGCGACATGTCGGTCCAGAACCGCCCCTGGCATTTCGGCTCCGACGGCTCTTCTCCCATCGACCGCGTGCGCCGCGTCGGCTATGGCGGCGAGCTTGTCGGCGAAAACATCTCGGAAACCTACGAGACCGAGCTGGAAACCCTGACTGCCTGGATGGACGAGCCGTCGACCAAGCAGGTCATCATGGCACCGGACGCCCGGCAAATGGGCTTTTCCTGGGAGCAGGAGCGCAACGGCAAGATCTGGTGGACGATGGTGATGGGCAAGTAAGCCCAGCCCATCACGGCGTAATGCGGATCGGGGTGCCGTTCCGCACCATCGCATAGATCCTTTCAATTTCCTTGTTTCGCACGGAAATGCACCCGGCGGTCCAGTCTCGGCCCAAACGCCGCTTGCGGACCCAGCCCAGATCATTGGGCTCTCCGTGGATAAAGATATCTCCACCAGGTTTCTTCCCCTGCGCCTCGGCAAAGGCGCGGTCGGCCTCGTTGGGATACGAAATACCCAGCGACAGGTGGAACGAACTGTTCGGATTGCGCCGATCGATCGTGTAATCGCCCTCCGGCGTCTTGCCGTCACCCTCGAACTGCTTGTGCCCCGCAGCGGTAAAACCAAGGTCCACGTCATACGCCTTCAGCACCTCGTTGTGGTGGAAAAGATACATCCGCCGCCGGCTCTTGCTGATCAGAACCTGAGTCACCTCGGGCCCATTGTAAGATTTGAACTTGGATCCACAGGCCGCCAGAAACGCGCTGGCGACCGACAGAAGTACGAAATTCCTGCGATTCATTGCTCGATAAACCTGTTGCCTGTCCCTGACAACCTTTTACCGCGTCAGACCCGCCACGTCATTTCAAATTTGCCCCGATCAGCTTATTTTGTGGCGGATTGCGGCCACAAGCTCAACATGGACCGACCACCGGAACTGGTCGACCGGCCGCACCCACTCCACCTCATAGCCCGCCTGCGCCAATATCTTTGCATCGCGCGCGAAGGTCACCGGGTTGCAGGAGACATAGGCGATCACCGGCACCTGCGCTTCGGCCAGCTCGCGGCACTGCGCCTCGGCCCCGGCGCGTGGCGGGTCGATCACGGCACCACCGAAACGTTTCAGATCTTCGGCCATGATCGGCTGACGGAACAGGTCCCGCGCCTCGACCGTGACCTTCTTCAACCGCTCACTGTGCCGCCATCCTTCATCCAGCGCACGGGTCATCGCCGCGCTGCCTTCGACGGCGTGGACCGCTCGCGCGCGCGCCAGCGGCAGGGCAAAGGTGCCACAGCCGGCAAACAGGTCGATAACAGGCTCTGTTCCGGCCAAAATTGCCGAAACCTCCTCCTGTAACAGACGCTCCGAGTCCTTCGTTGCTTGCAAGAACGCCCCTGGTGGCGGCGTCACGGCGATCCCGTCAAATTGCTGTATCGGCGGTCGCCGGGTGACCACGGTTTCATCGTCCCAGGCCAGCCGCGCCAGGTCTTCACTCTCGGCCAGTTGCGCCAGAGCGATCCGCAGCGGACCGTCCAGCGGTTTGCCGCCCTCCACACGCAGATCCAACCCCGCCTCCGACAGCGTGACCGAAACGCTCAACTCGCCTTTGCGGCTGGTGCCGATCCGGGCCAGCTCCTGCGCCACCCTTGCGCCCTCCAGCAATTCGGGCACCACCACGTGGCATTCGCTCAATTCGACGATCAGGTCCGATCCCTTGGCGTGAAACCCCGCCGTCGCACCCTTCTTGGTACGCCGCGCCGAAAACCCGGCCCTGCGTCGCGCATTCGCAGGGGATACCGCGATCTCACGCAACTCGGTTTCGATCCCCTGCGCCGCCAGCGCTTCGCGCACGATCCCCGTCTTCCACTCGGCCAGGAAAGCATCATCCACATGCTGCAACTGGCACCCGCCACAGGACTTGTAATGTCGGCACGGCGCCTTCACCCGAGTTCCTGACGGCTCCACGATCTTGACCTCGCGCAGCACGTTGCCCTCAAGCGTCCCGGCCACACGCTCGCCGGGCAGGGCGCCGGGCACATAGACCGGCCCCTCGGCAATCCCGTCACCCAGATGGCCCAACCGCTCGATGACAAACTCGGACATGCCTTACTCCGCCGCTTCGTCCGCATTGATGAACCCGCCCGACTGGCGGCTCCAGAACCGGGCATAAAGCCCGCCCTGCGCCAGCAGTTCGGCATGGCCGCCTTCCTCGACAATTCGACCCTGATCCAGCACGATAATGCGATCCATCTGCGCAATCGTCGACAGGCGGTGGGCAATCGCGATCACGGTCTTGCCCTCCATCATGCCATAGAGCGTCTCCTGTATCGCTGCCTCGACCTCGCTGTCCAGCGCACTGGTCGCTTCGTCCAGCAACAGGATCGGCGCATCCTTCAGGATCACCCGCGCCAGCGTGATCCGCTGCCGTTGCCCGCCCGACAGCTTCACACCCCGTTCCCCCACATGCGCGTCATAGCCCGTGCGCCCCTGCGGATCCGCCAGGTCTAAGATGAACTCATGCGCCTCGGCCTTCTTCGCGGCCTCCAGCATCTGCGCCTCGCTTGCCTCGGGCTTGCCATAGAGGATGTTGTCCCGCACCGAGCGGTGCAGCAACGAACTGTCCTGCTGCACCATCCCGATCCGGTCGCGCAAACTGTCCTGAGTCACTTGGGAAATATCCTGCCCGTCGATAAGGATCTGACCCTTCTCGGCGTCGTAAAACCGCAAAAGCAGCTTGACCAGGGTCGATTTCCCGGCCCCGGACCGGCCGACCAGCCCGATCTTCTCGCCCGGCTGAATGCTCAGCGAAATCCGGTCCAACCCGCCGCTGTCACGCCCGAAATGATGCGACAGCTCGCGCAGCTCGATCCGGCCTTCCTGCATATCCAACGGCTTTGCTTCTTTTGAATCCACCAGCGTAATTGGCTGGGCAATCGTCTCCATCCCCTCGGCCACGACACCCAGTTGCCGAAAGAAAGAAGTCAGCGCCCACATGATCCACCCGGTCATCGCGTTCAGTCGCAGGGTCAGCGCCGTCGCCGCGGCCACCACGCCGACACTCGCCTGCCCCTGCATCCACAACCACATGGCCCAACCCACCACCGCCACGATCAACAGGCCGTTCAGCAGCGTCAGGACCACGTCCATCACCGTGTAGATCCGCATCTCGTTCTGGAACGTCTGACGCGCGTGTTCGATGGCGTCCTTGGCGTATTCCACCTCGCGCGTGTTGTGCGCAAAGAGCTTCACCGAATGAATGTTGGTATAGGCATCCACCACCCGCCCCGTCACAAGGCTCCGCGCATCCGACGCCGCCTTGGACGCCGGCTGCACCCGCTTCACCGTCCAGCGCACCAAAAAGCCGTACAGCACCAGCCACCCGATCAGGGGCAGCATCAGTCGCGGATCGGAATCGCTCAGCAATATGCCCGCCCCGATGATGTAAGCGATGGAAAAGGCGATGGCGTCGAACGCCTGGAACACCGCCTCGCCCGCCGCGGGCGGGGTCTGCATGATCCGGTTGGCGATCCGCCCGGCAAAGTCGTTCTCGAACCATCCCACCGACTGCCGCAGCACATGCTTGTGCGCCCGCCAGCGGATCAGCGTGCCAAAATTCGGCAGGATCGTGTTGTTCAGCAACATCACGTCGAACGCCTGTATCGCGGGTCGGATCAGAAGGATGAAGACCGCCACCACGATAATCTCGGTGCCGTATTGCTCCCACACCTCCATCGGCTCGCCCGCCAGGATATCGACGATCCGTCCCATGTAATAGATCAGCCAGATCTCGATGGCAGCCACCACCACCGACATGATCCCGGCCATCCAGAACACCCGGCGAAACGGCGCCATGTATAGCCGCATGAACGGCCACAGGCGCGTCGGCGGCCTGTCCGTCTCTTCGTACGGCACATAGGGATCAACCAGATTTTCGAAAAGCTTGAACATGGAGGGAACTCCGCGAAGGGAAAGACATGGCAAAGGGGCGCGACGCCGCGCACGGGATCACTCCTGCGATCCGGCGCTTATGAGCGTTCAAAATCCCCGATAAACATGTCTCAACCTCCATGTGGTGCGGGCAAGATGCCGCCAAACCCCGGCGAAGTCAAATGACCCTTTCATGTCGCGAGGCTCAGCAGCGCCTGCCGGTCAAGCGTGAAGCCCGACGCGATCCACGCGTCCTCCAGCGTTTTCAACGCCTTGCCCAATGCCGGGCCTTCCAGCGTCGGCATCAAGTCCTGCGCGCTGACAGGAAAGACCGCGTTCGCCCCCAAGTCCACGGTAGCGAAAGCATCACGCGGAACCGGCATCTCGAACAGGGCGGCGCGCAACAGCACGATATCCCGCGCCGTCTGCGACCCGTGGAAATAGCCCAGCGCCTCGGGTGTTTGCGTGCCCGCGGCCTCGTCGCGCAAAACCTCCAGCCGCCGCGCGTCCTTGCGGCTCAGCCGCAGCGCCTCGACGGGGTTTTCCCCACCCAATGCTGCCAGTCGCCGCGCGGCTTCGGCTGAGACCTCATGCATCTCTTCCAGGTGCACCAGCGGCGCCAGGGCCCGGTCATCGGCACCGGGCAGAACATGCGCCAGCACCCCCGCCTGCCGCATCGCCGCCACCGACGGCGCAGGGTCCTGCGCGGCCAAAAGCTTGCCCATCTCCGCCCCGATCCGTTCTTTCGATAGCCCGTCGATCCCGTCCGCCAGCGCCGCGCAGGCCGCGAGGCCATCCGGGTCCAACCCCCCGGCGGGGTCCCCATAGGCCGCGTGAAACCGGAAAAACCGCAGGATACGCAGGTAATCCTCTCGTATCCGCGTCTCGGCGTCGTCGATGAACCGGATGCGCCGCGCTTCAATATCGGGCAGCCCGTCCAGCGGGTCGATCACCTTGCCCTCGCGCGTCGCATAAAGCGCGTTCACCGTGAAATCCCGCCGCCGCGCATCGCTTTCCACGTCGTCGGCAAAGGCCACCACGGCGCGCCGCCCGTCCGTTTCCACATCCTTGCGAAAGGTGGTTACCTCAAAGGGTACGCCCCGGCACACCACCGTCACCGTGCCATGCTCGATGCCCGTCGGCACCGGCTTCATTCCCGCCGCCTCGGCCAGCGAGACCACGGTTTCCGGCCGCGCATCGGTGCTGATGTCGATGTCGTTCACCGCCACGCCCATCAGCGCGTTCCGCACACAGCCACCGACCATCAAGGCGCGATGCCCGGCTGCCTCCAGCATCCGGCACACATCCTGCGTCTCGCCCGCGTCAATCCACTCACCCGTCAGCGTCATGCTGCAAACGTACAGCCTCCGCCATCGCGCGCAACATCCGCGCGGTCGCGCCCCAGATATAATAGGGCCCGTAAGGCGCCGCGAAATAGTACCGCCGCGTCCCGCGCCAGCGCCGGGATTCGACCCTGAACCGGCCCAATTCCAACACGTGATCCAAGGGAACCGAGAACACTTCCTCCACTTCGCCCGCCTCGGGCACAGGCGAAAACGGCTCCGAGATCACCCCGATCACCGGCGTCACGTGGAAACTCGTCACCGTCTCGTGCGGCGGCAACGTGCCCATGACCTCCACCATGCCCGGTGCCAGCCCGATTTCCTCGTGCGCCTCGCGCAGCGCGGCAGCAACAATATCGGCGTCACCCTCTTCCTGCTTGCCGCCGGGAAAGGCCACTTGCCCGGGGTGATGCTGCAAGGCCGAGGACCGCTTGGTCAGCCACAGCCTTGCGCCCGTCTCCGTCACCTCGATCGGCACCAGAACGCCGGCGGGCCGCAGCTTGCGCCCCTCCGGCAAAACCACGTCCGGGTTCAGGTCGTAATCCGACGACGGCGCCATTTCGCCCTGCAACGCTGCGCGCAGGGTCGCGACAAGGTCACTCTTCATCGCCGTCCTGCGCTTCGGCCTCGAACCCCAGCGTCTTGGGGTCCATCGCATAATGTGCGCCGCAGAACTGGCAATCGGCGGTCACGATGCCCTCTTCGGTCGTCATCGTCGCAATATCCTTGGCCGAATAGATCGACAGGCTGCTACGTACCTTCTCTTCCGAGCAGGTACATCCAAACCGCACCGCCTGAACGTCGAACACCCGCGGCACCTCCTCGTGGAACAACCGCACCAGCAGGTCCGAGGACGACACCGAAGGCCCGATCAGCTCGAGGTCTTCCACCGTGTCCAACAGGGTGTTCACCCGGTTCCAGTTCTCTTCGCTGTCCTCGTCCAGGATATCCGAGGCCTGCAACAATCCGTCCTCGCCGCTACCGCCGCCCGTGGCGAAGGGCGACGCCTTGGGCATCAGTTGCAGCAACACGCCACCGGCGCGCCAATGTTCGCGCCCATCGCGCTCGGTCGACCGTCCATAGCTCAGCGCGAACCGCGTCGGCAGTTGTTCCGACTGCGCGAAATACGCCTCGGCACAGTCACTCAGCCGCTCGCCCGCAATCGGCGTGATCCCCTGATAAGGCGCGGTATCCTGGCCCTGGTCCAAAATCACCGCGAAATACCCGTCGCCCAACTGCTCGAACGCGGGCGCGTCGGTAATCCCATCAGGATCGAAACTGGCATAGGCGCGGATCCACGCGGCCTCGCCCTCGTTCTCCGGCGCAAAGTAATCGGTGGCGATCATCCGCACCGGGCCTTGCGACTGTACCTGCAACGACAGCTTCCAGCGCAGCTTGATCGTCTGGCCGATCAGCGCCGTCATCAGCGCCATTTCGGCGATCAGCGCCTCGACCGGCGCGGGATAGTCATGCTGCTTCAGCACACCATCCAGCGCACCGTCCAGCCGCACCACGCGGCCGCGCACGTCCGATTGGTCCAATTGAAATGGCAGGACGGTATCGTCCCAGGCGATCTTCTGGCCGAGTGTCATCGCGTATCCTTAAGGGGGTTTTCTTGGGCGCCCGTTCTTGGCATATCGCGACTATATATGCGCAACAAGGCATACTCCAAGGGGGGCCCGCCATGCGACGCTTCGGCAAGCCGCCAAGGCCAGATATCCGCTACACCGCGCGTCCCGGCGCCTACGCCATCCTGCCGCGCAACGGAAAACTGCTCCTGACCTGGCAGGAAGAGCCCAAGCCCGAGATGCAACTGCCCGGCGGCGGCATCGACCCCGGCGAATCGCCCCTGCAAGCGCTGCATCGCGAAGTGTTCGAGGAAACCGGCTGGCGCATCGCTTCGCCCCAGCGGCTGGGCTCCTTCCGGCGCTTCGTCTACATGCCGGAATACGATCTCTGGGCCGACAAGATCTGCATCATCTACCACGCCCGTCCGGTCCGGCCGCTCTCCGCGCCGTCCGAGCCGGGCCATACCGCCTTTTTCGCGGATCCGGAAACCGCCGCACGTCACGTCGGCAATCCGGGCGACAGGCATTTCGTCAGGGCACTTTTCCGACTGGCTTGAACTCCAGCAACGCCGCCGACACGTCATCGTCGAAATCGTCCCGCCCGGCATACTCTGCCAGTTTCCAGATCACCGATTCCAGAAACGCCATGCCTTCGGTCTGCCGCAACTCCTGCAGGATGCGCCGCACCCCGTCCTCGCCCAACAGCCTGCCCGTGCCATCCACGCATTCGTCCACCCCGTCGGAATGCAGGAGCAACCGATCACCGGGATAAAGCTGCACGTCGAACCGCTCATAGGTTGCGCCGTCGATCAGCCCCACGGGCAATCCCCCGGGGCCTTTGATCTCGACCCGCCCATCGGCGCGCTGGATGGCCGGGCACGGATGCCCTGCCTGTGCCATGGTCACGCGCCCGGTCGCCAGGTCCGCATCGGCCAGCAACATCGTAAAGTACAATTCAGTCTCTATTTCACCCAGAAACATCTGGTTCAGGTCCGCCAGCACCTCGTCGGGCGGCCGTGGCAGAAACCCGTCCGGCCCTTGCGCCAGCGCCACGTTCTGCTCGGGCGACGTGGACGAAAGGTACCCCGCCAGCCTTGCGGTCATCAGTGCCGAACTCACACCATGCCCCGACACGTCGATCGCATACAGGCCGATCCGCGTCTCGCTGACCGGAAAGACCCCCACATGCGCCGCCGAGCGCAACAGCAACGACACCTGGGCCGGCCCAAGGTCCCTGAACCGCTCTGAAATCAGGGACTGTTGCAGCTTTTTCGCCTCGATCAGGTCATTGTCGAGCGATTCGTATAGGCCCTGCAGCTCTTCCAGCGTTTCGCGCACCAGCCGGTTTGTCTCGCTCAATTCCCGCTGCATCCGCACGATCCGGTCCCCTGCCGCGATCCTTGCGCGCAGCTCACCGGGGTTGATCGGCTTGGTCAGAAAATCGTCCGCCCCGGCCTCCAGGCCCAGCGCCACCTCTTCCTTCTCGCTTTTCGAGGTGACGAGGATGAAATACCCGTAATCCTCCCGCGGCAGCGCCCGGAACGCGCGGCACAGCTCCAGCCCGTTCATCCCGGGCATCATCCAGTCACTGATCACAAGGTCCGGCGGCACCGCTTCGCAAATGGCAAGCGCCTCGGTTCCCGATCCGGCCTCGGCCACGTCCAGCCCCAGCCGCGACAGGGCCGCGGTGATGATGCGCCGCTGCAACCGGCTGTCATCCACAACCAGCACACGGCGGATGCTCATCTGATCGGGCGGCGGGTCTATCGCCTTGCTGGGGTGGGCCGACACGGTCTTGCCTATGCGTTTTCGCCCATATGCAAGCACGCGCCTCTTAATGCCATGTGAAGCCTAAAATGCCGTCTAATTCGCCCACATTCTTCACCCGCCCTTAATTCGCCGCGCCTAGCGTTCAGGTCCAAGGAGGATGCCATGATCGATTGGAACCGCGTCACCCAGCTCCGCGACGAAATCGGGGCCGAGGATTTCGACGAGGTGGTCGAGATCTTCCTCGAAGAGGTCGAGGAAGAGATTGCCGAGCTTCGCACCAACCCGGCCCCCGAAACGCTCGAGGCCAAGCTGCATTTCCTCAAGGGCAGCGCGCTCAACCTCGGCTTCGATGACTTTTCCAGGCTCTGTAAGGATGTCGAGCTCACGGCCGCTCGCGGCGACGCCTCCGATATCGACCTCGCCAATATCGTCGAGACCTACACCTCGTCCAAGACCAAGTTCCTGGGCGCGCTGCCGCACCTCGCCTCAGATTAGGAATTCCGCCAGGATCTGGTCATTGGTGATGTCGCGATGCTCGAACCCGCCCGCGGTCATTTCCGCCTCGATCCGCTCGAAATTCGCGGCATCGCTGGTCTCGATCCCGATCAGGACCGAACCAAAGTTGCGCGCAGACTTCTTCAAGTACTCGAACCGCGCGATATCGTCGTCGGGTCCAAGAATGGTCAGGAAATCCTTCAGCGCCCCGGGCCGTTGCGGCATCCGCAGCACGAAATATTTCTTCAGCCCCGCGAACCGCTGCGCCCGTTCCTTCACCTCCGGCAGACGCTCGAAATCGAAATTCCCGCCCGAGGTCACGCAGACGATCGTCTCGCCGGGGCTGATGTCGAGATCCTTCAACGCATCCACCGCCAGCGCGCCTGCCGGTTCAAGCACCATGCCCTCGATGTTCAGCATTTCCAGCATCGTGGTGCAGACCCGATCCTCGGCCACGGCGACCACATTGGCCGGATCGACATCGCGCAATCGCGCGAACGTCCGCGCCCCGATCTGCGCCACAGCCGCCCCGTCGGCAAAGGTGTTCACGGACTTCAACCGCACCGGCGCACCGGCCTGCAAAGCCGCCGCAAGGCAGGCCCCGCCCACCGGCTCCACGAACACCATGTTCACCTCCGGCCCGAAGTAACTGCGCACACCCGACGACAGCCCGCCGCCACCGACCGGCAGCACGATCCGGTCGGGCACCGCGCCCAGCTGCGCCTCGATCTCCACCGCGACCGAGGCTTGCCCTTCGATCACATCCTCATCATCGAACGGCGACAGGAAATGCCCGCCCACATCGCTGCAATAGGCCTGCGCCTGCGCCAGCGTATCGTCGAAATAGTCTCCAACCATGCGGATCGTCACGGCATCGCCGCCGAACTTGCGCGTCTGTCCGATCTTCTGCTGCGGCGTCGTCACCGGCATGAAGATCACGCCCTTCACCCCGAAATGCCGACACATGAACGCCACGCCCTGCGCATGGTTGCCCGCGCTGGCACAAACGAACACCGGCGCATCCTCACCCGCAGCCATCACCTTGCGCATCGCGTTGAACGCACCGCGCAGCTTGTATGACCGAACCGGGCTCAGATCCTCCCGCTTCAGATACACCTCCGCGCCGTATTTGTCGGACAGGTGCGCATTGCGCTGCAACGGCGTCGGCTCGAAGACGGCGCGCATTTCGGCCTCGGCGGCCCGGGCTTGGGTTCTGAAATCGCTCATGCCTCGTCCTTCGCCCATCACGGCCCGCATGACAAGCCTCCGCCGCCTTGCCCCGCCTGTGAAAACCCGGTAATCGCCCCTGCAACATCATGCAAAGGGGTACCAAGATGTCCGCGCCCAAGAAAGTCGTGCTGGCCTATTCCGGCGGCCTCGATACGTCGATCATCCTCAAGTGGCTGCAAACCGAATATGGCTGCGAGGTCGTGACCTTCACCGCCGATCTCGGCCAGGGCGAGGAGCTTGACCCGGCCCGCAAGAAGGCCGAACTCCTCGGTATCAACCCCGACAATATCTACATCGAGGATATCCGCGAGGAATTCGTCCGCGACTTCGTCTTCCCGATGTTCCGCGCCAACGCTTTGTACGAGGGCCAGTACCTGCTCGGCACCTCCATCGCGCGCCCGCTGATTTCCAAGCGCCTGGTCGAGATCGCCGCCGAGACCGGCGCCGATGCCGTCGCCCACGGCGCCACCGGCAAGGGCAATGACCAGGTCCGGTTCGAACTGGCTGCCTACGCGCTCAACCCCGATATCAAGGTCATCGCCCCCTGGCGCGAATGGGACCTGACCTCGCGCACCCGCCTGATCGAGTTCGCCGAGAAGAACCAGATCCCCATCGCCAAGGACAAGCGCGGCGAGGCGCCGTTCAGCGTCGACGCCAACCTTCTGCACACCTCGTCCGAGGGCAAGGTGCTGGAAGACCCCGCCGAGCCGGCGCCCGACTATGTCTACCAGCGCACCACCAACCCCGAGGATGCGCCCGACATGCCCGAACTCGTCGAGATCGGGTTCGAGAAAGGTGACGCCGTCTCGATCAATGGCGAGGCGATGTCGCCGGCCACGATCCTGACCAAGCTGAACGAGCTTGGCGGAAAGCACGGCATCGGCCGGCTCGACTTCGTGGAAAACCGCTTTGTCGGCATGAAGTCCCGCGGCATCTACGAGACGCCCGGCGGCACCGTCCTGCTCGAGGCGCATCGCGGCATCGAACAGATCACCCTCGACAGCGGCGCAGGCCACCTCAAGGACAGCCTGATGCCGCGCTATGCCGAGCTCATCTACAACGGCTTCTGGTACAGCCCCGAGCGCGAGATGCTGCAAGCCGCCATCGACAAAAGCCAGGAACACGTCACCGGCACCGTCCGACTGAAGCTCTATAAAGGGTCGGCCACCTGCGTCGGCCGCTGGTCCGATCACTCGCTTTATTCCGAGGCGCACGTGACCTTCGAGGAAGACGCCGGCGCTTACGACCAGAAAGACGCCGCTGGCTTCATCCAGTTGAACGCGCTTCGTCTGAAACTTCTGGCTGCCCGCAACCGTCGCCTGAAAGGTTAAGAAAGGCAGCTCAAACGGGCCGACGAACGTTCGGCCCGTTTACCACGGCATTCTGCGAAATTGGCACCGTCGCGATACCACTGAACTACCGACGCGATACCGACGTGCCATTTTCGACCCTGATTCGCCCGTTAACCCTGCAACGGTGCCTTAACCGCTTCCCCGCGCAACGCCTCGTAGTAGGGCATCGCGGCCGTTGATAAATCCGCCTTCCACCCGGTCAACTCCGGCACCTCTCCCTCGGCCGATGCGAACCCGGTCGAGCCATGTACCGCCCCATACCAGTGACTGGCCCAGACCCCATCATCCGCGTGCCCGCCCTTGGGCCAGCGCAGCATGTCCGGCGTCCAGTCCAGCCCGATCCGGTCGCAAAAGGCCCGCAAGTGCCCCTCCGGATCGCGCCGTATATCCGCACTGTCGATCACCACCGGATCTCCGCCCAGCGCCTTGACCTGGTCGAACAGCTCCGCCTGCTGGCGAAACCCGATATCGTCCAGCGTGGGCTTTTCATACTTGGCCGAGAAACTCGCCACCACCCGCGCCGGATGCCGGATCAGGAACACGTTCACCACGTCCCGGATCCAGTCGCGCGGCATGCCGTCTATCATGTGCTGCGCCATATGCTTGTGGTAATAATGCTGCTTTCCCCGTGGGTTAGGCCCCATCAGACCCGCGACCACATCCGCCGGGTCGCTCGGCTGCGAGGCAATGATCTGGTCCCGCATCGGGTGCTCCAGCCCTGTCATCGTCAGGTAGGCGGCATAGAACGGCTCGTCGATCACGGCGCAATCGCCCCGCGCCGCGAACGAATACATCATCGCCGTCGACAGGTTTCGCGGCCCCGACCACATCGCGATCCGCATCAGGCGCATTCCTTCGCGATCAGGTCCCTGTACAGCCCCTGGATCTTTCGCGTCACCGGCCCGGCCTCGCCGTCGCCAATGGGCCGCCCATCGATCTCGCTCACCGGTGTCTGCGCGCCGAATGTGCCGGTCAGGAATGCTTCGTCCGCACCATAGGTGTCCACCAGAGAGTAATTCCGCTCGTAGATCGGGATGTCACTTTCCCGGCACAGGTCGATCACCTTCTGCCGCGTGATCCCGTTCATGCAGTAGTCCCCGGTCGAGGTCCAAACGGCCCCTTTACGAACGATAAAGAAATTGCAGGCATTAGTCGTGTTCACGAACCCATGCACATCCAGCATCAGGGCTTCGTCTGCACCCGCTTTTTCCGCGGCGATGCACGCCAGGATGCAGTTGAGCTTGGAATGGGAATTCAGCTTCGGGTCCTGCGTCATCGGCAAGCCCCGGATATGCGGCACCGTGGCCAGCCGTATGGGCCGCGCGATCTTGGGGCGCGAATGCTCCATGATGATCGTGATCGTCGGTCCTTGCCGCGACAGGCTGGGGTGTTGAAACGGCCGGGTCTTGATGCCCCGCGTCACCATCAGGCGGGCGTGCGCGTCCGTCGTCATCTCGTTGGCGGTCTGCGTGTCCAGAAGCGCCTGCAAGACCTCTTGCCGCGTCAGGCCAATATCGAGGTCAATCGCCTTTGCCGCTTCGAACAACCGATCAAGATGCTCGTCTACGAAAGCCCACGTCCCGTTATACAGTCGCAAACCCTCCCACACTCCATCGCCCAGCATGAACCCGCTGTCATAGACACTGACGACCGCCTCGGCCTTGGGCACAATCCGCCCGTTCAGCCAGATCAGGATGTCCTCGTTTCGCGCATCCTCTTCTGCTTGGTGTGTCGTCTGATGCTCTGCCATGCCTGTCGCCTTTCACTTTGTTACAAACCACCCCCGCGATTTGTTTCAGCCCACGCTAGGAACAGGCCATTTCGGTGCCAAGAGATAAATTCGCTTCACCGCCCCGTGACCTCACAAGCAGGTGAGTTGGAACAGTTGCACAAACGCGGCAGTTTGACCTCAGGCAAAGGGAGGCTGTGCCATGAACCATCTGCGTAACATCAAGGCGACCGTGCTCGCCATATCCATCGTCATCGGCTTTGGCGTCCAGACCAACGCCGCCAAGGCCGCAGAAACCGAAACGCTTACGGTGGCGGGCGGTTGCTTCTGGTGCGTCGAGGCGGATTTCGAATCCGTGGACGGCGTCAGCGAAGTCGTATCGGGATACACCGGCGGCACCGTGGAAAACCCCACATACAAGCAGGTCGTGCGCGGCGGAACGGGCCATTACGAGGCGGTGCAGATCGAATACGATCCGGCACAAGTCAGCCGCGAGGAACTCTTGTCGCTGTTTTTCCGCTCGGTCGATCCGACCGATGCCGGCGGCCAGTTCTGCGACCGTGGCGACAGCTATCGCACCGCGATCTTTGCCGACGGTGCCGCCGAAGAACAAGCGGCGAAGACTGCCAAGGCCAAGGCCGCCGCTACCCTCGGCCAAGATATTGTCACCCCGATCCTGTCCGCGTCGAACTTCTACGAGGCGGAAGACTATCATCAGGATTACTACAAGGGCGACCGCCTGATCATCACGCGGTTCGGCCCGAAGACCCAGGCCAAAGCCTACAAGGCATATCGCGAGGCCTGTGGCCGCGACGAACGCATCCGCCAGCTTTGGGGCGACAACGCGCCGTTCGTCGGCTCTTAACCCACGAAGGCCTGAACCTCGGCCAAGGACGGAATAGCCTCCGCCGTCCCGCGCCGCGTGACCTTCAACGCCGCCGCGAAAACGGCGCGCTCCACCGCCCGTTCGGCCGAAAAGCCGGAGTCCAGCCCGGCGGCCAGAAATCCAGCGAACGTGTCTCCCGCGCCTGTCGTATCAACCGCGTCAACCTTCGGTGCCGGGAAATTCCGTTCCGACCAGCCAGAGCTTTCCTCCAGAAGAAGGGCCCCTTGCGCCCCGCGTGTCACGACGATGGTCGGTACTCCAAGCGTTGCTACATCCCGCCCCGTGGCCTGCACCATCTGGCCGAATTCGACTTCGTTCAACACCAGGATATGCGCGTGCGGAAGTAACCCGATTACCGCCTTCTCATCATAGGGCGCAGGTACATACATCACCCTCGATCCCCGTTCCCGCGCTTGCGCCACGGCAAACGCCCTGCCCTTGGTTTCGTTCTGAAGCACCAGAAGGTCAGCCGCACCCGCCTCCGCCAAGGCCGCGGCAATCCCATGATGCGATTGCTCGTGATTGGCGCCGGGAAAGATCACGATCGCATTCTCGCCCTGCGGGTCGACGCTAATGATTGCATGCCCCGTCGGCACATCGACCTTTTTAATATGTTCCACGTCTATGCCGTACTCGGCCAACCGCGATTTGGCCCAGGCGCCATCCGGTCCCACCGCACCTATGTGGCGCACGCGTCCCCCCGCCTTTGCAATCGCTACCGACATGTTGGCGCCCTTGCCGCCCAACTCGACCGACATCGACGCCGCCGCCAGCGTCTCGCCCGGCTGCGGCAGGTGCGGCACCAGATAGACGTAGTCGGTATTCACAGAGCCCAGGTTGAAGATCATTCGCCCCTCCATCGCTTTTCACAGCTTCCGCGCATGGGCGCAGTTTTCAAGCCTTGCTTCGCTTTTGCCTTTCACCCCCTGCTCGCGATTTGTAAGCTGCCGGCCAAAGCCTATAGGGGGCAATGTGGCATCCACGACAACAACCGTGACGCCGATGATGGCGCAATATCTGGAACTGAAAGCACAGTACCAGAACGCACTTCTGTTCTACCGTATGGGTGATTTCTACGAGCTTTTTTTTGAAGACGCGGTTGCCGCCGCCGAGGCGCTGGATATCGCCCTTACCAAGCGCGGCAAACATCTGGGCGAAGATATCGCCATGTGCGGCGTGCCCGTACATTCCGCCGAGGGCTACCTTCTTACCCTTATACGCAAGGGCTTTCGCGTTGCCGTCTGCGAGCAGATGGAAGACCCCGCCGAGGCCAAGAAGCGCGGCTCGAAATCCGTGGTCAAACGTGACGTGGTGCGCCTGGTGACCCCCGGAACGCTGACCGAGGAAAGTCTGCTCGAGGCGCGCCGCCACAACTTTCTGACCGCATTCGCGAAGATACGTGAAAGCTCTGCTTTGGCCTGGGTCGATATCTCGACCGGCGCGTTTCATGTCATGCCGCTGGCCGGCCCGCGCCTGTCGCCTGAGCTCGCCCGCCTTGCGCCCAGTGAACTGATCGTGGCCGATAGTGACGAAGCCGACATTCGTGACATCACCGAGGAACATGGCATCTCGATCACCCCGCTCGGCCGCTCGGCATTTGACAGCGCAGGCGCCGAAAGGCGGCTCTGTTCTTTGTTCGACGTCAACACGCTCGAGGCCTTCGGTCAGTTCGAACGCGCAGAAATCGCCGCAATGGGCGCGATCGCCGAGTACCTGGAAATCACGCAGAAGGGAAAGCTGCCGCTCCTGCAAAAACCCGTGCGCGAGAACGAGGCGCGTGTCATTCAGATCGACGCCGCCACGCGTCGAAATCTGGAACTGACCCAGTCACTGACCGGCGGGCGGGCGGGCTCGCTTCTGTCTTGCATCGACCGTACGGTAACCGCCGGGGGCGGTCGCTTGCTCGAGCGGCGCATCTCCAGCCCCAGCCGCGTTCTGCATGTGGTTCAGGATCGCCTCGATTGCGTGGAGTTCATGGTTCAGAATGCACGGTTCTCTCAGGATCTGCGCGAAGCGCTGCGCAAGGTTCCCGACCTTGACCGGGCCTTGTCGCGTCTCGGGCTCGACCGGGGCGGCCCCCGCGACCTCGCTGCCATTCGTAACGGCCTCGCGCAAAGCGCCGAGGTTGCGCGGATGCTTGAGGGACAGGACCTGCCAAAACCGCTTCAGGAAGTGTCTTTGGCGCTGACCGGCCACGATGAGCTGCTCGACCTGCTCGATGAAGCCCTGATCGCCGAGCCGCCTTTGCTCGCCCGCGACGGAAGCTTTATCGCCGACGGCTATGACACCGAGTTGGACGAGGCGCGCAAGCTGCGCGACGAGGGGCGTAGCGTCATCGCCGGAATGCAGGCGGATTATGCAAAGACGACCGGGATTCAAAGCCTGAAGGTCAAACATAACAACGTTCTGGGTTATTTCGTCGAAGTCACCGCCACCCACGCCGACAAGATGCTGTCAGAGCCGCTCAACGAAACCTTCAAGCATCGCCAGACCACCGCGAACCAGGTCCGGTTCACCACCGTTCCGCTCAGCGAGATGGAAACCCGCATTCTCAACGCAGGCGGTCGGGCGTTGGAGATTGAAAAACGGCTCTATGACACCCTGAAGCGCGCGATTCTGGAGCGGTCCGGAGACGTATCGCTAGCGGCACGCTCACTGGCCGAGTTCGACCTCGCCGCCGGCCTTGCCGATCTCGCCCGGGCCGAACACTGGTGCCGCCCCAAGGTCGATGAAAGCCGCGCGCTCGACATCGAAGCGGGCCGTCACCCTGTTGTCGAGGCAGCCCTCCGATCGCAAGGCGGGGCACCTTTCATCGCGAATGACTGCGCTCTCGGCGAGATCAGCGATATCTGGCTGCTGACCGGGCCGAACATGGCCGGTAAATCGACCTTCCTGCGCCAGAATGCTCTTGTCGCAGTTCTCGCCCAGATGGGCAGTTACGTTCCGGCAACAAGGGCGCATATCGGGCTTGTCAGCCAACTGTTCAGCCGCGTCGGCGCCTCTGACGATCTGGCCCGTGGCCGCTCCACTTTCATGGTCGAAATGGTGGAAACCGCGGCCATTCTGAACCAGGCTGACAACAAGGCGCTGGTGATCCTGGACGAGATTGGCCGTGGCACGGCCACGTACGATGGGCTCAGCATCGCGTGGGCGACGTTGGAGCATCTTCATGAAACCAACCGCTGCCGCGCCCTTTTCGCTACGCATTACCACGAACTGACACGGCTGAGCGACAAGCTGGAGCGCGTGGATAATGCCACCGTCGCTGTTAAAGAGCATGAGGGCGACGTGATCTTCATGCACGAGGTCCGGCGTGGCGCAGCGGATCGCAGCTATGGCGTGCAGGTGGCGAAGCTGGCCGGTTTGCCCGCCGCTGTAGTTGAGCGCGCCCGCGTCGTTCTGGATGCTTTGGAAAAGGGCGAGCGCGAGGGCGGCGGCAAGCGTGCCGCCTTGATCGACGATCTGCCTCTTTTTGCCGCGTCCCCGCCGCCCGCACCCCAACCTGTGTCAAAAGACTCAGTGGTCGACGCGCGGCTAAAAGAAATTCAACCGGATCACCTTAGCCCCAAAGAGGCTTTGGATCTGCTCTACGAGCTGAAAGGTTTGTCTCGCGATCTCTGAGAGCGTCAGCCTGAAAAGGAAGAAACGCCCACCTGCGCCGGGCGCAAGATACGGTCGTACAACATGAAGCCCTGTGCCGAAACCTGGATGATCTCACCCGCCTTGGTGCCGGGCACAGGCGCCTCGAACATTGCCTCGTGCTGTTTCGGGTCGAACTTGTCGCCCACTTGGGGATCGATCACCTGAATACCGTGCTTGGAAAACACGTTGACCAGTTCGCGCATTGTCAGCTCGACACCTTCGATCAGAGCCGCCGCTTCTTTGCGCTGTTCGTCGGTCACGGTCTCGACCGCACGCTTCAGGTTGTCGTAGACCGGCAAAATATCCCGGGCCAGCTTCGACCCGCCATAATTCTCGGCTTCCGTGCGCTCCCGCTGAGCCCGTTTCCGGGCGTTTTCGGCATCGGCAAGGGCCCGCATGAACTTGTCTTGGAACGCGTCACGCTCAGCCCGCAGCGCCTCGATTTGATGCTCCGGGCTTTCCGGAGCGTCTTCTTCGGTCATTGCAGCGTGCTCTTCTTCTTCCGCTTGCTCCACGTCGTCCAGAAACGGGTCTTCTTTCGACTGTGCCATGCTCATCCTCTACTTTCGGTCCGCGATCAGCTTTCCGACAAGCTGCGCGGTGTAATCCACGATTGGAACAATTCGACCGTAGTTCAAGCGCGTCGGACCAATCACACCGACCGCGCCCACGATCTTACGATCAGCGTTCATATATGGAGAGACCACCAAAGAGGAACCCGAAAGTGAGAAAAGTTTGTTCTCTGACCCGATAAAAATGCGCACACCCTCGCCTTGATCGGTCAATTCGAGAAATTCTGCGATGTCTCGTTTCCGTTCAAGGTCGTCGAACAGGGTTTTCATCCGGTCAAGGTCCTCCTGTTCAACCTCTGAGTTGATCAGATTCGCACGCCCCCGCACGATCAACCTCTCGTAACTGTCAGCCTCGCCCTCCCATACGGCCAGCCCACTTTCGACCAATTGATGCGCAAGTCCGTCGATTTCCTGGCGACGATTGTCGATCTCTTTGGCGATGACCGTCTGGACATCGGAAAGTGTTTTTCCCTCGATCAGGGCATTCAGAAAATTTGCCGCCTCTCTCATCGAGCTTGGCGTCTGTCCCGGCGGCGGATGGAAGATACGGTTCTCGACATGCCCGTCGGCGAAAACCAGAACAACCAGCGCTCTATCGTGGCCCAGCGCGACGAACTCGATATGCTTGATCGGCGCTTCGCGCTTCGGCGCCAAAACCAGCGAGGCGCCCTGTGTCACACCAGAAAGAGCAGAGCCGATCCGATCCAGCGCAAGACTGACGTCATCCGAGTTGGAGCCCAACGTCGCGTCGATCTTCTCCCGATCATTCAGTTCAAGGTCGCTGACCTCCAGCAGTCCGTCGACGAACATCCTGAGGCCCTGCTGCGTCGGGACGCGCCCGGCCGAGACATGAGGGCTGTCCAGCAGCCCAAGGTACTCGAGGTCCTGCATCACATTTCGAATAGTCGCCGCGGACACTTTCTCGCTCATGTCGCGGGTCAGCGTACGCGACCCCACAGGATCGCCGGTGGCGAGATACCCTTCGACAACCCGCCGAAACACTTCCCGCGAGCGGTCGTTCATCTCTTCGAGGATCTGTCGCGCGTTATCCATCTTCATTTCTGTCACCCCGTGAAGTGCCATTAATAACGGCTTGCCGAAAAGGTCAATCGGGGTTGCTATCAGGTTTCGGTCGCCTGTATCCCGAACAGGCAAACAAGGAGATCTGGCATGCGTCCTTCGGGAAGAGACTTAAGTGAAATGCGCGCGGTTTCAATCGAAACGGGCGTGACCAAACATGCCGAAGGATCCTGCATGATCCGCATCGGCGACACCCACGTCCTGTGTACCGCAACGATCGAGGATCGTGTTCCGCCGTTCATCAAGGGCTCCGGCCTCGGCTGGGTCACGGCAGAGTACGGAATGCTGCCGCGTTCGACCACGTCGCGTATGCGGCGCGAGGCATCTGCAGGCAAACAGGGTGGACGGACCGTTGAGATTCAGCGCCTCATCGGGCGCAGTCTGCGCGCCGGTGTCGATCGTGTGGCCTTGGGCGAACGTCAGATCACCGTCGATTGCGATGTAATTCAGGCTGATGGTGGAACACGTTGCGCCTCCATTACCGGAGGTTGGGTCGCGCTGCGCCTTGCGGTCAACAAACTGCTCAAAATCGGCGACATACTCAGTGACCCGCTCGTCGATCCCGTGGCCGCCGTCAGCTGTGGCATTTATGCGGGCCAGCCCGTCCTTGATCTGGACTACCCGGAGGACAGCGACGCCGGTGTCGACGGCAATTTCATCATGACCGGCACCGGCCGCCTCATTGAGGTCCAGATGAGTGCCGAGGGTGCAACCTTCAGCCGGACCGAGATGGAGAGCCTCATGGACCTCGCGGAAAAAGGCGTCGGCGAGCTTGTCGCGATACAGAAAGCGGCTGCGGATGCGTAAGTTCTCGGGCGATACACTTCTGGTTGCCACCCACAACGCGGGCAAACTTGAAGAGATCGTAACGTTGCTTGAACCCTACGGTATCAAGGTCGTCGGCGCCGCAGCAATGCAACTGGGCGAGCCCGATGAAACCGAAACCACCTTTGTTGGCAATGCCCGGATCAAGGCCCATGCCGCCGCGCAGGCGACGGGGCTGCCTTCCTTGTCCGACGACAGTGGTATCGAGATTGACGCGCTTGGGGGCGCTCCGGGCGTTTATACAGCGGATTGGGCTGAAACAGAGACTGGTCGCGATTTTGCCATGGCGATGGTCAAGGCACATGACCGCATCCTGGAGGTTGGTGCAGCACAGCCCTGGACAGCACGGTTCTGCTGCACTTTGGTTTTGGCATGGCCCGATGGGCATGACGAAGTTTTTCCCGGCACCATTGACGGGAAAATTGTTTGGCCGATGCGCGGAACGCACGGCCACGGCTACGACCCGATTTTTCAACCGAACGGATACGACATTACCTTCGGTGAGATGGACGGGTCGGAGAAGAACAAGATCAGTCATCGCGCCGATGCGTTTGCCAAACTTGTGAAGGGCTGCTTTGACTGAGGATTGGCAGGCTGGCGGCTTTGGCCTCTACATTCATTGGCCCTTCTGCGAGGCGAAATGCCCTTATTGCGATTTCAACAGCCACGTTCGGAGCGAGATCGATCAATCGCGGTGGCTTAGAGCCTATTTGCGAGAACTTGACCGATTTGCCGAACGCCTCCCGGGCCGGGTTTTGAACTCCATTTTTTTCGGAGGTGGCACGCCAAGCCTTATGAAGCCGGAGTTGGTGGCGACCATCATCGAACATGCCTGTCGGATCTGGACGCCTGCCAACGATATCGAAATCACGCTTGAGGCGAATCCCGGTTCGGTCGAGGCGGATCGTTTCGCCGGGTTTTCCCAAGCTGGTGTAAACCGGGTGTCCCTTGGCGTTCAATCCTTTCGCGACGACGACCTGCGCCGTCTCGGGCGCATTCACAGCGCGGCAGAGGCCATCAGCGCCTATGAAATCGCCCGCGCCCATTTCAACCGGGTCAGTTTCGATCTCATTTATGCCCGGCAGGATCAAACCCTGACGGATTGGCGCCAGGAGCTTTCCGAGGCCCTTGCGCTCGCTGTCGATCACCTCTCTCTTTACCAACTCACCATCGAACCCGGCACGATCTTCTCTCAAAGGCGCGCTCGGGGCGGTCTGCGTGGCCTTCCATCGGACGATCTTGCCGCCGATATGTACGAACTGACGCAGGAACTGTGCGAAGCAGCCGGATTCAGCGCCTACGAGGTTTCAAATCACGCCAAGCCGGGCGCCGAATCCCGGCACAATCTCGTCTACTGGCGTTATGGCGACTACGTGGGCATCGGCCCCGGCGCCCATGGCCGGATCACGCTGAACGGCGCGCGACACGAGACGGAAGCCTGGTCCAACCCGGAGCAATGGCTGACGCGCTCAGAAGAAAGTAAGTCACTGAAATTATTCAGTAAAATAGATAGCGTAGATCAGAAGGCCGAGCATCTTCTGATGGGCCTGAGGATCGTCGAAGGCATTGATCTGTACAGGCACCATGCTTTGTCTGGCGCGCCAATTTCGCCGTCTAAAATAACCGAGCTAACAGAACTTGGCCTACTGGAGGTTCAGCGAGAGCGGTTATCGGTCACGCCTGCTGGCCGGCTGCTCCTTAACCGCGTCATTGCGGAACTGCTCAACGACTAACTGCCGGTTAGCTTTCGGCACAGATCGTCCAGTTCATCGAGGCTAGTATAGGAAATGGTCATGCTCCCATTCTCCGCCCCCGGCTTGTGGTTCAGCGCAACTTTCATCCCGAGGTTCGCCGCCAGATCGCCTTCCAGTGCCTTTGTATCGGCGTCCTTCTGCGCCGAGCCCTTCTTCTTCGGCTTGCCTTCATCCGAAAAAATGTTGCCCTCGCTTTTCTTGGCCAACTTCTCGGTCTCGCGCACTGACAGCCCTTTCTTCAGCACTTGGCTGGCAAGTCCGGACGGATCGTCAGATGTTATCAGGGCGCGCGCATGGCCTGCGCTCAACCTCCCGTCGCGCAAATATGTCAGGACGTCATCTGGCAAACCAAGCAAACGAACAAGGTTCGCAATGTAACTGCGACTCTTACCCAAGGCCTGGGCCAGCTTTTCCTGGGTGTGACCGAACCGCTCCATTAGCTGGCTGTATCCAGCCGCTTCTTCGACTGGATTCAGGTCGGCGCGCTGGATATTCTCAATAATGGCGACTTCCAGAACCTCGGTATCGTCAAACTCCCGAACGATTACCGGAACATCGTGAAGCTTGGCGAGTTGCGCGGCCCGCCAACGCCGTTCGCCTGCAACAATCTCGTAGGCGCCACTCTTTCTGGGGTTCGGCCGTACGATCAAAGGTTGGATGATGCCCTTTGCCCCGATCGACGACGCAAGGTCTTGCATCGCTGCTTCGTCGAAGTCCCGCCGCGGCTGGTCGGGATTCGGCTCGATCTTTTCGATCGGTACCGCCTTGTCCGCAGCCTTTGCCGCGTTCTCGGGCGCATCTTGCGACTCTGCCACATCTGACATCAACGCCGACAACCCCCGTCCCAGGCCTCGTTTTGATCTGTTTTCGGACATCCCGCTCTCCTTACGCCGCCTGGCGCTTGTTGTTTTGTACCAGTTCCCGTGCAAGCGCACGGTACGCCTCCGCACCTTTGGATGCCGGGTCGTAGGAAAGCACCGGAAGGGCATAAGATGGCGCTTCGCTCACCCTGACATTACGCGGAATTTTCGTCTGAAACACCAGTGACCCAAGGTTGTCGCGGGCATCTTGTTCGACTTGTGATGACAGATTGTTCCGGCCGTCATACATGGTCAAGACAACACCTTCGATCCGTAAATCCTTGTTCGCGGACTGACGTACCTCGCGCACCGTCAACATCAGCTGAGACAACCCCTCGAGTGCGAAGAATTCGGATTGCAATGGCACAAGAACGGAGTGCGCCGCCACCATCGCGTTCACGGTCAGAAGATTAAGCGAAGGCGGGCAGTCGATCAGAATGAAATCGAACGCAAAACCGTCCATTGCGGGCTGACGCAGCGCGTCATGCAAAAGAAAGCTTCGCTTTTCGTTCGAAATAAGCTCCATGTCCGCAGAACTCAGATCGACCGTGGCAGGCACGATACTCAAGTTGTCCTGAGCCGTTTTTTGGATTACCCGGCCAAGCTCGATTTCCTCAAGCAAAAGCTCGTATGTGGTGTATTCCCGCTCGCCAGGCTCAACTCCCAAGCCGGTCGATGCGTTGCCCTGTGGATCAAGATCGACAATCAAAACCTTGAACCCGTCCTCTGACAAGGCGGCTGCCAGATTTATTGTTGTTGTGGTTTTTCCGACGCCGCCTTTCTGATTTGCGATCGCGATGATTTTCGGTCCGGCAGTGCGCGTGAGATCAAGCACGGCATACTCCTGAAATGCGTAGAATGACGGATTTTGTGTTCGTCTTGCTTTTAGCAACTTGGTGGTCGAAACGCCACTTCGATTGCGCCTCAGTCACTTCTGTTCGCCAGTTTTCGCCCTTTGGAAACAGCATTACACCGCCTTTTGCTGAATGCCCGTGCGACAACGAAAGAAGCTTTGGCAATTCCGCCAAAGCACGTGCCGATATAACGCAAGCCTGCAACGGCGGGATCTCTTCGATACGACGAGAGATTACGTTTGCCTTGATCGAGGTTTCCCTTAATACGCTACGGAGAAATGTGCATTTTCGATGGTCCGATTCCACAAGTGTCATAGAAAGTTTTGGCTGAATTTCTGCGGCAATAATAGCGACAACCAAGCCTGGAAAACCACCACCGGCGCCAAGATCTGCCCATGTTTTCGCATCCGAAGGCGCAAGCTCCAAGATCTGCGCAGAATCGACAAAGTGTCGGCGCCAAAGATCATCAATAGTCGACTTGGAGACGAGGTTGATCTTGGGGTTCCATTTTCTGAGCGCGTCTGCGTAATGCTCCAGCTTTTGGATTGTTTCACGTGAAACACGCAAGTCGCCAATGACGCTCATGCCGACCTAGATCTTTTTTGCTGGCGGAGCTTGGCCAATATGATTGTCAAAGCAGCCGGCGTCATTCCGTCGATTCTACTCGCTTGGGAAAGGTTTTCCGGTCGTGCAGCAGTCAGCTTACTTTTCAGCTCACTCGATAATCCTTCGACACAACTGAAGTCGAAGCCATTCGGTATCGCGTGCTTTTCGTCGTTCTTCATAAGCTCGACATCACGGTTCTGACGCTCGATATAATTCGCGTAAAGCGCATCCCTCTCAAGCTGGCGACGCGATTCCACATCAATCTCGGAAAGAGATGGGTCAAGAGCGAGCAGATCTTCGAACTGTACGTCAGGATACGCAAGCAGCGCAAACCCATCACGCTTCGACCCATCCTCGTTTACTTTGATGCCCGCTGTATTCAACTGTTTGGGTGTGTAGCTTTGTGCGCTGATCTTGTCCTTACCGGCCTCGAGCCGCTCCATCTTTTCGCCAAAGGCGGCACGACGGTTTTCCCCGACACACCCCAAGCTCAAACCGATAGGTGTCAGGCGTTGGTCCGCATTGTCTGCTCTCAGCGACAACCGGAACTCTGCGCGGGACGTGAACATTCTGTACGGCTCCGTCACGCCACGCATGGTCAGATCATCGATCATGACCCCGATATAGCTTTCAGAGCGTTTGAAAATGACCGGCTCACGCCGCAAAGCCGAGAGCGCAGCGTTCAATCCTGCCACCACCCCTTGCGCGGCGGCCTCTTCATAACCGGTAGTCCCATTGATTTGACCAGCCAAATAAAGTCCGGGCACCGATCGTACCGCGAGCGTCGTATCTAGCGCCCGGGGGTCCACGTAATCGTATTCTATCGCGTAACCAGGCTGAAGAATCTCAGCATTCTCAAGGCCGTTAATCGAGTGAACGTACTCTTGCTGGATGTCTTCTGGCAACGATGTCGAAATACCGTTCGGGTAAATCACATCATCAGACAGGCTTTCCGGCTCAAGGAAGATCTGGTGAGACTGTTTGTCCGCAAATCGCACGATCTTATCCTCGATGGAGGGGCAGTAGCGTGGTCCGACCCCATATATATGCCCACCGTACATGGCTGAGCGCTTAAGATTGGCTCGAATGATGTCGTGTGTAGTCTCGTTGGTATGCGTAATCCCGCATGAAATCTGCCGGGCCGTTGGCGCCTTGGACATGAAGGAAAACATCACCGGATCTTCATCTGCCGGCTGCACGTCCAGCCCATCCCAATTGATCGTCTTTCCGTTCAGCCTGGGCGGTGTGCCCGTCTTGAGCCGCCCCAAGGGCAGTCCGAATTCATCAATTCGCTCGGCAAGCTTTACAGATGGCTTGTCTCCCATACGACCGCCGGGGCGCGAGACGTCGCCAATGTGAATGACACCGCGCAAAAATGTACCGGTCGTCAGCACCACTGAATGCGCAGAAATGCTGCTGCCATCCGCAAGCAGTACGCCTGCGACCGCTTCGCCCTCAAACAGAAAATCTGCCGCCTCACCCTCAATGACGGAGAGATTCGGCTGCGCAGCAATCTCTCGTTGTATCACCTCGCGGTAAATCTTGCGGTCAGCCTGGGTTCTAGGGCCCTGTACCGCTGGACCTTTCCGACGGTTCAAAAGACGAAACTGAATACCCGCCGCATCCGCGACGCGCCCCATGATACCGTCCAAAGCGTCAATCTCTCGTACGAGGTGCCCTTTTCCCAACCCCCCAATCGCTGGGTTGCACGACATCACACCGATAGACGCGTGTGTCAGCGTAACAAGCGCCGTGCGCGCGCCCATTCGCGCCGCCGCGTGCGCCGCGTCAGCGCCAGCGTGACCGCCGCCAATAACGATGACATCAAAATGTTTCACGTGAAACACTCCGCTATTTACCCAGGCAAAAGCTCGAGAATATTTCGTCCAAAACGTTCTCGATATCAACTCGTCCTACCAGAGAATCAAGGGCGCGCACAGCACTTCGCAGCTCTTCTGCGACAAGAT
Organism: Roseovarius sp. MMSF_3298; assembly: GCF_030733705.1. NCBI lineage: Bacteria > Pseudomonadati > Pseudomonadota > Alphaproteobacteria > Rhodobacterales > Roseobacteraceae > Roseovarius > Roseovarius sp. MMSF_3298. Next base: position 248,993 of record NZ_JASHIN010000003.1, read on the forward strand.
CCGGTGCGCCCTCCGGAGTGTTCAGCATGTCCGTTGCAGCTTCCAGATAAGCGCTCCCGGCTTCCAAGGCCCGCTTATGCCGCAAACGCGTGGCCACCCCAGCGTTCGACGCCCTGTCTTTGAAAACATCAGTTATCCGCTGGACAAGACCGGACACCCCATGTCCCGTTGCACCGGATACGCCGTCATGCGGATTACCATAGAGATCCGCTTTTCCTACGAGCAGCAAGTCGTTCTCTTGAGGTAAAATCTCGGGCGCGCCACCTGGCTGTACGAGAAATACCCGAAGATCTGCATTCTCTGCCCGTGCCCGCGCGCGCTCGACTCCAATCGATTCGACCACGTCCTCGGTTTCCCTCAATCCCGCAGTATCGAGAAGCGTTACTGGAAGTCCGTGCAAATCCATCCGCACTTCGATGACGTCACGTGTTGTGCCCGCAACCTCAGACGTGATCGCGGCGTCACGACCGGCCAACGCATTCAAAAGCGTTGATTTGCCAATGTTCGGCGCTCCTACGATCGCAACCTCAAAACCCTCGCGGATGCGTTCTGCAGTACGGACGCCAGAAATCTGGAGGTCCAATTCACTGCGAACTTCGGACAGAAGCGCGTTCACCTCTGGCGACACGTCCTCGGGCACTTCTTCATCCGCGAAGTCTATCGTCGCCTCCAGCAAGGCCGCTGCCCGGATCAGCTTGCTACGCCAAAGCTCGCCCCGCGCGCCAAGTTCGCCGGAGAAGACCCGCTGCGCCTGCCTTCGTTGTGCTTCGGTTTCGGCGTCAATAAGATCGGCCAACCCTTCGACTTGGGCAAGGTCCAGCCGCTCGTTCTCCAGAGCACGCCGCGTGAACTCACCAGGGTCGGCCGGCCGCAATCCATTTTGCTGACCAAGCGCCTCCAGGATCGCCGAAATGACAGCGGACGAGCCGTGGCATTGAAGCTCAACCGTTGGCTCGCCCGTAAAGCTTCGATCTTCTTCGAACACGAGCACCAGTGCTTTATCGATGACCTCTCTGTTTTGCGACCGGACCGTGCGCAAAGCCGCTTGCCTTTCGCACGGCAGGTCACCCACCAACGCCCTGACCCCGGCAAATGCACCAGCGCCAGAAACACGGATGATGGCGACACCTGCCTTTCCGGGTGCCGTCGAAAGGGCAAAAATCGTGTCCATCAGTCTTCCGACAGGGTGTTACATCAAGTGTTCATCGAATCGAAGAAATCCGAGTTCGTCTTGGTCTGCTTGAGTTTTCCAAGCAGGAACTCGATAGCATCCGTCGTCCCCATCGGATTCAAGATACGACGCAGGACGTAGGTCTTTTGCAGGTCTACCTTGTCGATCAACAAGTCTTCTTTCCGCGTACCCGATTTCAAGATGTCGATGGCCGGGAACACGCGCTTATCTGCAATCTTGCGATCCAGGATCAGTTCCGAGTTACCCGTACCCTTGAATTCCTCGAAGATCACCTCGTCCATCCGGCTGCCGGTGTCGATCAGCGCGGTGGATATGATCGTCAGCGAACCACCTTCCTCGATGTTCCGGGCCGCACCAAAGAACCGTTTTGGACGTTGCAGCGCATTGGCGTCTACACCACCTGTCAGAACCTTGCCCGACGACGGCACAACAGTGTTATAAGCCCTACCAAGTCTTGTTATTGAATCGAGAAGAATAACAACATCTCGTTTATGTTCGACCAAACGCTTGGCCTTCTCGATCACCATCTCCGCCACCGCGACGTGCCGCGCGGCCGGCTCGTCAAAGGTCGAGCTGATGACTTCTCCCTTCACCGATCTCTGCATGTCCGTCACCTCTTCGGGACGTTCGTCGATCAGTAGAACGATCAGATAGCATTCGGGATGGTTCCGTTCGATGCTGGTTGCGATGTTCTGAAGGATGACGGTCTTACCCGTCCGCGGCGGCGCCACGATCAACGACCGTTGACCTTTACCGATTGGCGCGACCAGGTCGATCACCCGGGCGGACTTGTCCTTGATCGTCGGATCGTCAATTTCCATCTGAAACCGCTCGTCAGGGTAAAGCGGCGTCAGGTTGTCGAATGCGATCTTGTGCTTCGCGTTTTCCGGATCTGCAAAGTTGATCTGCGTCACCGAGGTCAGCACGAAGTACCGCTCGTTCTCCTCGGGAGCCTTGATCTCGCCTTCGATCGTGTCGCCGGTCCTCAGAGAATGTTTGCGGATCGTCTCTGGTGAGACATAGATATCATCCGGGCCCGGCAGATAATTCGCTTCCGACGAGCGCAGAAATCCGAAACCATCCTGCAAGACCTCAAGCGTTCCGTCGCCATAAACGGTCCAGCCCTCGTCAGCGCGCTCACGGAGGATCTGGAACATCATCTCGCCCTTGCGCATGGTCGAGGCATTCTCGATCTCGAGCTCTTCAGCCATCGAAAGCAGATCCTTGGCGGTCTGCTTCTTGAGATCGGACAGATTCAAACGTTCGTCAGACATGGATAGGTCCTTGCGGCATCGACGCGTGGAGCGCGCGCGTGTTCAGATTTTATATACGGAAGACGGGTAACCCGGACGGGCGCCGTTTGACGCTACCTAAGATCAGCTACGGCACGAGTCAATCTCAGAACTTCACGACCACCGCAAGAACGATGACGACCATCAGGATCGTAGGCACTTCGTTCATCATCCGGTACTGTCGGCCCGACAATGTCGCGGTACCACCGGCAAAGGCTTTTCGCTGCTGTCCAAGCCAATGGTGGAACCACGTCATGCCGAGCACACCGGCCAGCTTGAGATATGGCCACACAGCGCTCCAGTCCACGATACCCGGCGTGGCGACCAGTATGATCCCCGCACCCCAGGCCACAATCATCGCCGGAGTCATGATGACGCGTAAAAGCTTTAGCTCCATCGTCTGGAACACTTCGTCACGACTGTCACCCGGCTTGGACTGTTCTGCGTGATAAACGAAAAGACGGGGAAGGTAGAATAGCCCTGCCATCCAGGAAATCACCGCCATGATATGCAGCGCCTTCGTCCATGGATAAAGCGAGGCAAGGAGGTCTGTCATGTTTTCCCTATCTACGTTCTCTCCTCCTAATAAATAAATATAAGAAGAAAAAGGATGATGATTTTGTAGGGGGCAGGTCAAGCTGGAGATTATGTAATTATACCCGATTTGTCCCGAGTGCCGGGATTGTGTGGATAAACTTGTTAATACCTTTTCCGAATTTCTATAATTTTCCGATAAAATGCTGAATTAAAATCGTTTTTCAGTTATCAGAGATTGAAGCTCACAGTGGATTAACTACTGTCCGAGGTCGCCTGATCGCGCTTATCCAGAAGAACAGGTTTTCCTTTTCCCCACGTGTAAAAGGCAGGCGGAAGATGACGATCTGGTGGGGTTTTCAGGTCGCCGCCGGAAGTGTTGGAAATTTCGTCGTTGTATCCCTAAAAACCCGAAGAGATATGCAACGGGATATCCACATGTCACGCAGGATAATTCTGGCCTCGGGGTCGGATATCAGGAAGACGCTGCTCCGGAACGCCGCGGTGGAATTCGAGGTGTCGCCGGCCCGCGTGGATGAGGACTCGATCCGAGATTCCATGGTGGCCGATGATGCGCCACCACGCGATATTGCCGATGCGCTGGCGGAAATGAAGGCCGTCAAGCAAAGCACGAAGCACTCCGGTGCGCTGGTCATCGGTTGCGATCAGGTTCTCAGCTTCGAGCGCCGCATCCTGTCCAAACCCGAAACGCCGGAACAGGCGCTCGATCAGCTTCGGGCGATGCGTGGCAAACGGCACGAACTGCTTTCAGCCGCAGTGATCTGCGAAGACGGCAAGCCGGTTTGGAGACATGTTGGTGTGGTACGGATGACGATGCGAGATTTTTCGGATGACTATCTCGAAGGGTATGTCACCCGTAACTGGGATAGCATCCGGCACGCCGTCGGTGCATACAAGCTGGAAGAGGAAGGCATCCGGCTGTTCAGCCAGGTTCACGGGGATTATTTCAACGTTCTTGGCCTGCCACTTCTGGAATTGCTTTCATACCTGGCATTGCGCGGAGAGATCGAGACATGACCAAGAAAAGGATTCCTCTGGCGGCCGTGATCGGATCTCCGGTTGCGCATTCGAAATCTCCGCAAATCCACAGCCATTGGCTCAAGACACACGGGATCCCCGGCTATTACGTTCCAATGGACGTCGCTGCGGATGATCTGGAAAATGTCCTGCGCACTCTTCCGAAGATGGGGTTCGTCGGCGTCAATATCACCGTTCCACACAAGGAAAAGGTGCTGGAAATCGCTGACCTGATCACCGATCGCGCCACGCTGATCGGCGCGGCCAATACGCTTATTTTCCGCAAGGACGGCAAAATCCATGCCGACAATACAGATGGCGTCGGCTTTATACAGAATCTTCGCCAGAATGCGCCTGACTGGAATCCCAAGGCTGGCCCCGCCGCTTTGCTGGGCGCTGGTGGAGCGGCACGGGCGGTTATCTCGGCGTTGCTTGAAGTCGGCGTGCCGGAAATCATGATCGCCAACCGCACGCGGGTCCGTGCCGACGCGCTGAAAACCGAGTTCGGCAAGCGGATCGTGGTGGTCGACTGGGTGCAGGCCGGGAACATGATGGAAGATGCCGCAACAGTCGTGAACACCACCGCACTTGGCATGATGGGCAAACCGCCGTTGCGCGTTCCGCTCGACGGTTTGCACAAGGGCACGCTGGTCACGGACCTTGTCTATGCCCCGCTCAAGACCCGTCTTCTGGCCGAGGCAGAGGCGCTGGGCTGCCAGACGGTTGATGGCCTGGGAATGTTGCTGCATCAGGCCGTGCCCGCGTTCGAGCGCTGGTTCGGCGTGCGTCCCGAGGTTGACAGCGCGACCCGGGCGGCAGCGCTCCGATGACCTTCAAGCTGGGCCTGACAGGTTCCATCGGAATGGGAAAATCGACCACGGCAAAACTCTTTGCCGAAAACGGCTGTGCGGTTTGGGATGCCGACGCGGCGGTTCATCGTCTTTACGCTCGGGGCGGTGCGGCAGTCGCCCCCATCGGCCGCGCCTTCCCTACAGCGGTCAAAGACGGCTCGGTGTCGCGCGACCGACTCAAGGCACTTATCGCCGAAGATCCACATGACCTCGAAACCATCGAAAGCATCGTCCATCCCCTCGTTGCTCGAGACCGTGCGGCTTTCTTGGCCGGTACAGACGCTGATATTACGGTGCTGGATATTCCCCTGCTGTTCGAAACCGGCGGCGACGCGCAGATGGACGCCACCGTCTGCGTCACCGTGTCCGCCGAAACTCAGAAGGACCGCGTTTTGGCCCGTGGCACCATGACCGAAGACCAGTTCAACGCGATCCTGTCCAAGCAGATGCCCGACGAGGAAAAACGCGCCCGCGCCGACTTTGTCATCGTGACCGATACGCTTGAACATGCCCGCGTGCAGGTTCAGAATATCCTCAAGGACATCCGAAGCAGGCAGAACCATGCGTGAAATCGTACTCGATACCGAAACCACGGGCTTCGATCCCGAACAGGGCGACCGTATCGTCGAGATCGGCGCGGTGGAACTTTACAACCACATGCCGACGGGCCGCACCTTTCACGAATACATCAATCCGCTTCGCTCCATGCCGCAGGAAGCGTTTGAGGTTCACGGTCTTGGCGATGATTTTCTGCGCGACAAACCCGTATTCGAGAAGATCGCCCAAAGCTTCGTCGATTTCATTTCAGACGCCAAGCTGGTGATCCATAATGCGGCCTTTGACATGAAGTTCCTGAACGCCGAGCTTGGCTGGCTCAACATGCCTAAAATTCCCTGGGAACAGGCAATCGACACCCTCGACATAGCAAGGCGCAAGTTTCCGGGCTCACCTGCATCGCTTGATGCACTGTGCCGCCGGTTCAGTATCGACAATTCATCGCGGACTCTGCACGGGGCTCTGCTCGACTCCGAGATCTTGGCCGAGGTTTACCTGGAACTGATTGGTGGCCGACAGCCGGATTTCGGACTGGCTGGCGCTTATTCTCCGGAAACCACGGAAGACAGCGCCGAAACCGACTGGCATCCCGGACCACGGTCGAAACCGCTGCCGTCTCGCCTGAATGAAGAAGAACGCGCCGCACACCAGGCATTCGTGGAACACATGGGCGACGGCGCGCTCTGGAAACAACTGACTTAGGCGTCGGGCGTCGGTTTTTCCTCTGCCGCGGCGGCTTGGCGGCGTTTGATCTCGTTGCGGTAAAGCTGCACGAAATCGATCGTCTCAAGGTTCAGCGGTGGGAAGCCCCCGTCCCGCGTCACATCGCTGACGATGCGGCGAACGAACGGGAAGATCATCCGCGGACATTCGATCAGAAGGAAAGGATGCATCTGGTCGTCCGGCACATCCTCGATCTGGAATACGCCGACGTATTCCAACTCTAACAGAAACAGGGTTTCTTCAGTGCCCTTGTTCTTTGACGTGATCACAAGCTTGATCATGACTTCGAACTGATGCTCAGCAGACCGCTTCTTTGCGTCGAGGTTTACCGCGACCTGAACATCGGGGTTCACCTCGCCACCCGATCCACGCTGGGCCAATGCGTTCTCGAACGACATGTCCCGAATGAACTGCGTCAGCACGTTCATTTTCGGTCCGGTTTGTGTAGCTTGGGCGTCCGTCTTGGCGGCACCGTTATTCTGTTCGGCCATGTACTGTCTCCAGGCGGAAAAATTCATCGTGCGAAGCATTAGCAGGATGCCGAACGCGCCTCAATGCTTTGCATATCAGTGGCGGGTCCAGCCCGAACTGCCATGCGTCGGCGTCTTCGGCGGATCCACTTCCTCGTATTGGCCTTCGATAACGTCATCCCGCTGGCGCGGTCCCGGCTTTCGCTTCATGTCGCGCGGGCCTTCGGGGCCCATTTCGAAACGCCGTACCTTGATCCGCTTGCGAAGAAATTGGAACAGCGATTTGCGAATGGGCGGTGCAAGTAGCGAGAACCCCACCGCGTCTGTAAAGAACCCCGGTGTTAGCAGAAGCGCACCGGCAATCAGGATCATGGCGCCGTGGGCCAGCGGCTCGGTCGGATCATCCAATTTCTGAAACGACGACCGAAGCTGCCCGATGGCCATTGCCCCCTGCGTGCGCACCAGCCAAGTGCCGATGATCGCGGTCAGTACCACAATCCCTAGCGTCGGCCACAAACCGATGAACCCGCCAACTTGAATAAACAGAGCGATTTCGACAAGCGGCACCAACAGAAAGGCTACAAATAGCCACATGAGCACGATCCTCCTTGGTTTCTAAAGGCGGGTACGGTGGACTCGCCCGGATCAACACCCTACATAAGAACAACACCGGGAGGTTTCCATCCTGGGCACGTTGAGAGGTATGAATGAATTCGCCCCTGCTTCAGTTGCTTGTCCTCGCGGGCATAGCGATTTTCCTGATACTCCGCCTGAAAAGTGTTCTTGGCACCCGCGACGGGTACGAGCCTTCGCAACAGTCGCGCCCTTCGACGCAGACGCCTTCGCGCCGGCAGGAATTCGAAGTAATCGAGGGGGGCCCCGATCACGACATCACCGATCATGTGCCCGAAGGGTCCGAGGATGCCAAGGCGCTTGCAGACATGAAACGCATTGAAAGCAGTTTCTCTGTTGGCGAGTTTCTGCAGGGCGCGAAGCAGGCTTACGAATGGATTCTTATGTCCTTTGAGCGCGGCCAGATGGACGAGATGCGACCGTTCCTTGGTGATGACGTCTTCGAGGCATTCAACGGCGTGGTCGAGTCCCGTGCCCAACAGGGCCTGACCATCGAGGCTGAATTCGTCGGTGTCCGCGAAACCACGCTGGCCAGCGCTCGGTTCGACGACGCGACCAATACTGCCGAGATTACCGTGCGCTTCATCGGTGAATTGATCTCGGTTGTGCGCGACCAGAATGGCGAGATCGTCGAGGGTGAGCCTGGCAAATCCAAAAAGCAGAAGGATACCTGGACCTTCGAACGTGTGATGGGGTCCGACGATCCCAACTGGCGGCTTGTTGCCACGGACGAATGATCGGACGGGCGACAGCGGCTTTATTCCTTATGCTGATGGCCACAATCGCCGTCAGAGCAGAGGAAGTGACGCATACTGTTCTCGACTTCGACGACCTGAAGGGTTGGGAGGCCGATGATCACGAGAAGGCGCTCGAAGCCTTTCTTCTGACCTGTCCCGACCTCAATGATCCCGATTGGCGCGCCCTGTGTGCACTCGCACAGCAAAAGCCCAACGCCAAGGATTTCTTTCAGCTCTTCTTCCGCCCTGTTCTCATCGAGGACGGTAAAAAAGCGCTCTTTACCGGCTATTTCGAGCCGGAACTCAGCGGGTCTTTGTCACCGGGGAGCCGATATCGCTACCCGCTCTACCGCAAACCACCCGAGGCTCAGGGTGCCGTACCTTGGTTGTCTCGTCGAGAAATCGAAGCAGGCGTTGCCATGCAGGGTCGCGGGCTCGAGATTGTCTGGGTCGATGATCCGGTCGAGAAGTTCTTTTTGCAGATCCAGGGGTCTGGTCGTGTGACCCTTCCCGATGGCCGAAAGATCCGCGTGGGCTATGGTGGGGCGAATGGCCACGAATATCGCTCCATCGGGGCCGAGCTTGTTCGCCGCGGTATCTACCAGGCCCACCAGGTTTCGGCTCAGGTCATCAAGAACTGGGTTCGCCGCAATCCTGTGGCCGGTCAGGAACTGCTGTGGCACAACCCTTCCTATGTGTTCTTCCGGCGGATCGATTCCGTGCCCGCCCACATGGGCCCGCTCGGTGCGATGAACCGGTCCGTCACCGCGGGCCGCACCGTTGCGGTCGACCCGGCCTATGTCCCGCTCGGCGCTCCGGTCTGGATCGAGAAAGAGGGGGCCGGCCCGATCCGCAGGCTTATGATTGCGCAGGACACTGGCTCTGCCATCAAGGGGGCGCAGCGCGCGGATATCTTCATCGGCACCGGCGATGATGCTGGTCGCAAAGCCGGGCGCCTGCGTGATCCCGGTCGCATGGTCGTCCTTCTGCCGATCCAGCGCGCCTATGCCACTGCGACGGAGCCGAACCTTTGAGCCGTCGTCGCATCACGCCGGAGGAACTGAAACTTTGGCAACAGGTGGCGCGGACCGCGGACAGGCTCGACCCCGAGAAAAGCCGCGACAGACCTCGCTCGCTGCAGCCATCCACCCGAAAATCGCCCGAGCGAACCAAGCCCGAGTTGCCGCAATTCGAAATCGGCCAAAAGGCCGGTACACCGTCCAATCGCCACGATACCTTGCCTGGCCTGCCCGAACGCCTTGCCCGGCAACCGCTGCAGATGGACAAGCGCACCAACACGCGTCTGAAACGCGGCAAGGTCGAGCCGGAAGCCCGGATCGACCTGCACGGTATGACCCTCGCCCAGGCGCAGCCTGCCCTGACCGGCTTTATCTTGCGGGCGCAGGCTCAGGGCAAAAGGCTGGTTTTGGTGATCACCGGCAAGGGCAGGAACAACGATACCGGTGGCCCGATACCTACCAGGCATGGTGTATTGCGCCATGCGGTACCGCAATGGCTGGGCGCGGCACCGTTGTCGGGGTTGGTTTTGCAGATCACCCAGGCGCATGTGCGGCATGGGGGTGGCGGGGCGTATTACGTGTATCTACGCCGCAACCGGTAGCAGGGGTTTGGCCCGTGTGATGCCGATGGTCATCATCAGGGTGGTGAAGACGAAATAGCCTGCGACAATGAGGTACTGGCTCTCCAATCCCAGCCCCAAATCGATGCCCATGCCGGTCAGGCCGGGGCCGATGGCGGAGCCGAAGACCATGACGGCGGCGGCCATGGCCTTGATCGAACCAAGGCGGGCGGTGCCGTAGAATTCGGCCCAGAAGGCGTTGGGGAGTGTTGTGTTCGCGCCGGTTGTCAGGCCGAGGAAAAACAGGCCTGAGAGCAGGGTCAAGGTATTGTCGGATATCGCAAAAATCCCGAAGGCGGCGACCATGGGGAGCTGGAAGAACGGGATCAGTCTGGCGGTTCCCCAGCGATCCAAAGCCCAGCCGGACAGGACCATCGCGACGATGCCGACAGCGGTGTAGAACGGGTAGAGGGCGACCAGCTGGACGTGAGGGATGCCCTTTAGATCGGCGAAGTGGACCTGGTGGAAAAAGAAGGCCGTGTTGAAGGCTGCGGGGCCCAACAATGCGGGGACCATGAACCAGAAAAGCCAATGAAATAAGGCCTGATTGCGGTTCCAGTGGCGGGACTCCATGCCCAAGGACTGGTCGGTTTCGGCCAGGGATTGGGGCGTGCGTTCGAGGCGGAGGAGGCGGTGGATGACGGGGACGCCGACAAGGGCGATGAGGGCGGCGGCGACCCACAGCATGTGCCAGTCGTAGACCGCCAGAAGTGCAACGAAAACAATGGGTAACAGGGCCTCGCCCAGGGCGAAGCCGAGGGTGGCGATGGACAGGGCCTTGCCCCTTGTGGCGATGAACCAGCGGGACATGGCGACGACGGCGAGGTGGCTGGTCATGCCCTGGCCGGTGAAACGCAGAGCAAAAATAACCGCGATCAACCCCCACCAGACCGGATTGAAGGCCATGGATAGGCAGGCAAAAGCGAGCAATATCAAGATGATAGGGGCGAGGGTGCGGACGCGAAAAAAATCCGTGAGGCCGCCGGCCCAGACCATGACCAGGGCGGAGGCGGTGGTGCCGAGCGTGTAGATACCGCCCCATTGCCCGTGGCTGAGGTCGAACGCGGCCCGAATCTCGCCTGCGAAGAGCGAGATAAAAAACGTTTGTCCAAAAGAACTTAGGAAGGTCAGCAGCATACCCGCCGACAGGAAGGGGAGGTTGTCACGGAGAAAATCGAGGAGCCGCATGGCCCCCTTCGTGGCCCGAAACCCGGGGGAAGGAAAGGGGATTCAAAGTGCTGCCGATTTGATTCGTTAAAGCCCCCCGGATAGGCCAAAACGGAACGTCGGTATCGCGTCGGTATTTGGGTGGCATGCCGACGGTGCGATTTTTGGGGTTTTCGGGGTTAAGAGGGAGCGCGGTGTGATCGGATAATGTCAATTCATTTTCGCCCCTCTCCAGTGCTTGGATCAGGGAATACTATTGCAGATACGTTGGTCGGGTTGGTTGCTTTAAGCTAACTTTTGCAATGATCTTGATCTCAAGCCATTAAGCGAAATACATCCAATGTTTCTGCAATTATCTGACTTAATGTTTCACGAGGATCTTTGTCATCGAATAGGCTTGTACTTGCATCGTCTAGATACACTGGTCGCGTCTTTTGTCGATCCCATGTAGCTAGTGTCCACACCTCGTGAGGCTCACCATCAGGCGTGCCTTTTCGGCGGTCGCGAAAATGAAAAATAGTAAAAAAGTCATCGTCGGACAGCTGCTTGTTTCGAGCTTTGATGATCAAGCTCGGCGCGATTACCTGCATAATCAGCGCTCCAACATATAGGTGGAGCGCAGCGTGCATGCGGTGAGACGGTTCGGGAGTGACCATTGCCAATGTAGCGATCTTTTCGACGTCCCGGAGACTAAGGTGATTATGGTGAATGACTTGCGATAGATACTGCGCAATCCAATCTTCTTTCCACGTGTCGCACAGGCCAATGTCTTGTGCGACCTTTCGGAAATACCTGATTTGAGTCTGGCTGGTACCGGCTCTGCTTGGTTGCGGGATTAGAGGCATTGATAACGTGACAAACTTCTGCAGGTAACGCTCGGCTTGAACCTTCTCTCCGTATCGTGCACGCACGCTGTTGGCCAGTTCTCTAAGATTCACGCCGAGCACAAAATGCACGTTATCAACATCGAAAAAGTGTTTAACCACTTCCAAAAGGCTAAGAGCGTAGTCAGGACGGCACCGATCCAACTCATCGACCACAATCACTAGTTTCTGTTCGGCTGCAACTTGCTCAAGCGTAGTGCGAAAGTTTTCCATTGCGGCACGTTTGCCTTCCTCTTTCTCCCAGAAGGTCTTGGAAGCGTCTTCTAGCTCTTTCGATCCGGCTGAAAGAGCAGGATCAACAGCAGAGCTGGCTGCTTCTGTGGCTCCAACAGTGGCGACCGACAAGGCGATACGGAATAACGGACGCACAAGTTTTGAAGCGGCCTGCTTGGCTTTTTGCCAATTGAACTTCGTTTTTGGGTTTGCTTCGAGTCTTTCTGATATGGCCCCAGTCAGGCCAATCAGGGGATCGTCCATGAAGTCATGTTTGAATGCATCAAAATAAACGGTTTCCGCTGTTCCATTATTCTCTAACTTGTGGGCACCGACCCAGCATTTTAGAAACACACTTTTGCCTGCGCCCCAAGGTGCGTCCAAAGCAATCACCATCGGTTCAGAAATTCTTTCTACTAAGTCCGACAGCTTTTTGCCATCTGATGCCCTGCCAAGTTTGCAAACACCTTCAAAGCCCTGCTTATACAAGTCGATTTCAAGCGCTTTTGGTGTAAGCCTTGTATGAGACATAAATTTTCCATTCTCAGTGTTTAGAAGAACTTGGGATGCATCCTATGCGAAAGCTCTATGTCTCCAAAGCTAGATTAGCGCAGATCAAGGATACGCCCCAATTGGCCAAAAATTTTTGGATAGGTTTTGTTTCAAAACGATTTTGATCTTGCTTATAAGGAAAGCCAACTGGCGCAGCCACGCGCCTTGATAGCTACCTCACAAAACATACCTGCTCAAATCCGTCGACTTCATCAGCTCGCCCAGGTTGGCGTCCACGAAGGCTTCGTCCACGACCACCTTCTCGCCGGCACGATCCGGGGCGGTGAAGCTGAGTTCCTCGAACACGCGTTCCATCACGGTATAGAGCCTGCGCGCGCCGATATTCTCGATGGTGTGGTTGACCTCCGCCGCGATGCGGGCGAGGGCCTTGATGCCGTCCTCGGTGAATTCAACGTTGACCTCCTCGGTCCCCATGAGCGCGGAGTACTGGCGGGTCAGGGCGTTGTCCGTCTCGGTCAGGATGCGCACGAAATCTTCCTCGGTGAGCGCGCGCAGTTCGACCCGGATGGGCAGGCGGCCCTGAAGTTCGGGCAAGAGGTCGGACGGCTTGGCGATGTGGAAGGCGCCGCTGGCGATGAAGAGGATGTGGTCGGTCTTGACCGGGCCATGCTTGGTCGAGACGGTCGTGCCCTCGATCAGGGGCAGGAGGTCGCGCTGCACCCCCTCGCGCGAGACGTCGCCGCCGCGGGCCTCTTGCCGGGCGCAGACCTTGTCGATCTCATCGAGGAAGACGATGCCGTTCTGCTCGACCGCCTCCAGCGCGGTGCGGTTGACGGTTTCGTCGTCCAGGAGCTTGTCGGCTTCCTCGGAAATCAGGATGTCGTAGCTTTCGCGGACGGTCATCTTCTTGCGGGTGGTGCGGCCGCCGAAGGCCTTGCCGAAGATGTCGCCGAGATTCATCATGCCCATCTGGCCGCCGCCGGGCTGGCCGGGGATGTCCATCATGCCAAGGGGGTTGGAGGTGTCGGCGACGTCAAGCTCGATCTCGGTGTCGTCGAGCAGGCCATCCTTGAGCTTCTTGCGGAACATCTCGCGCGTGGATTCGCGGGCATCCTCGCCGGCGATGGCGGCGATGACGCGATCCTCGGCCTGTTGGTGAGCGCGGGATTTGACGTCTTCGCGCATGAAGTCGCGGGTCTGGGCGATGGAGCTGTCGACGAGGTCGCGGATGATCTGCTCGACATCGCGGCCGACATAGCCGACCTCGGTGAACTTGGTCGCCTCGACCTTGATGAAGGGGGCGCGGGCGAGTTTCGCCAGGCGGCGGGAGATTTCGGTTTTGCCCACGCCGGTGGGGCCGATCATCAGGATGTTCTTGGGGTAGACTTCCTCGCGCAGGTCGTCGGAGAGCTGCTTGCGGCGCCAGCGGTTGCGCAGGGCGACGGCGGTGGCGCGCTTGGCGTCCTTCTGGCCGATGATGTAGCGGTCGAGTTCCGAGACGATTTCGCGCGGGGTGAGGTCGGTCATGGGGCGTCCTGTGATTGCGTTACCGGGGAACGTAAGCATGGGGGGCCGAAACGCAAGGTGCGGTTATTCGGAGGTTGCGGTGACGTCGTCCCAGGGCGGCAGGCGGTCCTTGCCGGGGAAGTTGGGCAGGGCGCGCATGAGGGCGACGCGCAGGTGGGTCCAGAAGGTGCCGAGGCCGGTGATGAAGGCGCCGATGACCAGCATCAGGAGCGGAAGCTGCGTGCCGCCGCCGTCCATGCTGAAGAGCCAGTAGATCACGGCGGCGAGATAGCCCATGCCGGCGGTCAGGAACGAGCGGCGGTCGATCACGAGGGCAAGGCAGGTGACCAGCAGGAAGCCGACGATGGTGAGGATCGTGCCGAGGGCGCCGTCGAGGTTGTAGACGGTCATCATCACGGTGTTCACCAGCGCGGGCGCGGCCAGCAGGTGCAGCCAGAAGGCCGAGCGGGCGCGGCGGCCGATGCGGTGCGGGTCCTGCATGTCGAACCAGAGGCCGGAGATGAAGGCGAGGATGCCGAAGATCAGCGTGCCGAGGGCCAGTGAGCCACCTTGGCGCAGGTCGAAGAGGCTCCAGAAACTGCCGGACATCAATGTGTTGACAGGGCTGGTTTCGGTGGTGATCGCGTAGATCGTCATGAAGCCGTAAAGGCCGACGAGAAGCATCGAGAACGGCACGCGGAAGCGCCGGTAATGCAACAGGATCGACGCCATGCCACCGAGGCCCAGCAGGATGGCGGCCAACGCGCCGGAGGTGAGGCCGATCATGTCGAGGACATAGCCGATCAGCCCGCCCGCGCCGGTGGCATAGGTGCAGACCAGCACGATCGACGGCAGGCTCATCCGGCGTTTGAGCGTGAAGTAATGCGCGGCGAACCAGCCGACGGCGATGAGCGCCGCCATGACAAAGAGAATACCGCCCGCGGCGGCTGCGAAAGCTACGGCCCCCGAGGTCAGCAGGATCAGCCCCAGCGAGATGAAGATCTCGGCAAAGCCGGAAAACAGCTCAAACGGTTCATCCTCGTTCGCGCGCCGTGCGATACGGCCGGCGCGTTCGTGCGATAGGGCGCTGAGGCGCGCGGCCTGTGCCTCGTCGATGATGCCGGCGGCAGTGGCCGCGCGCAGGTCGTCCTGGGTCAGGGTCATGGGCGGTCCTCGGGTCGTCTTCGCGCCAGCCCTAAAGGACCTGTTGGCCGAAAGAAAGGCAGCATTCTGACGTGGAAAGACTCTGCTCGGCAGGTCAGTGCTTGCCTAGGAAATCCAGAAGCCCGGCGTTGAAGTCCTGCACGTGGCTCGTGTTGCAGCCATGCGGCGCGCCCTCGATCTCGCACAGGCTGCTGTGGGCAACCATCTTGTGGGTGCGGTGGCCGGAGCCTTCGATCGGCACGATGCCGTCGGCGGTGCCGTGCAGGACCAGCGTGGGCACGGTGATCTTCTCCAGATCATCGCGAAAATCGGTCGTGGCCCAAGCCTTCATGCAGCCAAGCGCGGCCTCCGGCGTGGACTGCTTGCACAGGTCAAGTGCCTGTTGCCGCTGTTCCTCCGTCACCTTCAGGTCGCCATCAGCCGAAAAGAAATCCTTGGTGAATCCCTCAAAGAACGCGTCGCGATCTGCCTTCAGGTTGTCCTCGAACTCCTGCGCGGCGTCCTTGGTCAGTGGGCCGTCGGGGTTATCGTCCGATTGCATCAGACAGGGCGGAACGGCAGCGGCGAAGACCACCCTTTTGAGCCGTGCCTCGCCGTGGGTGCCGATGAAGCGGGCCACCTCGCCGCCACCCATGGAAAAGCCGACGAGCGTGACGTCGTTCAGGTTCTTTTCCTTTATGATCTCTTCGAGATCGGCGGCGAGCGTGTCGTAATCGTACTTGTCGTCGGGCGCGGTCGAGCGGCCAAAGCCGCGACGGTCATAGGCAATAACACGGTGGCCGGCCTGGTTGAGCGCCGGAACCTGGTATTCCCATGCCTCTGCCGACAGGGGCCAGCCGTGGATCAGGATGACCGGCTGGCCGTTGCCGCCGGTGTCTTCGATATGCAAGCTCATGGAGCCCTCCTCGTGCGATGCACTTCAGTCAGGAGAACGAGGTGGGCGGCAGTGATGTTCCGCCTTGTCCTCAGGCGCTGATGGATTCCACGGTCAGGTTGCCGTTGGTGTAGACGCAGATGTCCGACGCGATGGCCATGGCATCCCGCGCAATCTGTTCGGCGGACCTGTCGCTGTCGATCATGCCTCGCGCGGCGGCCAGCGCGTAGTTCCCGCCCGAGCCGATGGCGGCCACGTCATGTTCGGGTTCCAGCACGTCGCCCGCGCCGGTGATCACGTAAAGCTGTGAGCCGTCGGTGACGATCAGCATCGCCTCGAGCTTTTGCAGGTACTTGTCGGTGCGCCAGTCCTTGGCCAGTTCGACGGAGGCACGTTGCAGTTGGCCGGGGGTCGCTTCGAGTTTTGATTCCAGCCGTTCCAGCAGGGTGAAGGCGTCGGCGGTGGAGCCGGCGAAACCGGCGACCACGTCATAGCCACCAGGGCTGATGCGGCGGACCTTGCGGGCGGTGCCCTTGATGACGGTATCGCCAAGGCTGACCTGCCCGTCGCCCGCGACGACGACCTGCCCGCCCTTGCGGACGCCGATGATGGTTGTGCCGTGCCAGCCGGGGAAATCGCTCATGGTCGGGGCTCCTTTGATCTTTGGACCTATATGGAAGGCGCGGGGCGGAGTGGCAACCCGGGTGGGCAAATGGAGCCGCGCATTGGCGGGCCGCGGTGCGGCGATCTACCGTTGTTCCTGGGTGTTTTATTTCAGCCAAGTCCGTGAAAGTTTAGGTCGGAGCGCCATGCCCAGCCCAATCGCCGTGCCGTGGGGGCGGCGTCATGCCGAAGGCATGCTACTCGCATGACGATACGCGGCGGCGCGGCAGGGCCGCGCCTTGGTTCCGCGCATGGTGCTTAAACGAAAAAAGGCCGCCCAGTGGGCGACCCTTTGACTGTTTTATCCGATTAGCTTCAGATCGACTCTTCGATCCAGCCTTGCAGCGCGGCCTTGGGCGCGGCGCCGGTCTTGGTCGACACCACTTCGCCGTTCTTGAAGATGAACAGCGCCGGAATGCCGCGCACGCCCAGCTGCGAGGGCGAGTTGGGGTTTTCGTCCACGTTCACCTTGGCGATCTTGACCTTGCCGTCCATCTCGGAGGACAGCTCTTCCAGCGCCGGGCCGATCTGTTTGCAGGGGCCGCACCATTCGGCCCAGAAATCCACCACGACGGGAATGTCGGAGTTCTTCACTTCGCTATCGAACGTGTCGTCGGTTACGGCAACGGTGGCCATCTCGGTTTCTCCTTGAGCTCAGGTTCGACAGCGAACCTATGTAGAGCGATAGGGAGCGTCAAGCTATATGGGTGTCGGCCAGGGCCTGCGTCACAAGATCGTGTGGCAGGGGCATGAGGGTCGCCGTGCGGGTCCAGAGCAGCGCGGTCTCGATGCTGCGGCCGGGATAAATCTGTTGCAGGGCATGGGCATAGGCGCCCATCTGCCGCAGAAGTCCCGAGGGCACGTCGGCGGGCGCGTTGGGGACCACGGCGTTGGTCTTGAAATCCACGGCAAGGATTTTTTCGGGGGTGACGATCAGGCGATCGATCGCGCCGTGAATCCGGCGGCCACCCAGCGCATCGAGATTGGCGGAAACTGGCACCTCTGCCAGCGCCTGCGGTGAAAAAAGAAAGCGCAGGGGCTCTTGCGCAAGGACGTGTTCGGCCTCGGCAAGGAGCAGGGCAAGCTCCTGCCCCGTTGCGGCGTCCGGTCCGTGGGCGAGCAGAGACTCGGCGGTTCCGGCCCAGTCGGTCTGGTCGCGCTGAGGCAGCATTTCCAAAAGGCGGTGCACTTGCCGGCCGCGGCGCTTGGCGGCGTCCTCGTCCAGCCCTGCCTCGCCCGGCAAGGCCTTGTCGCCGCCAAGATCAGACGGCGCAAGCGTCTCAGTAGCGCGCATCGCGGGCTTGGCGTGATCCTGAAAGAACGCGGGAAGGGACGGCGTGATCGTGAGATCGACCGGGGCCGATACAGGCTCTGTTCCGGCCCAATTCCCGGATTGCAGCCGCAAGCCCTGCCCGCCGTCGAACACGTGCTCGACGGCGTCGGATCGCAGCATTCCGCCCTGCACCTTGCTGTACCAGTCGCGCCCTTCCTTATCGAGATCACCCGCCGCGGCGACGATCAGCCATTGCTCGGCCCGGGTCATGGCGACATAAAGCAGGCGGTCGCGCTCGGCCCATTGGGCATCGCGCTCGGCGGTGTCGATGGCCTGAAGGGCCGTGGGCAGATCATCCTTGCGCGGCCGCCACAGTGCGGTGTCCCCTGCCCCGATCAGCTTGGCGTCGACGCGCAGATCGCGCTTGGCACTGTCAGGCAGGATCACGATGGCCGATTCCAGCCCCTTGGCCGCGTGCGCGGTCATGACGCGAATGCGGTTGCCCGCATTGTCCAGTTGGCGCTTGATTTCCAGGTCGTCGGTTTCCATCCAGACCAGGAAACCCGTCAGGCTGTCGATCGCATTGCGTTCATAGGCCATCGCCTGCGACAAAAGCGCGTCGATGCCGTCCTCGGCCTCGGGCCCCAACCGTGACAAAAGGCGGGCGCGCCCCTGGTGCCGCGTCAGGATTCGCTCTATCATGTCATAGGGGCGCAGGTAATCGGCGGCGCGGCGCAAGTCGTTCACCACGGCAAGCGTTTCGGGATACTCCGCCGCGCGCTCGCGCAGGGTTTGCCAGAGATATCGGTGCGGGCGGTCATGGGCGAGGTCGAAAAGCTGTGCCTCGCTCCACCCGAATAGCGGCGAGCGCAGGGCAGTGGCGAGCGACAGGCTGTCCTCGGGCGTCGCAAGAAACGACAAGAGCGCCGCGACATCGCGCACCGCCAGTTCCGCGCCGACGCGCAGGCGGTCGGCCCCGGCGACGTTCAGCCCCTCGGATTTGCAGGCGCGGATGATCTCGTGAAAGAGGCCGGAGCGGCGCTGTACGAGGATCAGGATATCGCCCTCCGTGATGGCCCGCGCGGCGTTTCCTTCCTTTGATGGCAAGGGCGTGCCCAGCATCTCCTTGATATTGCGTGCGATCTGCGCGGCAAGCCGGGTGGCCGGGTCGCCCGGGGCCTTGATATCGACGGGGTCGTACCACTCCGGCGGCTCTTCGGCGTCTTCCTTCTCGATCGGCGGCCAGAGGTCGACACGACCCGGCATCGCATCATGGAACGCCTTGTGCTTTTCGCGCTGGGTAAAGCCGCTGGAATCGAGCCCGCGGAAGGTTTCGTCGACCAGTGACAGGATGGTCTGCGCGGAACGGAAGGAAAACTCCATCTCCATGTCCTGCAGCGGCGCGTCGGTCACCTCCAGCTTGGTGCGGAAATCCTCCTTCATGCGGTCGAACCCTTCGGGATCGGCGCCCTGGAACGAATAGATCGACTGTTTCTTGTCGCCCACGACAAAGATCGTCCGCTGCCGGTCGGCGCGGGCGCCGGTGCCGCTGGTGAATTCCTGCGACAGGCGTTCGATCAGGGTCCATTGCACCGGGCTGGTGTCCTGCGCCTCGTCGACCAGGATATGGTCAATGCCACCGTCCAGCTTGAACAGGACCCAGTCGGCGACCTTGGGATCGTCCAGAAGGTCACGGCTGCGCAGGATCAGGTCGTCGAAATCCAGCATGCCGCGGGCCTCCTTGGCGGCGGCATAGGCGGGCAGGAAAATGCCCGTGAAACGGTGCAGAATCCGCGCTGTCTCCCGCGCCTGAAGGGCAAGGCGCGTGTCGCGGGCTTCTTCGACCCGGACCATCAGGGCATTCAGCGCATCGGTCAGGCCTGGGTTTGCCTCGCGCAGGGCCTTGGTTGGAAAAGACCCTATCTTGGCCGAGAATGGCGATTTTGCACTACTGCCGGTCAGAAAGACATCCTCGAGGATCGGCAGCGCCTGAAGCGAGGGAATGTCGGCCATCGTCAGCTTGACCGCCGCCTTCGCATCATTGGTGCTGCCTGCGGTCAGGATCGGCAGGAGGTCGGCCATCAACTGGGCTTCGCCCCCGAGGAAGACAGAGGTAACGAGCGACTGCGCAGACTCCTCCGGCCTCAGCCCGAAGAGCGCCGAGAGATCGGCCTCACTGACCGGGTTGGACAGACGATCCCGCTTGCCGACGATCTCCTGCGTCAGGCTTTCGAGGTCCTCGCCGGTGTAGTGCTCGGCAAGGTCATAAAGCGCCTGCGCATCAGGGCCGTTGGCGATTTTCTCGACCACTTCGGCGCGCAGGAGGGCGGCGGCGCGGTCTTCCATCTCGGTGAATTGCGGGCTGACCCCGGCCTCGAGCGGGAAACGCCGCAGGAGAGCGGAGCAGAACGAGTGGATCGTCTGGATCTTCAGCCCGCCGGGCGTTTCGATCGCCACCGCGAACAGGCGGCGCGCCTCGCGCAGGCGCTCGGGAGTGATCGGGCCGTCGATGCCCAGGTCGGTCAGGCGTGTTTCCAGAATGTCATCGGGTAGCATCGCCCATTCGCCCAAACGGTCGAACAAGCGGTTCTGCATCTCTGACGCCGCGGCCTTGGTGTAGGTCAGGCAAAGGATATTCTGCGGGTCTGTTCCAGCCAAAAGAAGCCGTGCAACCCGATCCGTCAGGACCTTGGTCTTGCCCGATCCGGCATTGGCTGACAGCCATGTCGAGCGGTCGGGGCGGGCGGCGTCGATCTGGCGCTGGGTGGCGTCGTCTACCATTTGCCCACCTTTTCCGGATCGGCCTCGTCGGTGATGTCCCATTCGCCGAAGCGGGCCAGCTGATCGTAGTCACCCGGCATGTCCTTGGTCTTCATCGCGCGGCGTGACAGGTATCCCTGGCCAGGGTCCATGTAGCGGGTGATCAGGTCCTTGAGTTCCGCCCATGTCCGGCCGGTCGGGGCCTCTTCCAGTGGGGCGGGCACCTGTTTGGGCTCGCCCGTCAGGCCGATGAAAACCGCCCTTTCGACAGGGCTGGGCGACAGCTCCCCGAACCCGGCGCGTTCGGCCAGCGCGGCCTCGAGCAAAAGCTGCTTTTCGAACGCCTTCTGCGACTTTGGCGAGGGGGGCGCGCCGGTCTTGTAATCGTAGATGTGCAGACGCCCGCCCGTGTCGATGTCGATCCGGTCTGCCTTGGCCGTCAGGGTGAAATCGAGCGGCTCGACCTGCGCGCGCGCCATCTGTTCGAACGCGGTGGGCCGGGCCAGCGCGCGGCGGCCCGCCTCGGTCTCGATGAACCAGTCGGCGATACGCGCGATGCGGGCAAGCCAAAGTGCCCGCGCCTCGCCCCAAGGCACGCTTTTGGCGAGAACAGAGACGGTTTCCTGTGTCAGGTAGGCAGGTGTCAGGCTGTCGGGATCGTCCAGCGTGGCCTTGATGACATGCTCCAGCACATCGTGCAGCACCTCGCCGCGCAAGCGGGCATCGGGCAGTTTCATCAGCGGATCGAGCGGGCGCAGGCGCAGGATCTTGTCGGCATAGATCGCGTAGGGATCACGGATCAACTTTTCGATCCGTGTCACCGAAAGCTCTTTGGGCCGCGTGTGGACCGGCGGAATCGGCGCAGGGCGGCGGGCCGAGGGGGTGGGCGTCACGGCCTCGAGCGCTTCGGCGCGGGCCAGCGCGTCGTTGCCCCGCGAGGTCATGGCCGCCAATGCGTCGGTTCCGCCCTCTTCCGGCAATCCTTTCAGCAGGTTGGTCAGGCGATTCAGCCAGCGCGACGGCACGGTCTGGGCGTCGTCCGACCGGACCGAGCGCGTGATCCAGACCTCGGGCGTGGCGGTCGCGGCCTGCTGGAAATCATGGGCCGACAGGCCGATATTCCGCTCGGGCAGCAACAGGCCGGCCTGGCACCGCATGTCGCGGTTCAGCCACGGGTCGCGCGGCGGGATCTCGGGCCATGTTCCCTCGTTCAGCCCGGCAAGGATCATCAGGTCGGCACCCTGCACCCGCGCTTCCAGCGTACCCCAGATCAGGACGCGCGGATCGGTGCCGGTCTGGTTGCGGACCACCTCTCGCGAGAGGACGGCGTGAAACAGGTTGATATAGTCGATCGCCTGCATCGCCTGTGCATACTGCGCGTTTTCGGCAAGGTTAGAGACGCATTTCTCGGCCTCGATGCCGGCGTCCTCGTCCCACAGATGCAACGGCGCGTTCGCATCGGGCCCGCGAGAAATCGCCTCGGCCAGGGTGATATGACTGTCCACGATGGCGGTCAGCGGTCGCGCCTCTGGCGCGGCGTTGCCGAAAAAGCAGGCGCGCAGCCAGGCAAGCCAGGTGTCAAGATAGGGATCGTCGGACCCGGCTGCAAAGGCGTCGAGCGTTTCCAGATCCGGCTCTGGCGGTCCATCGCGGCGCAGGTACAGTTCCAGCTCTCGTGTCAGCCGCAGGTGCATGCCGCGCGCGTCGCCCGCGTTGGTCAGCGGGTGTTTCAACAGCGTCAGCAGTTGCGCGGCATCCAGCGGCGCGTTCAGCATCTCGGCCACGTGGCGCAGGAACCGGCCCGGCGCGGAATGGTGCAGCGGCACGCCCGCGCTGTCATCGGGCCGTATGCCCCAACGGTCCAGCGCCGACGCGACACGGCGCGTCAGGGTCCGGTCGGGGGTGATCAGCGCCGCGGTCTGTCCGTGTTCGACCGCTTCGCGCAGGCGCATGGCGATGCAGAGCGCCTCCATCCGGGCCGAGGGGGCCGACAGCAGGGTGATCCCTTCGGTGGCGGGACCGATATCGCCTGCAAGCGAGGGCCCGTGCGACAGCCATTCGTCGGTCACCGGCGCGGGCCGCAAGGCAAGAGACATCAGGCGGTTGCGCTCGGGTGAAACAGGCGCTGTTCCGGGCCAGGGACGGATAATAGACGGCGTGGTGTCCAGATCGGACAGAAGCTGTGCGAACCGGAACTGCGGGTGATCCTCGCTGTTGCGGGGATCGTCCAGTCGTGCCCAGACATGATCGGGCTGGTCGACATCGAACCCCGGCAGCACGACGGCACCTTGGGGCAGTTGCGCGACCGTCTTCATCAACAGCCGGGTCGCGCCGCGGGACCCGGTGGAGCCCGCCAGGATGATCGGGTGATCGGGCGGTTGGTCCTGCCAGAGCCGCGCATAGGTCTCGATGACGAGGCGCTGGCGCGTTTCGACATCGGGCGCGTCGCCGCTGGCCTCGAAATAGGGACTGAGTATGCCCAGAAACGTCTTGATCCGCGCCCAGTGACCGGATTGATCGCCGGTATCTATGGCGGTGATGTCCTCCGGCACGACGCCTTCGCCATGCATTTCGTCCATCAGCCGGGCCAGGCTGTCCGACAGATCGTACAGCGCGGCGCGTGGCGCAAGATCGGGCTCCTGTTCCAGCAGGGCAGACACCACGGTGATCAGTTCCAGCCGCCGACGCAGGGGCGGCATCGGCTCGGGGATATGGGCAAGTCCCAGGGTTTCGCCGAAATCGGTGACAAGGCTGATCCGCGGTAGAAGCAGCGCCGGACCCTGATCGAACAGCGCCCGGATGCGCCGGGCCATGCGGCGGGTGTTGACGATCAGATGCACCCGCGCCAGCGCCTCGGGCGGCTGGCCGTCATAGGCGGCCAGAAGACCGCGCACCAGTTCCCGGGGAAAGTCCGCGCCAAGCGGCATACCGAAGACGCGCGGGGTGTCGAGCGGCTCAAACATGGGCATTGTGCAGCATGGCCTCGGCCAGCGTGATACCTTCGGGCGTACCGACGTCGCACCATTTGCCGGGATAGGTCACGGCATGAAGGCGGCCCTCTCGCAGCATCCGGTTCCAGAAAATATTGAGGGAAAAGGAAGGCTCGGGAATCTCGGTGAGGCCGTCGGTCTTGAGGATCTGCAGGCCAGTGTAGACGACGCCCGGGCCACGGCTGGCGCGGCCATCGGTTTCGATCACGAAGTCGCCCGGGCCTGCATGGCCAATGGCGTCTTCGCGCGGAATGCAGAGCAAAAGCGCGTCCATCTGTGTCGGGTTCCACGCGGCGGCAAGCTGCGCCAGCGGGTTGGGGCCGGACCAGACGGAATCGGTGTTCATGGTAAAGACCGGGGTGTCGCCAAGCAGTGGCAGTGCCTTGCGCAGTCCGCCGCCGGTTTCAAGGATATCGGGCTGTTCGTCCGAGATCCGGATATTCCGCCCGGCAAGGTGGGCCGCGATCTGGTTCGGCAGGTAGTGCGTGTTCACCACGGTGCGCGCAGGACCGTATGCCGCCACTAGATCGAGCGCGTGATCGATAAGCGGCTTCCCCGCCACCTCGACAAGCGGCTTGGGCCGGGACGCGGTCAGCGTACCCATCCGCGTGCCGAATCCGGCGGCAAAAAGCATCACTGCGTCAGGGGCGTCGCGCATTTTGATTTCAGCTTTTCAAGGAGAGAAGGATCAGGCGTCGGCAGTCGGTCGGCCAGCATGGCCTGCAGCGGGGCAAGGGCCGGATGCGCAAGGTCACGCTGCAAAAGGCCCCAGACCCGGGGGATCAGGTCGACGTAATGCGCCTTGCCGTCGCGGATGCAAAGCCGGGCAAAGACGCCGAGGATGCGCAGGTTGCGCTGGGCGCCAAGCACGGCATAGGCGGTCGCGAACGCGTCCGGGTTCTGGCCGGTCTGCAGCGCGTAGCGGTCGCGCATCCGCTGCTCCAATTCGGGCGGAACGTCGCGGCGGGCATCCTGCAACAGCGAGACGAGGTCATAGGCGCGGTGGCCCAGCATCGCATCCTGAAAGTCGAGCAGCCCGACGCGGGCGATGCTTTTGCGGTCGGGCAGCCACAGCAGGTTTTGGGCGTGGTAGTCGCGTTGAATCAGGACGTCGCAAGTGCCGGCATGCTCGGCCAGCAGGTCGTGCAGGCAACGCTCGACGTCGGATCGCGCGGAGGTGTCGGCATCGTCCGTCGCCCCGGGGATGTACCAGTCGAAGATAAGGGACGATAGGGCGCTGGCGGTCGTCGCGTCATAGGTGGCGAGACCGGCGGGTGGGGTCTGGGCGTGCAGATGCACAAGCACGTCCGTTGCGGTGGAATAGAGACTGTTTTCAAGGTCCGGATTCCGCGGGATGATGCTGGCGAACAGCGCATCGCCAAGGTCCTCGAGCAAGAGGAACCCGGCGTCTTCGTCGCGACCGAGAATGCGTGGCGCGCTCAGGCTGATGCTTGCCAGGTAGTCCGCAATTTTCACAAAGGGGCGCACATCCTCGCCCTTTTCCGGGGGGGCATCCATCAGCACGGCACGTTCCGCGTTCGACGGGCGGATCAGGCGCAGGTAGCGCCGGTTCGAGGCGTCGCCCGCGAGAAACGAGACCACCGCATCGCCCCAGCCTGCCCGCTCGATGAAGGCGCCGATCTGTGTGTCGCGGTCGCTCATGTGGAAAACTCCCCTGCCCGGTCATCCCATCGCGGATCGCGCCAGGTGATGTCAAGAACCCGCTGATCGGGGTCGTCATGCGGCGCGAAATCGAGCGAGAGCGCGTGGTCCGGTGCAAGATCGCCAAGCCGGTCGGGCCATTCGATCAGCGTGACGCTGTCCTCGAAAGCCTCCAGCAGTCCAAGCTCGATCACTTCGCCGGGTGAGGACAGACGGTAAAGATCGGTATGCCAGATTTCGAACACGCCCCCGTCATAAGTCTGCACGAGGGTGAAGGTGGGCGATGGCACATCCTCGGGTTCGGGCAGAAGAGACTGGATCAGGCTGCGCGCGAAATGCGTCTTTCCGGCGCCGACCGGACCGTCGAGCAACAGCACGTCGCCGGGCCGAAGGACGGCCCCGATGCGCCGGGCCAGAGTGGAGGTGGCGTCGGGGCCGCGAAGGGTGAGGTGCAGGCTGCGGGCGGGCATGGCACGACACTACACCGCCGGGTCTGACCTGCAATACAAAGCGCGCGTCAACGTCCAGCTTTTGCCACCGGGCCGGGCACATTGCCCTTGGCCATCAGGGTGATGATCGATGAATTCCCCGGCAGGTGCCCGACCTGACAGGACACAGGCGTTCCATCCGGCGCGGTGACGGAGTCCGAGAGCGTGGCGCGATCCAGCACCGCCTGTTCGACCCGTTCCCAGAACGCGCCCGGCAGGGCCTGTCGGCTGACCGACAGGAAATCCTGCAATGTCATGTCCGCGAAGGACGCGTCGGGATCGACCCCGAGCATTTTCCGGCAGGCCAGGTTGCACAGGGTCACGATGTTGTCCGGGCCAAAGACCACCTTGGCCTGATCGCTGGCGTCCAGCACGGCCTCGCGCAGGGCGATCTGGCTGTGAAAGTGCCGCGCCAACGACACGTTGTCGGTGATATCCTCGAACAGGAACGCGATGGCGCCGTCCGGGTGCGGCCGCCCGGTGACGCGGTACGTCACGCTGTTGGGCAGGTGCCAGTCCTCGAGGTAGAGGCCCCCGGCGGCGGTGCTGCTCATATCCTCGATCTGTTTTCGCCACGTGTCATAGTTTTTGGGTTCCGGAAGCACGCGGTTGTCGCGCAGGCTGTCGAAGAATTGCATCAGCGGGGGCTGCGACGACAGGAAAGGGGCTGGCAGCCCGGTCAGGTCCAGCAGCGCGGGGTTGAAAAGCGCCAGCTGGCGGTTGCGGTCAAAGACGGCAAGGCCGGTTGTCAGGTTCGCGAAGATCTTGGTCAGGGTCTGGATAAACTCGCGGCGCACGGTTTCGGCATTGGTGACCCGGGTGATGTCGGTGGCGAACACGGCGCGGATATCGCCCGCCGTCACATGCTCGACCTCAAAGACACGGTCCTGCGCGTCAAGGTGGACCCGCGTCGGGCCACTTGCCCCGGTGGCAGCCGCGACGAGCTGCTCTGCCGCCGCGTCGGGATAATCGGCGAAAGCGGCATTCTGCCAGATCGTTTTGCCGTCGCCGCCCAGCATGCGCGCGGCACAGGGGGCATGATCGAACACCGTCTGCACCTTGTCGAAGGCGGCGCCCGGTGGCGGGAGCGTGGCGGGCTCGTTTACCTCGACCCGCTCGGCACCGTCATGCCGCGAGAGGGTCAATGACGCATGATCGCCGCGCATCGTCGCTTGCAGGTCGCGGATTTCGCCGTTTTCCAGCTCGCTCAGGGAGCCGGGAAGCGGGCCAAAGCGGTTGCCCAGCCAATGCCGCAGGTCCGACCAGCGATCAATCTCGCCCCAGCCAGGGCCCGGCAGCGTAGCGGGTCCGGTATCCTGAGATGTCAGGGTGTCGTCGTGAAAGAGAAAACTGGAGGACCGCATGCCGTTGTCGGCATCACGGGACGTGGCCGGCTGCCACGACCGGCCCAGCACCCACAAGACCAGCAGCGAGACCACCGCGGACACTGCGAGTGCCAGTGCAAGCGAGAAAGGCGAGAGGCCGGCCATGCAACGTATCCTGATCCAGTTAGCGCCAGCATGAGCCCCCAAGGTTAATGTGTCGTTAACGAAGCCGCGCGTCAGGTCTCGATCAGCTGGTTGTCACCCAATGATTGCCGTCCCTGCCGGGTGTCTTCCTCCAGCCTTGCGCGCGGCCAGGACACCTCGACAAAGGCGCCGGTGCGGTCGGAAAAGCCTTCGCGCTTGCGAAACGAGTCGCTGCCATTGGCAAAGACCAGATCGGCGCCGGAGCGCTCCAGCAGCGTCTTGGCGATAAACAGCCCCAGCCCCATCCCCTCGTATCCCGGGCGCAGTGGATCGGGGCGCGTGAAACGGCGACGCATGAATGGCTCCCCGATGCGGCCAAGGAATTGCTGCGGATAGCCGCGGCCGTCATCCATGATCCGCACGGTGATGGCTGAATCGTTCCACTCACTGTCGATCCAGACACTGTTCCTGCTAAAATCGACCGCATTCTGGATGAGATTGCGCAAGCCGTGGATGACCTCGGGCCGGCGCAGGATGGTGGGCTGCGGCCCGGCATGGGCGATGTCGGCGACGATCTCGAAGCGGATGTCCTTGCCCCGGTCGAGATGCGGCTCGGCGGCCTCTTCCAGCACGGCCGAAAGCGGCGCGCGGCGCAGGTGCAGGTCGTCCTTGCCCGCGCGCCCCATGGACCGCAGGATGTCGCGGCAGCGGTCGGCCTGTTCACGGATCAGGAGCGCGTCGTCGCGCAGGTCGGGATGGTCGTCCAGTTCCTCGGCCAGTTCCGCGCTGGTCAGCTTGATCGTCGCCAGCGGCGTGCCCAACTCATGCGCCGCCGCAGCCACCACGCCGCCCAGGTCTGTCAGCTTCTGTTCGCGGGCCAGTGCCATCTGCGTCGCCTGCAACGCCTCGGACATCGCGTACATTTCCGAGACGATCCGGCGGGAATAGACACCCAGGAACACCACCGCGATCAGGATCGCGATCCAGTTCCCGAAAAGGAACAGGTCGGGAATGAACAGCCGTTCGCCCGTTTGCGTGGTCAAGGGCATGTAGAACCGCGTCAGCAGCGACGTGATGAGGATCGCCGCGCCGCCGAGGAAGATCGTCGACCCGGCCGTCAGCGCCGAGGCCGACACGGTCACCGGCCCCACGATCAGGATAGAGAACGGATTGTGCAGCCCGCCCGTCAGGTAGAGCAGCGCGCTGAGTTGCAGCATGTCGAACAGGACCACCAGCAGCGTCTCGCGCTGGCTGAGGCGCTTGTTTTCGGGAAAGATGAAATAGGCCGTGACGTTGGAGATGATCGACAGGCCGACGACGAAATAACACAGGCCGAAGGCGAGGCTGAGCCCCAGCACGTATTGCGCCACCAGGAGCGCGGCCAATTGCCCGGTCACCGCCCACCAGCGCAGCATCACCAATGTGCGCAGCGGAACCGATTGCCGGCCCGAGCTGAACTCCTGCGGGGTCACGTGGGTGTTTGCCATGCGTGATCTTGTCTCTCTTTCCTTCGGCGAAGGGTGGCTTTAGATGTGCCACAGGCAAGCGGATAATCCTAGCGAGGTGACAGGCATCATGACACGAGTTTACGCGATTCTTGCGGCATTGACCGTTGTAACGATGGTCGGCGCGATGTCGTGGCTGGGATTTTCGGGCGGCGAAGGCGATGACCAGTTCGCCCAATGTCGCGGCGGTGCGGTAGCCGGTGGAGCCGGCGCCATCGGAGGGCCGTTCACGCTGGTCAGTGAAACCGGCGAGACGGTGACCGAAGAAGACGTGATCGACAAGCCGGCACTGATCTATTTCGGCTATACCTTCTGCCCCGATGTCTGCCCCATCGACAACGCACGCAACGTGGCCGCCGTGGAAATGCTGGAAGAGCGCGGCGAGGACGTGAAGCCGGTTTTCATCACCGTCGACCCCGAGCGTGACACGGTCGAAGTGATGCGCGAGTTCACCGACGCCTTTCACCCCGATCTGCTTGGCCTGACGGGAAGCGAGGAGCAGGTGAAGACGGCGACCACTGCCTACCGCGCGTTTTCGTCCAAACAGGATAGCGACGACCCGGATTACTACCTCGTGGATCACTCGACCTTTACTTATCTCACCCTGCCCGAGCACGGATTTGTCGAGTTTTTTCGGCGGGATGACACCGCCGAGGCTATGGCGGACCGTGTCCAGTGCTACTTAGATGCCAGTTGACCCTGCGATAGTTTGACGCATGATCAGGGGCGCGCTACATCTGAAGTCGCGAGCGGGAGGAGACTTGCACAATGGCGGAACACGCGGAGCTCGGAGCCGACAGGACATTGCTGCTTGTCGATGACGACGAACCCTTTCTGAGACGCCTTGCAAAGGCGATGGAGAAGCGAGGCTTCGAAGTCGAGATGGCGGGCTCCGTTGCAGCGGGACAGGCGATTGCCACGGCGCGCCCACCGGCCTACGCGGTGTGCGATCTGCGGCTGGAGGATGGCAATGGCCTCGACGTCGTGGAAACCATTCGCGAAAAGCGTCCCGACAGCCGGGTCGTGGTGCTGACCGGCTATGGCGCGATTGCCACCGCCGTCGCGGCAGTCAAGATCGGGGCGACGGATTACCTGTCGAAACCGGCGGATGCGACGGACATCACCAACGCCTTGTTGGCCAGTGACGACGAAATGCCGCCGCCACCGGACAACCCGATGAGCGCGGATCGCGTGCGCTGGGAGCATATTCAGCGGGTCTATGAGCTGTGCGACCGGAATGTCAGCGAGACGGCGCGGCGGCTGAACATGCACCGCCGGACCTTGCAGCGGATCCTGGCGAAACGCTCACCGCGATAAGTCATACCGCTTGCAAATGCGGTCGACGGTCGTGCCGTCGGCCAGCACTGTGTCGGGCAGGCGCCTGCAATCCTCGAACCCCTTGCTTTGATAATAGGTCAGGCCACTGTCGTTGTCGGCGCGGATCGTGGCGTTGATCCATTTGTATCCGATGCGTCTGGCGCGCCGCTTGGTGGCCTCGAACAGTTTCGAGCCGATGCCGAGGCCGGTCTGGCCCAGCCGGACGAAGGTGGCGATATCGGCGGCCTCGGGCGGCAGGTCGGGATGCGGGCCGATATGCTGAAAGCCCAGCACCTGCGCCGCGTCGTCTTCGGCCAGGATCCATGCGTTCAGGCCGGGATAGAGCCGCATTTCGGCCTGCATCTCTTCGGGAGTGATGGACGTCGTCCGGGCCGTGGTGCCGCCCTTGGCGATGATCCGGTTCAGCAGTTCCGCCATCTGGCGGGCGTCGAGCGGATTGGCCTGACGAACGTGGATCATTCGGTCAGGCGCATCAGCTCTGCATGGCGGGCGGTGTAATCGGCGCGGGCCTCCATCGGCGGGCGCAGCACGATGTGCAGACCGTCGATGATATCAGCCGGGGGCGTGCCGAAGAAACGCGTCGCCTCGGCCTCTGAAAAGCCGGCGATTGTCGTGGCCTCCATCCAGGCGCTGATCTTGTCGGCCTTCTTGATCATCTTCTTGACCTGCATCGGGATCGCCGCGGGCAGGCCAAACCGCAGATGCACCGCTGCCGCCAGTCGCTTGTCGAGTTCGTCATAGGCCGGCCCAACGGCATTTTTCACGGGCGAGATCATGTCACCGATCACGTATTCCGGTGCGTCATGCAGCAGCGCGGCCAGTTGCCATTTTGGGGCCGGACGCGGGTTCAGGCGGGAATAGAGCCTTTCAACCAGCAGCGAATGTTCGGCCACCGAATAGGCAAAATCGCCGTTTGTCTGCCCGTTCCAACGCGCGACGAAGCTGAGCCCATGGGCGATATCCTCGATCTCGATATCGACGGGCGTCGGGTCCAGAAGGTCGAGACGACGACCGGACAGCATCTTTTGCCAGGCACGAGGAGGGGGCACGGGGGGGCTCCGTTACTACAGGGTTTGTTCATGGTTTATGCATCGGATGGCCGAATTGCAAAGCTTCGCTGGCACGTCCGGTGTGCCACATTCCTGCCACATTTCCGCCGCACACTGGCCGCATCGCATCACTGCTGCCAACGATGTCGGGCTTATGAGGCAAAAAACAATCGAGAACTGCCCCGCATCGACGTGATCGCGACCATAGACAGGGTATGTCCGAACTGCTGCGGCGTGCCCCTGATAGACCTGTAAAAGGAGCTTGAGATGATCAGGCAACTCTCAGCGGTCGGGGCAGCATTGGGCGCATTTGCCATCGGCACGCCCGCCATCGCCGCGCAATGTGCAGAGCGCGAGACGGTCGTGGAGCGGCTCGCCGTCCATTACGACGAACAGCCCACCGCCGCCGGCCTGCAGACCACGGATGACAGCCAGGCGCTGGTCGAGGTGTGGTCCTCGCGCGAAACCGGAACCTTCACCGTGATGATGACCAGGCCCGACGGCATGACATGCATCGTGGCCACCGGCACCGACTGGCACCAGCAGGGGCCAGACGCGCATATCCTGGGATCGGCCAGCTAAATCCGGTTCCGGTCGAACCGTTCCGAGCCTTGTGCAAAAGCTTCGTCTTCTCGTGGGTACGAAAGCCCTGCAACCGGCACATCTCGCTGGAAAGACTCCGTTTTCGGCAAAAAAGCGCCGCCCTGCGCCCCGCCGGGCGGCATTTTCGATTCCGCCGGGAACTAACCTGATGCGGGCTTGGTTGAGGCGGCATAACGCAAAGGAGGAAGATCCAATGTATAAGACACTGACAACTTCTGTTGCCGCCATCGCCCTGATGACCGGCGCAACGTTCGCCCAATCCGAAGCGGATGCCGAAGGCACGCTGACGACCGAGCAATCGGCCGAGGTCGAGAGCCAGGACACCTCGGAAGAGCTGGAACAGAGCGCCGAGCAGACCGGCGATGCTGTTGAAGACGCGGCGGAAGACACAGCACAAGCTGTTGAAAACACCGCAGAAGATGCAGCCGAGGGTGCCGAGGACATGGCCGAAGGCGCAGCCGACGCGACCGAAGAAGCAGCCGATGATGTTGCGGAATCGACCGATGAGGCCGCTGACGACATGACGGACAGCGACGTTGCTGCTGACACCGAGACCGATGCAGCTACCGAGTCGTCGGACAACATGGCTGCCGACACCGAGATGAATGCTGAAGAAGGCAACGACGTCACCAGCACCGAGGGTGGCATGGACAGCAGCTTCAGCGGCATGCTGGTCGGCGACATCCTTGGCCAGAACGTGACCACGCAAGCCGGCGAAGATGTGGGCGAGATCGACTACATCGTGCGCCAGGGTGAAGACCTTGCTGCCGTGATCGGCATCGGTGGCTTCCTTGGGCTGGGCGAATACACCGTCGCCATCCCGCTGGAAGAATTCTCGATGGCCCCCGAAGGCGAAGGCATGATGCTGAGCTCGTGGACCGAAGAAGAGCTGAAAGCACAGCCTGAATTCGACGAGACCGGCGTGGAAGGTCTGGAAGACGACGTGCCGCTCGACAGCGCGATGTAAATCGTACCCTGCAGCGTTACGCAGGACGCCGGGCGCCCCTTGACGGGGGCGCCCGTTGTCGTTTCCGGCATCGCCCCGGCGCATTCGTGCGCTCCGTGGAAAAGCCGCGAGAATTCCCTTTGTCGAGCAACGGTATGTGGCTATCCTGCGCGAGGCTTTTGCGCCGGAACTGAAAACACACCCCGGTGGAATGCCGGGACAGGTGGGAGAAGACTTTATGGGACGCCGTGATGAATTGATTGCAAAATACGCAGACGATTTGAAAACCAAATGCGGGATGACCCCGGACATGGACCTTTTGACCAAGGTCACGATCGGCTGCGGGCCGGCGATTTACGATGCCGATGCCGCGACCGTGGCCGCGGGGCAAGAGCACGAGTTGGAGACGGTGAAGGACAACTTCCTGATCAAGAAGCTGGGTCTGTCCGACGGGCCGCAACTGATGGATGCGATCAACCAGTGCATCGAGACCTACGGCAAGTCCGAGCGCAACAAGTACCGAGCGGTGATCTACTACATGCTGACCAAGCACTTCGGCAAAGAAGCGGTCTATCGCTGAGACCGGCAAGACCCGAATGAAACGCCCGCCCCCAGTGGTGGGCGTCTTGCGTTCAGGGCGACTGTTTGAAGAGGTCGGCCAAGGTTTTCAGCTGTCAGATCGCCCGCGTTGCGTGCCCGAAATGCTTTATCCGAGCGCGGATCTTCACCGCATCAAAGCCCCGGCGTTCTATTCGGGAGCCGTCGGTTGAATCAGGACCGACAGGGGACCGCCGCGCGGGCGTTCCTTGTTGAAGTCGATCTCGGATTCGATGTGGCGCAGGTGCATGTCGACCATGGACTGCGCTGTCGCCTCGTCGCGGTTGACGATGCTTTCGACGATCCTGGAATGCTCGTCATCGTCACACAGGCTGGCGCGATTGGATCCGTATAGCCCGATGATCAGTGAGGTTCGCATGGTCAGTTCGGACAGATATTTTTCCAGCACGCCGTTGCCGCCGATCCGGCCCAGCAACATGTGAAAGGCGCGTGAGGCGCGAATCGCCCGGGACCTGTCGTTGGCGCTGCGCACGCGGTCTTCTTCCTCCAGATGGGCGCGCAGGGCGGTCAGGTCGGCGGCGTTTGCATTGCGCACGACGTTGCGGATGATCGTGGCCTCGATCGCGCGCCGGGCCTGGAATACGTCGCGCGCCTCGGCTTCGGACGGGGTGGCGACGAAAGCGCCGCGATTGGGGATCAGATCGACCACCTGATGCGCGGCAAGGGTCGCCAGCGCACGGCGTACATGCGCGCGATTGCAGGAAAAAAGATCGCAGAGCGCCTGTTCCCCCAGTTTGGTCCCCGCCTGAAGGCGCTGATCCGCGACCGCGTCCAAAACATGTTCGACGATCATCAATTCTGGATTTTCGGACATCGGATCACCGCAATTCAGCCTGTGTTGAAAGGTGCCATTATTCCCGACAAAATTCGACCGCAAAAATTGTCTATTTAGATTGTTAACAATTTATGTTATCTAAAGTGCAGATCAAGTGGAGGAGCACATGAAAATCGCCGTCATCAACCCGAACGCCACGGTCAGCATGACAGACAAGATCGCAGCGACGGCGCGGTCGGTCTGCGCGCCGGGCGTGGAGATCGAGGCGCGCACCGGAATCGGCGCGCCGGTCAGTATCGAAGGCCATTACGACGAGGCGATGGCAATGCCCAAGCTTCTGGATCAGGTCCGCGACGCCGAAGCCGGACATGCCGATGCCATCGTCGTGGCCTGTTTCGACGACCCGGGCCTGGGGGCGTGCCGCGAGATCGCGACCGGCCCGGTGGTGGGGCTGTGCGAGGCGGCGGTGAAGGCCGCCAGCATGATCGCCACGTCGTTCAGCGTGATCACCACGCTGCCCCGTTCCGCCCCGATCATCGAGGAGTTGGTGCGGCGCTATGGGCTGGATCACCAGTGCCGCAAGGTGCGCTCGGCGGCGATTCCCGTGCTGGCACTGGAAGAGCCCGGATCGAATGCCCGCCTTCTGGTGCGCGACGAGATCCTGCGCGCGATCGAGGAGGATCGCTGCGAGGCCGTGGTGCTGGGCTGTGCCGGTATGTCCGATCTGGTGGAATGGCTGTCGGAGGAGACAGGCATTCCGGTGATCGACGGTGTCTCGGTGGCGACGAAATTCGCCGAGGCGCTGGTCGGCGCGGGGCTGAAAACAAGCAAGATCGGAGCCTACGCCACACCCAACCCGAAATAACAGACAACTGGGAGGAGACAGATGACAATTTCGGATACAAACGAGGGCGTTATGCCCCAGGAAGACCACGTACCCCATGCAATCGACAAGAAGGGCCTGGGCGAGGAATCGCTGGCCCCGCAGGAGACCCGGATCATGGATCCCTGGTCGTACCTGTTCGCGTGGCTGGGCGGCTGCGTGTCGATTGGCACCTTTACCATCGGGTCGGGCCTGGTGGGCACGCTGAACCTGCTTCAGGTTTTTCTGGCCATCGCCATCGGCTGCACCGTCATCGGCGTTGCGCTGATGATCAACGGGGCGGCAGGCCACAAGTACGGCATTCCGATGATGGTGCAGGTGCGCTCCGCCTTCGGGTTCACCGGCTCGCGCATTCCCGCGCTGGTGCGGTCGGTTCCGGCCATCGTCTGGTTCGGCTTTCAAAGCTGGATCGGTGCCGGGGCGCTGAACCTGGTGAGTGAAACGCTGTTTGGCTATTCCAACATCGTCGTGTTCTTCATCGGCTTCCAGTTCCTGCAGATATTCCTGTCGGTCCTCGGGTTCCATGGCATCAAGTGGCTGGAAAACATCGGCTCGGTCTTCATCATCGGATCGCTGATCTACATGTTCGTGTCGGTGATCGGCAAATACGGCGAGGAGATCAGCACGAACCTCGTGAATGTCGAAGGCACCTGGGGCGCGCCGTTCTGGGGGGCGACAATGCTGTTCCTCGGGATCTACGCGACGATGATGCTGAACGTGTCGGACTACTCGCGCGAATTGCGCCGTTCCGTCGGGCGCACGCGGCAGGTGGTGATCTATGCCAACTCGATCCTGCCCGCGACACTGTTCATGGGTCTGATCGGGCTGATGGTGTCGGGTGCGACCGGCGAGGTGGACCCGATCCGCGTGTTCTCGAACGCGGTGGACAACAAGCTGTTGCTGGTCATCACGTTGCTGTTCATCGCCTTTGCGCAGGTGACGACCAACATTCTCAACAACGTGGTGCCGCCGGCCTATGCGCTGATGGATGTGTTCAAGCTGAACTACAAGACGTCGGCTGTGCTGGTCGGTCTGCTGGCCTTCGCCACCTTCCCGTGGGAACTGGTCAAGGACGAGTCCGCCGCCGGTCTGAACCTGTTCATCCAGACCTACAGCGCCTTCCTCGGCCCGATCTTTGCGATCCTGGTGGTGGATTATTACGTGCTGCGCCGGCAGGTTCTGGACCTGGACAAGCTTTACGACGAGACCGGCGATTACAAGGGATTCAACCCGGCGGCGCTGATCGCGATGGCCGTGGGGATTGCCGCGGCTCTGACCTTTTCGTCGGTTTCGTGGTATGCAAGCCTGATCCCGGCGGGGCTGACCTATTACCTGCTGATGCGGCACATGCCCGCCGCGCGCCGGTTCCTCGACGGCTGAGGCACGCATATCGCCCGGAAGGGGTCGCGCGCCGGCCCCTTCCGCCCGTCCGCCGCTGACGCGTGCCCGGACAGATTTCAACAAAGGAGCAGACATGACCCGCTATCCCCGTGACATGCGCGGCTACGGCGCGACGCCGCCGGACCCGCGCTGGCCCGATGGTGCGAAGATCGCCGTTCAATTCGTGCTGAACTATGAGGAGGGCGGCGAGAACTGCGTTCTGCATGGCGACGCGGCCTCGGAGGCGTTCCTGTCGGATATTCCCGGCGCGGTGCCGTGGCCGGGCCAGCGTCACTGGAACATGGAGTCGATCTATGAATACGGCGCGCGGGCCGGGTTCTGGCGCTTGCACGACCTGTTCACAGGGGCGGGTATTCCGCTGACGATCTATGGCGTCGCGACCGCGCTGGCGCGCAGCCCCGAACAGGTGGCGGCGATGACCGGCGCCGGCTGGGAGATTGCCAGCCACGGCCTGAAGTGGATCGACCACAAGGATATGCCCGAACACGAGGAGCGCGCGGCAATCGCCGAAGCGGTGCGCCTGCATACCGAGGTGGTCGGTGAACGGCCGCGCGGCTGGTACACGGGCCGGTGCAGTGTCAACACCGTGCGCCTTGTCGCCGAGGAAGGCGGGTTCGACTATATCTCGGACTGCTATGACGACGATCTGCCCCACTGGCGCGAATTCTCCCGGCGCGATCAACTCATGATCCCCTATTCGCTGGAAACCAACGACATGCGCTTTGCCGCCACGCCTGGCTGGGTGACGGGCGGCGATTTCGAGACCTACCTGAAGGACACGTTCGACACGCTTTATGCCGAGGGCGCGGCGGGCGCGCCGAAGATGATGACGGTGGGGCTGCATTGCCGCCTGATCGGCCGCCCCGGCAAGATCGCCGGGTTGCGCCGTTTCATCGAGCATGTGCAGCGTCACGATGCCGTCTGGTGCCCGCTCCGCAGCGACATCGCGCGGCATTGGGCCGCCACCCACCCCCACCATCGCCAGGAACGCCCCAGCGCGATGAAAGAGGGACGGTTCATCCAAGTGTTCGGACCGACGCTTGGCGCGGGCAAGTGGCTGGCCCCGCGGGCCTGGGCACTGGAACTTGGGCCGGGCCATGACAGCGCCATCGGGTTGCACAATGCCTTTTGCCGCGCCCTGCGCAGCGCCTCTGACGCGGAGCGTGCGGCGTTGGCGCAAGAGCTTGCCGGGACGGCGCAGTCCGCGACGGTCGGCGCGGGCGGGGATGATCCCGGAGCGGCGACAGACGCGCGCGCCGTCGACCGTGCCTGCACGGCGTATGAAACCGCGCTTCTGCCGCGCCTGCGAGAGTTGCTGCCATGAGCGGCCCGCGCATTCAGGCCGCTCCATTGACGGCAGAGGCCTTTGCCCCGTTCGGCGACGTGATCGAGGCTCGGGGCGCGCCCGATATCATGATAAACCAGGGTCGCTGTGGCCGGTTCCACGACCGCGCGCGGCTCGATTTCGGAGACGAGGGCCGCGCCGGGCTGAGCCTGTTCGACGCCGAGGCGGAAACCCTGCCCGCCAGCCTCGGGATGATGGAGCGTCACCCGCTGGGAAGCCAGGCCTTCGTGCCGATGGATCCCGTGGCGATGCTGATCTGCGTGGCCCCGGATGCGTCGGGCCGCCCCGGCGAACCGCGCGCCTTTCTCAGCCAGCCCGGACAGGCGGTGAACCTGCTGCGCGGCGTCTGGCACGGCGTCCTGAACCCGATCGGCGGGCCGGGCCGGTTTTTGGTGATCGACCGGATCGGACCGGGCGACAACCTTGAAGAACACTGGTTCGAGCAACCTTTCACAGTCCAGGGAGACCTGTCATGAGCGACCGCACCTATGCCTATCCCGAGGGCGGGTTGCCGCCCCAGAGTCAGCTGCTGACCGGCCGCGCGGTGTTTACCGAGGCCTATGCGGTGATCCCGCACGGCACGATGAGCGATATCGTGACCAGCAAGCTGCCGTTCTGGGACAAGGCCCGGTTCTGGGTATTGGCGCGGCCCCTGTCGGGCTTTGCCGAGACATTCTCGCAATATATCGCCGAGGTGCAGCCCGGCGGCGGCAGCGACCGGCCCGAAACCGAAGCAGGGGTCGAGGCGGTGCTGTTCGTCGTCGACGGGACGCTGCGGCTGACGCTGGATGGCGTGGCGCACGAAATGGCTCCCGGCGGATACGCCTACATCCCGCCCGATACGGACTGGCAGCTGAGGGTACCGGGCGCGGCGCCGGCCCGGTTTCACTGGATACGCAAGGCGTATCAGGCGGTTGACGGGATCGACGCGCCCCCGGCGCTGGTTACCAACGAGGCAGATGTCGCACCGACCGCGATGCCCGACACCGACGGCCGGTGGGCCACCACCCGGTTCGTCGATCCCGACGACCTGCGCCACGACATGCATGTGACCATCGTCACCCTGCAGCCGGGCGCAGTGATCCCGTTTGCCGAAACCCATGTCATGGAACACGGGCTTTACGTGTTGCAGGGCAAGGGGGTCTATCGGCTGAACCAGGACTGGGTCGAGGTAGAGGCCGGCGATTTCATGTGGTTGCGCGCGTTCTGCCCGCAGGCCTGCTATGCCGGGGGGCCGGAGCCGTTCCGCTATCTTCTTTACAAGGACGTGAACCGGCACATGCCGCTCGCGCCCGGGGCCTTGGGTCACTTGCCGCGCTGAGCGGCGCATCCCGGCAGCGGTAGTCGACACGCCGCCGGGCCAATTCAAAAAAACAATAATGATGTCGATGGACAGAGAGGACACCATGACTGCAATCGATAACAACCACGGCCATGCCGGGTCCACGCTGGACCCGGAAGGCAACACGCTTCAGCCGGTCAAGCCCGGGGAAAAGACCTGGGGATGGTTCGCGATCTTCAACGTCTGGGCCAACGACGTTCAGTCGTTGTTCGGCTATTCGCTGGTGGCGTCGCTGTTCATCTCCTACGGGGTCAGCGGCTGGACCGCCTTTGCCGCGCTGATCGCCGCGGGGCTGTTCACCATGTGGATGGTCAACCTGTCCGGTGCGCCGGGCGAGAAATACGGCATCCCCTATCCCGTGTTGGCCCGCGCCAGCCTTGGCACCGGCGGCGCGCGCCTGCCCGCGGTCCTGCGGGCGACGGTCGCGGTGTTCTGGTACGGTGTGCAGGTCTACTTTGCCTCGACCGCGGTTGCGTTGCTGATCCGGTCCCTGACCGGGATCGAGGCCGGGGGCGCGGAGGTTCTGGGCCTGACCGGAATCGACTGGCTGTCGTTTTTCATCGTCTGGGCGTTTCACATCGTGATTTTCTGGCGTGGCATGAACTGGGTCGAGACCTTCCTGAACATCGCCGGGCCCTTCGTCTATCTGGTGATGATCGGCCTGCTGATCGTGCTTTGGCAACGCGCCGACGGCAAGCTGCTGGACGCGACCGCCACGATCTTTGCCAATCCGGATGCGACCTTCCTGACCGAGTTCAACGGCTTCGTCGCGATCGTCGGCACGATGGTGGCCTATTTCGCCGCGGTGATGATCAACTTCAGCGATTTCTCGCGCTATTCGCGCGACAAGCGTTCGATGGTGCTGGGCAACCTGGTGGGGCTGCCGTTCAACATGATCCTGTTCTCGGCGCTGGCCCTGCTGACCACCGCGGGGGCGGCTGTCGTCTTTGGCGAGGAGATCACCAACCCCAGCGTTATCGTCGAGCGCACGGATAGCGTGCTGCTGGGGGTCATCGCCGCGCTGACCTTCTTTGCGGCCACGGTCGGGATCAACCTTGTCGCCAATTTCATCCCGGCGGTGAATGGCATCGCCAACCTTGCACCGGAAAAGATCAGCTTTCGCAAGGCGGGGCTGATCACCTCGTTCCTGGCGCTGATCATCGGCGGCTTCTGGACCAGCTTCATCAGCGAGGTCGGCATCAGCGGGTTCGTCAACACGCTGGGTGCGACGCTGGCCCCGGTGTTCGGGATCATGATCGTGGACTACTACCTGCATCGCGGGCAAATCCTGGACGTGGATGATCTCTATGACATGTCGGGGGGGCGCTATCATTACAGCAACGGTTGGAACCTCACGGCGGTCAAGGTCTTTGCCATCGCGGCGATCTTCTCGGTCGCGACGGTCTGGGTGCCGTGGTTCGGGTTCCTGTCGGGGTATAACTGGGTGATCGGGGCCTGCCTTGGCGGCGCGTTG
Organism: Roseovarius sp. MMSF_3298; assembly: GCF_030733705.1. Classification (NCBI taxonomy): domain Bacteria; kingdom Pseudomonadati; phylum Pseudomonadota; class Alphaproteobacteria; order Rhodobacterales; family Roseobacteraceae; genus Roseovarius; species Roseovarius sp. MMSF_3298. The sequence goes on from NZ_JASHIN010000003.1 coordinate 289,562, forward strand.
TACTATGCGCTGGCCAAGACGTCCGCTACGACCTGACCCTGGCAAAAATGGCGGCCGGCGGCAGAGTGATGCTGCCGGCCTACCGCGGACCGGATCAGCCTTGTGGCGCGCGTCCGGGGCGACGACCTGAGGGTTTCAGGTTCGCCCGCTATCACAACATGACGATATGGTTGTCCCAGGCGACGTCGTGCCGGGCCAGCGCTTGCGGTCCGGCCTTGTCGATGGCGAACAGCCCGCCGAGCCCGTCGCTGGCCAGGTATCCCGACCCGAGTGGCGCCAGGCCGCAGATATCCGCGCGGGTTACGCGGCCCAAGAACGTGCCGTCATCCGTGAACCGATGCAATCGCCCGCCTCGGGGCGAGGTGATGGCCAGGTCGGGGCCGTCCCCGTCCCCGCTGAAAGCGATGCTTCCGGCATAACCATCCATCGCAAGTTCATCGGCCAGGGGCGCGGAGGCAAGAACCGGCGCTTCGCCCATCCGGTGCAGACCCAGCAGCGGGGTCGCGGCCCCGGCCTCGCCCTGCCATTGCATCGCGAAACCGACCAGCCCGTCTGCCCGGACCGCAAGGTGCCGGATTGAATTCTGGTGCAGCTCTGGGGCCAATTCCACGCGATCCCGCTCGACGCCCTCCAATGACAGGTAGACGAGGCTGGGTCGCATGCTTTCCAGGTTCAACTTTCTGCGGTCCGTGGGATCGGTTGCAATGCCGCCATTGGCGACGACCAGGGTCGCGCGGTCGGGCATGAGCCGAATATCATGCGGGCCTATGCCGCCGGTGGGAAAGGCTCCGATCCGGGTGTAGCCCTGCGCTGCATCCCAGACACCGATCATGCCCATGCTGGTGTCGGCCCGCTGCTCGCTCGTCAGCAGCAGCGCGCCGTCGGAGGTAAAAACGCCGTGCCCATTCAGATGCTGCCCCTCGGGCGGGGTCAGCCGGTGGCGCACCGCACCCGTCGCGCAGTCGATCACCAGCGCGAAACGGCCCGGTCGCCTTGCAAAGGCCACGGCTTCGGCGCGCCGCGGATGTCCCGCCCCGGCGTGACCCCGTGCCGGAAGCGGCACCCGAAAGGTCGTCGTGCCGTCCCGGGACACGCCATAGAGCGCAAAGACCCCGTCGGGGTCTTTCGCCGCGGCCAGGTAGTGTGGGTCGCCCACCGCCGCCCAGCCAAGGCGCGGGGCAGCGCCAGCCGCCATGAGCGATGCGAGAAAACTGCGCCGCGTGGCCATCGTTCAATCTCCATCCTGTGAATTGAAGCCCGGCGTGATCCCGTAGCGGGCGCCGATCTCTTGCTCAATGGCCTCGCGAAGGCTGTTGACGGCCTGTTGCAGGACCTCTGCGCGCAGCCGCGCCTGTGGATCAGTCACGTCCTGAAACGCGGGCGCCTCGATACGCGCCGCTGCGGTTTGCACGGTCTCCAGAGCGGCGTCGGTTGTAGGCGTCGGCCAATCCGCCAGAGCCGTGGCCAGCCCATGCGCGGCTTCGGCTGCCAGTACAACGTTGCGGACGGACCGCCCTGATCGCCTCGCCTCGGCCAGCGCGGGACGCGGGCGGTCGAAGGTGCCCAAGGGCAAGCCCAGCCGCTTTTGCGCGGTGAAATCCAGCGACGACAGGATCTGCGTGTAGAGCGCGCGCAGGGCTTCGTCTTCGGTCAGGAAGGTGGCATTGCCCGCAGCGCCGGCGCTGCGCAGGGTGGCGGCGAACTCCCCCTCCCAACTTGCCTCCAGCGCCTTGGCCTGGTTGTGCAGGTCCGCGGCGATGGCGGTGACAAGATCGCAGGTATAGCTTCCGGGGGCATACTCCGCGAAGGCCGGGTCATGGATCAGCATTTCCAGCGCGAAGAAACCGCGCGCGGCGATCGAGACATCGGCATAGCCTTCCGGGTCACGGGCGATCGGGTCTTCCTCGGCAATGAAACGGGTCAGCGTGCGCTGGGTAAAGCCGCGCGGGTCGGGCCAGAAAGCGATCGAAAGGGCGCCGGTTTCGGAGGGGCCAAGGCGCAGGTCCGCCACCGGCATCCAGGCGTCGAACGCGGCCTGATAGGCCGGCCCCACGGCTTTCGGACGGCAGTCCGCGGCCGCGGTTTCCGCCAGCACCGCGGCCCTTTCGGCGAAAGCGTCAAAGCCGGGCAGGATGTGCCGGTCCAAAGCGCTGTCCACGTCGGCCAGGGCTGGCGCGGCAAGGCAAAGCGTCGTGGCGAGGATGGGCAGTCTCATAGGCTCTCCAGGTAACGGATCAGGGCGTCGCGGTTGGCGGGGGGCATATCGACAACCCGGTCGCGGGCCGCCTGCGCTTCGCCACCATGCCACAGGATCGCCTCCAGAAGCGACCGGGCGCGGCCGTCATGCAGGAAATATGTGTGGCCGGACACGGTTTCGGTCATGCCGAGCCCCCAGAGCGGGGCAGTGCGCCATTCCTGACCGCTTGCGCGGCCTTCGGGGCGGTTGTCTGCCAGACCCGGCCCCATGTCATGCAGCAGCATGTCGGTGAACGGCCAGATCAACTGGAAACTGGCCGGGTTGTCACCTTCCAGCCGATGGGTCACGTAGTTCGGACGATGACAATCGGCACAGCCGGTCTGAAAGAAGACTTCGCGCCCTCGCAGAACCCGGGCGTCCTCCACGTCGCGGCGCGCGGGAACGGCAAGCGTCCGACTGTAGAAGGTCACCAGATCAAGACCGACCTGATCGATCTCATGGCCGCCTTGTTCCGCGTCGCCACCATGCAGGGCCGCCGTGCAATCGGTCTGTGCATCGGTGCATTCGCCCGAGCCTGCCGGGTGGACCGGATTGGAGATACCGATATCGCCGGCAAAGGCGCTGGCGCTTTGTTCGAGCACGGTCGGGTTGCCGGCTTTCAGACCAAAACGGCCCAGCATCGGCTGCTCGTGCACGTCGGACCAGACGACCTGGGGCCGGCCCGAGATGCCATCGCCATCCATATCTTCGGGGTCAGCCCAAGCCAGGATATCCTGCGTGGGGATCGCTTCGAGCAGCCCCATGCCGATCATCTGGGGCGCGACGCGAGGGCTGATCATGGCAGCTTCGTGCAGCGGGCCATAGCCCAGATCGGCAGCTGTGTAGGCCGGATCGCGCAGGGTGACGACCTCGCCTCCCGAAAGCACGACCTCGATCTCCTCGTAGTCGATCTGAAGCCGATATTCAGGCGCATGGCCCGGCAGGCTGAAGTCCTGCAACTGGCTGCCATAGGTCGGTTCAGGCGCCACGGGATAGGTCCCCTCGATAAAGGAATGGATCGCCTCGGCCTCTGCCGCCGCGGCCGGAACCGATACGCGCAGAAACATCGACACGGCGCTGTCGTCGGGCCCTTCGGGCGGATGGCCCCGCCCGTCCTTGAGGTGACAGCGCTGACAGGAGCGCGCGTTATAGAGCGGCCCAAGCCCGTCCGACGCCAGCGTCGACGCGGGTGCCGAAACCCAGACACGTTCGAACATGCCATTGCCAAGCTTGAACTCCATTTCCTGTTCGAAGGTCAGGTTGGCGGCGGGTTGGGAAAAGGCGTCGGGCGTGTTGCGCGCCCGCACGGTCTGGCCGCCTGCGGGGTTCTGTTCGAATGCCCAGGCCGCAGAGAAATCGGTTGGACGCGCGGTCACCGCCGCAATGCGTGCACGCTCCGCCTCGGTGCGCGGGATGATGTCGAGATGCACATCCGCCAAGCCCGACCATGGCGCAGTCTCGGACAGGTGTGCGGCAACTGGAATGAACAAAGCCGCCGCAAGCGGCAGCAGGAAAATCAGCGGCTTTCGCATGGGTCTCACGTCGTGCGACAGGCCGGGGGCGCGAACACGCCGCACCCCCGCTTGAGTGTGGTTACTGGAAGACGGCGGAGGGATTGTCCAGGCTGTCGGAGCCCTCGATCTCGATCCCGCCCAGTTCTAGCTCGGCAACGACGCGTTCTATCGACCGGGTCTGGCCGACCAGTCCGTCAACGCCTCCCATGATCAGCGCCTCGCCACCTTCGTTGCCGCGGGCCAGCATCTCGTCATAGGCGAAACCCGCTTCGGCAGCGGTCTTGATCCGGCCCAGTGCCAGCACCGCGTCGGCGAGACGGCTGCGCATTTCCGTGTCCAGCTCGGGATTGCGGGCAGCGACAAGATCGGACAAGGACGGCCCGCTTACCGTGGTGCCATCCGTGCGCACGTAGCGTCCAAGATAGATGTTCCGGATGCCGACACCGTTGTAATAGTGGTCATTATGGGTGTTGTCGGCAAAGCAGGAATGCTCTTCCTCGGGATCATTGAGCATCAGGCCCAGCCGCATCCGCTCACCCGCGGTTTCACCGTAGGACAGGCTGCCCATACCGGTCAGGATGGCCGACAGCCCCGCCTGTTCGTCGGCCATCAGGGTATCGCGGGCCTCGCCGCCTTCTGCCCATTGGGCGGTGATCCATTCCAGATCCGAAACCAGGAGATCGGTCGCCGCAGACAGGTAATCGGCCCGGCGGTCGCAATTGTCATTGGTACATGCATCGCCCTGCGCATAGTCGGTCCAAGGCCGGTTGCCCGCGCCGTCGTCATGGCCGTTGAGATCCTGCCCCCACAGCAGGAACTCGACAGCGTGATAGCCGGTGGCGACGTTGGCCTCGATGCCATCCACCTCGTGCAAGGTGTTTTCCAGAAGGTCAGGTGTGATCTCGGTCGCGTCGATCTCCTGGCCCGACAGGGTGAAGGTCGGATTGGCGATGACATTCAGCGCCGCCAGTTGGTTGGCATCGGTCGGACCACCATAGGCACCGTCGACATAGTCGATCAGCCCTTCATCCAAGGGCCATGCGTTCACCTTTCCCTCCCAGTCATCCACGATGGGGTTGCCGAAGCGGAAGACCTCGGTCTGTTGGTAGGGAACACGCGCCTCCAGCCAGGCTTCGCGGGCGGCGGCCATGGTGTCCGCCGACGGCGTCTCGATCAGGGCGCTCACAGCCTCTTGCAGCACACGCGCGGCCTCAAGGCTGTCGCCGTAGTTCGCCTCGGCGATATCGGCATAGGTGTCGAGCACTTCTGTGGCGGACTGCGCCAGGGCGGGTCCCGACATCGCGGTCGCGATGGCAGTGGTGGTCAATACGGTGCGGAGCATCTCTTTGTCCTCTATTGGGTTCCAAGGCGGCGCGGCGTGGCTTCATCGTCCGGGCGATCCGGGCTTGCCATGCGATCCAGAAGCCGCTCGACCGACAGACCCTGTCCGGCAATGCCATAGACTGCCAGCTGAAGCAGCGCGTTTCGGCAGATCTCACCGGGTTGCGAATCAACGTTGGTCATCCTGCATCTTTCGCTGGACCGATTGCGCTCTGCCAAATTCCTGACGGAATAAGTCGGACGATGCAATAGTCGAGTTTTTCAGTAGGGATTCAAAAAGGCGCATGATCCTCGTCCGGACATGACGCCGGATCACCCTTGCGCCGGGTCAGGTGCCAGGCAAGGCCACGACCAGCTTTGGTAATTCACCAATAAATTCAATGATTTCTGTGAATTCTGGGACGGCCGGATGCAACGGTGACCCGGTCGTCCACAATGCGTCTCAGGTTAGAAAAGCCTGCCCATGGCCGGCGCCCTGGGCAGGCGCGGTATCATTCTACCTTGATCTTGACTTCGCCCAGACCGTCGGCAGCCATCAGTATTTCGTCGCCGCGATTGATCGGCCCCACGCCGGCGGGCGTGCCGGAGAGGATCACGTCGCCGGCAGCGAGCGTGAAGTAGTCGGACAGGTAGGAAATCATCTCGGGCACCTTCCAGATCATCTGGTTCAAGTCGCCCTCCTGATGAACCTCTCCGTTGACCGACAGCGTGATGCGACCTTCGTTCAGCAGGCCCGTCTCGCTAACCGGATGAATCGGACCGCAGGGCGCGGAACGCTCGAACGCTTTGCCGATTTCCCACGGCCGGCCCATTTTCTTCTGCTCTCCCTGCAGGTCACGACGAGTCATGTCGAGCGACAGCGCATAACCGAAGATATGGCTCTCCGCGTCCTTGATCGAGATTTTATCGCCGCCCGATTTGAGCATCACCGCCATCTCGACCTCGAAATGAACATCCGAGGAATGGTCCGGATAGGGAAAAATGCCGGACGGGTCCAGGTTGTCAGGGTTCTTCTGGAAGAAGAAAGGCGGTTCGCGATCCGGGTCATGGCCCATCTCGATGGCGTGAGCGGCATAGTTCCGGCCGATGCAATAAACGCGTCGCACCGGAAACTTCGCCGCACTGCCCGCGACGGGCAGCGCAACGACGGGTGGCGTGGGGATTACATAGTCTGACATTCGATTCCTCCCGGAAAATTTGGATTGTGTCTTGTAATAGCGATATGGATTGGTAAGATCAATCGCAACCAATCTGGTTTTTTCGAAAGAAAGCAGTATAGGTTGCGGATAAAACTGGGAATCGATCAGGCATGAGATCAATTGGTGCACCAATTTCGCAAGACGACTTGCTCAGCAAGCCGGAACCGTCGGACCAGAATGATGCCGTGGCACGACTGCGGGCCTTCATCGCCGATGGTGGCTATGAGCCGGGTGACCGACTGCCCCCTGAACGGGAATTGACAGGCGCGCTGGCGATGGGCCGTTCGATGCTGCGGCGTGCGCTCGACCATCTGGAACGGGATGGGGTGATCTGGCGACATGTCGGCAAGGGCACCTTTGTGGCCAATGGCGCTGCTGCCTCGGGCGGCGCAGGTGGGCTTGTGCAGCTTGGCCGGCAGTTGACGCCGTTCCGCATGATGCGCGCGCGGCTTTGCATCGAGCCCGCCATCGCCCGAGAGGCCGCGATGAATGCATCGAGCGAGTCGATGACGCGGATGCGCCTTGCCATGAACCGCGCGGAGTCGGCGCCCAACTGGGACGATTACGAGGCGCAGGACGACCATTTCCACCGCACGATCGCGATGGCGGCCGATAACCTGCTGTTGTTGTCGCTGTTCGACCAGCTCAATCAGGTCCGCCGGGCGGTGGCCTGGGGCAGCGTCACGCGCGACACGGTTCGTCCGAACCGAGACCACCAAAGTTTCAGGGAGCATGAGGCGATTGCCGTCGCGATCGAGGCGCGTAATCCGGAGGGTGCGTACGACGCGATGCGCGTCCATCTCGGGTCGGTCTCGCGACGGCTCTTTGACGAAGGATAAGAGCAGATCAAGTCGCAGAGCCCGCCAACCGGGCATTCAACATCGAATTTGGGAGGAGACGATGAATATGCAAAGACGATCCATTCTGAAATCCGTGGCGGGCCTCGCCGCGGGGACGATAATGGCGATGGCCGGCCCGGTTTTCGCGCAGGACAAAGATCCGCTGCGCGTGGCCTTCGGTGACATCGCAAGTGTCGAAAGCCTGAACCTGCTGATCGCCATGGAGCGCACCAAGGAACGTGGTGTGCCAATGGAGATGACCTTCTTCAACTCCGAGGATGTCGCTTCTCAGGCGGTTCTGGGCGGTGAAGCGGATATCGGGGTGGGCGCGCCCTATGCCTTTATCCAGAACGCAAAGGCACCGATCCGGATGTTCTACCGGATGTCGAGCCTGCTTTTCTTCCCGGTGGTAAACAGCGAAGTCTATTCCGGATGGGAGGACCTGGACGGCGAAGAAGTCACGGTTCATTCGCGCGGTTCCGGCACCGAGGCACTGATGCGCCTGATGGAAAGCAAGCACGGCATCGAGTATTCCCGAATTTCCTATGTTCCGGGCTCGGAAGTGCGGGCGGGCGCCATGCTTCAGGGTACGATCAACGCCACGATCGTGGACGCGGCCAATTTCCGGCTGTTGCAGCAACAGGGCGGCGACAAGTTCGCGCGTCTTCCGCTGGAAGGCGTCGATGCGACGGACGAAGCGCTCTATGCCAATGCCGAGACCTTCGAGGAACGTGGCGACGATCTGGCGATATTCGTCGAGGAGTTGCTGCGGACCTGGAAGGACATCGACGCCGACCCAAGCATCGTGGCGGACCTGCGCGAGGAATACGGCCTTCTGCCGGACCTGCCGGATGATGCCGTGGCCGACGCGGTGCCCTACTACAGCGAGGCTGTCGAGGGCGGTGTTTATCCGCTCGACGGGGGTGAGCCGCAGAATGCGAAGGATGACATCGCATTTCTCGCAGCGGCGGGCCAGGTCGAGGGCAACCCGGAAGAGATCGACCCTGCCGACTACTGGAACTTCGGCCCGCTCGAAGCGGCCAAGGCTGCCCAGTAAGACGTCACTGGTGCTCATCCCGGCACGTCCGGGGTGAGCCCTGACCCTGATGGATCTATAAATGACAACACAATCTCCAACCGCTGTTGCTGGCCCCATGACCGGTGCCCTTGGCGTGCTGGCGGACAACACGCCGGTTCTGTGGCGCCTTCTGTCGCTTGCTCTGTTCTTCGCGGCGTGGGAAATCGCCGGGCGGACCAATTTCAACTACGCCTTCCCGACCTTCTTCGAGACCATGACGGCGCTCTGGGAGATGACCGCCGATGGCTCGCTCTTTTCCGCCTACCTGCGGACACTCCAGCCCCTGGTGATCGGCCTGGTTTTCTCCCTTGCCGTGGGGGTAAGCGCAGGGGTTCTGATGGGCCTTCGGCGGGATGCGGAATGGATCACTCTGCCGGTCTTCATCACGATGCAAGCAGCACCGATGGCCGCATTGATCCCCCTGATCACCTTTGTCTACGGGATCGGGATGACATCAAAGGTATTGGCCGTGGTCATGCTGGCCATGCCGGTCATCGCGATCAACAGCTACAAGTCGGTCCGCAACGTATCACCTTCGTTGGTCGACATGTGCAAGTCGTTCCAGGGCTCGAGGCGACAGCAGGTTTTCCGGATCATACTGCCGGCGGCCAGCCCAATGATGTTCGCCGGGATACGGCTTGGCGTCGCGGAAGGCTTCTCCGGTGCGGTTCTGGCCGAACTTCTGATCACACCGACAGGTATCGGCGACCTGATCACCTACAGCAGGTCGGTCGCGCAATTCGACCACATGTACGCGGTCATCCTGTCAATCGTGGCGTTCGCGGTAATAACCGTTTCGCTCCTTCAATTGCTGGAAACCAAGCTGTTCCGGCCCGAGAAAAGAGGCACCTGATGCACATGACGCAACCAATCGTCGCGGAAACCGAGGCGGACCAGATCATCGAGGTCGCCGGAATTCACAAAGTCTACAACGAAACCGTGACCGCGCTGAAGGACATCAACCTTGGCTTCGGCCGCGGCGAACTGACCAGCCTGCTTGGCCCGTCGGGCTGTGGCAAGACCACGCTTCTGAAGATCATTTCAGGGCTCTTGAAACCCACCTCGGGCGAGATCCGCGTAAACGGCGAGACCGTGACCGGCCCCGGCCCCGAACGCGCCTTCGTCTTCCAGGACTTCGCGCTGATGCCCTGGGCCACCGTGCTCAAGAACGCGGCGTTCGGGTTGGAACTGAAAGGCGTTGGTCAGAAAGCACGGGAAGACAAGGCGCGCCATTACATCAACGAGGTCGGCCTTGCCGGTTTCGAGGACAAGTATCCGCATGAGCTGTCCGGCGGGATGCGCCAGCGCGTCGGGCTTGCACGTGCGCTGGCGGTCGAGGCAGAGGTCCTGCTGATGGACGAGCCGTTCTCGGCCGTGGACGAACAGACCCGCCGCAAGTTCCAGGAGGACCTGATCCGCCTGCGCGAGACCGAGAACAAGACATTCATTCTCGTGACCCACTCAATCGAGGAGGCGGTCTACCTGTCCGACCGGATCGTTCTTCTGTCACCGCGTCCCGGCCGTCTGAAACAGGTTGTGACGCCCGAGATCGACCGCTCCGGCAATCCCGAAGCCATCCGGCGCAACCCGGAGTATCTCGACTTGATCGACGATATCTGGGCCGGTCTGCGCGACTACGTGGAGTAACGCACATGGAACTCTACGGATACAAGGTCCCCAAGATGGCAGCTTTGCTGGTCTGGGTCGTCATCTGGGAAATCATCGGCCAGTTCGAACTCGTCATGTTGTTCCCGCCATTCAGCGACGTCCTGTTGGCGATCCCGGACGTCATCACGACGCCCAGCTTCCTTGAGGCAGCGCGCATCACCGTGCTGAGCTATCTCGGCGGCCTGGCGCTGGCGCTCGTCGTCGGCGTCTCGCTGGGTCTTCTCATGGGGTTGGTCAAGCCCGCGGACAGACTTCTGAACATGTGGGTGAACGTATTCCTGTCGGCGCCGCTTTCGGCGCTCGTGCCGGTCATCATGATCCTTTTCGGAATGGGCATGCCAACGGTAATCGTAACCGTCTTCATGTTCGCCGTCTGGATCATCGCCCTGGATACACGGGCGGGAGTCCTGCATGTGTCGCCATCCCTGATGGAGATGTCCTCGTCCTTCGGGGCCTCGCGCTGGCACCGGATGAAAATCATCCTGCTTTCGGCTCTGCCGGAGATCCTTGCCGGCTTCAGGCTGGGCGTGATCCGGGGCGTCAAGGGCGTCGTCATCGGCCAGCTGCTTGTCTCGATCATCGGGGTCGGAGCGCTCTTTGCACTCTACTCGCAGAACTTTCTCATGGCCCATTTCTGGGCTCTGATCCTGATCCTTTTCGCCTTTGCTCTCGGCCTCGCCGAGATGATCGGGCGGCTGGAACAGCGTGTTGAATATTATGCTGGTGCACGAAGCTAAGGGCGACCTGAAGTTCCGGCACCCTTAAGGCCACGACACTCCCCTCCAAGCCGGACTACCATCCGTAGACCGGCTTGGAGCATCTCGCTACGGCTCCGGCACTCGGTTTCACCACGACGACGCCGAGTTGGGGCCGGAAAAATCTGGCGCAGGCTGATGCGACAAATGTTTCCTGCGGGCCCTGATTTTACTGGTCGGAGTGAGAAGATTTCGAACCTCCGGCCCCTGCCTCCCGTAGACAGTTCAGGAATTCGTACGCAAACAAATCTAGGGTTTGCATTCAATAAAACCGCCAAAAACCCCCGAAACCGCGAAAATACCCGGGACGGCACCAGAAACGTAATTTCGACAAATTCTCTTTATCCAAACGTGGACGTGGAAAGCAATCGCAGGACGTGATGACGCAGAGACCCGGCATGTCTTCGCCTTGGCCAGGTTGCGCCACCCGAGGACGCTGACAGTCGACTCCGGAGAAATGGCTTTGACGCCCTCGCCGTTCCGAAAAAAGTGATGCGAGATATCGCGGCAATTGCCCCTGGGAGGTGTGTGCGGCGCGGCGATCCCGGACGAGAGGGTCACCGCTTCGGGCGCAGGTGGCGTGATCTATTGAAGGCTTTGGACCCAAGGCCGGACTCGAACCGGCACGGTATCACTACCGGGGTATTTTGAATTCTCACGAAATCTATCACAAACAAGAATTTTGACCATTCGAGACCCACATAGACCCAGCCTATGTCGGCGCACGTTGTAGTCGTCCCCTATAGCCATCGGGTTACCAGTTCTCTCACTATGGCCTGACTCATAGCGGTCGGCATTCTGGACTGCCGAATCGCTCTGTGCAATCTTAGACGGGCAGTTGGCGAAAGGTCTCGCCAGATACGTTTGGGGAGGGAAACCTTGTTCTGTTCGGCCCATCTGCGTGCGTTATAGTCAGAGTCTCTTTTGCCAACTGTCATAAGCTCGTCAGGTGGCGAGACAATATCGCCATTTACAGCCGCCATGACGCGATCAATAACGGCAGCATTCGAAAAGTCCTGTTTGATCTTGGATTGGATCGCTTTGATGTCGAAAGGATAGGCACCACCCTTGAGGTACGAAACCAATGAGGTTTGAAGCGCTTGTACGGTCCCGAATCTCAGTTCGTCAGTCGGGGAAACGCCCGGGGCGTTATCGGCATTCGGGCCAAAACAAGGAACGCCCATGGCCAGAGCCTGAGGATAGGCCGTGCCACCGTCCAGCGGAAAGCTGTCAACATAACAGGACGCGGATCTCAATATCTCGTCGACCTCTCCCGCGGGCAAGAGGCCTCGCAAGTGGATACGGCCGGGGTACGCATCGGTGACGTTTTTCCACCACGGCTCCTTTGAAGACGGGCCGATCAGGATCACGTCATTGGAAACTTGCGACATCACGTTCATCAGGAAGTCTGGAAAACTCAGGCCATCGGTAGGACAGAATTTTCCTGGACCGCCTATGGACACGATCGGACCATCCCGCGGGGGGGAATGCTCCTGTACAGGCACATTCTCATCAACGATAGGAATACCCATGAAGCTTTGAGCGCGCGCGGCACGGCGATTGCGGGTTGTTTTCCACCCTGTCATACAGATTTCCAGTACGACGTCCGAAGCGCCGGGTCCCAAACTGAAGACATGATCGGCATGATTGACAAACATGATACGTTTGCCTTCCGCTCGCAGAGCGCGAGCCGCGAAGGCCGCCGGGCTATCGTCAGGGTGGATATGCAAGAAAATCGTTCCGGCATTTCGTGACGCGGCAATGATGGCTGCGGCACATTCTGCAGGTCTGTCCCTTAAACGCATTACCGGTCCAGGAAAGTCCGGAACATGGTTTCTTTTGCGCGCGTCGGTAAGAAGCATGGCTTGGCTTCCGTATTTGGATAGCCCCTGACCCAATCGCTTCAAAAGCCGTGAATGACCGCCCTGTTCATAGGTCTGTGTTGCGATGTGAAGAAAGTCGATTTCCGGGAAGGCAACCTGACTGGTCTCGGGCAGGTAGCGCCTCCATTTTGCGTAGATGGATGCCTCCAGTTCTTCGTTCGAAAAGTGCCCCGAGATATTATCCCAATGAAGGCGTGCATATAGTCGCAAAAGTGCCAACGCGTCATTGGGGTTACTACTGTCCAGCGCTACCGAAGCCAAGACATCAGAAAGAGCGCGCAGATCAGCCGTCGCTCGGGATGTTATCATGCCAGATCCCACTTATACTGCGGAATCGCGAGGCTGCGCGCGCCGAACATTTCTTTTTGACGGGACAGCCCGACATTGAGCTCTCGGCCTTCGGCTGTGGTCGAGATGCCGAAGCTGAACCAGTCGCGGTCCGCAAAGGTGTCGTTGACGAGCGACTGAACCACGAGATCCAACGCGCCCAGGTCACGCCCATCGCCTGATGAGGCCATGTACTGGCAATGCACGCTACGCCCGAAATCGAACAGCACGACGCCGGCCAGCATACGTTCATCCTCGAAGGACGCGAACAGACGGATCCGCTTGGGAAACGCCGCGTTAAGACGCGTGATCTCGTCCAGCGAATGGGTCGGCCGCGCGTCGTGGCGCTGGTCCAGCACCTCTGCAAGGATATCCCAGAAGGCGGCGAAATCGGTGGTCTCGGCTGTTGTCAGCCCTGCCTTGGCCGCCTTCTTGGCTCCGTATTTGCGGCCACTGCTGAACGACAGCTTGCGGTGCAGGGGAATGGCGGCGCTCAGGTCGATGCGGACCTGGCGAGCGCCGGCGTTGAACAGCGCATAGATGTCGGCCTCGGCCGGCTGAGTGTGAAATATATGCGGCACGGGCTTGTAGTGCAGCGCCCCGATCCCCTGACTGACAAGGTCGTCACGCAGGCTGTCGAAGATCTCGACCACCTGCGCGGCGGAGGTCGAGGGCTTGATCAGCAGACCGCCAAAGGTCAGGCCGCCATGGGACTGCAAGGTATCGCCCACCCGGTTCGCGGGCAGGCACGCGATTATCTTGCCGTCGCTTTCGAAGATCAGCGAGTGATCGTCGAAGCGGTCGGAATGGTACTCCATGAAACGACGGTCATGCAGGAACGTGCCGTTTGTGGAGGCGGCGACGAAGTCGTTCCACGAAGTCGAAAGAGCGGGCGTGTAGCGCTTGATTTCGATGTCACCGCTCATGCTGCCTGCCACTTCGCCAAGCCGACACCTGTCCGCCCCATGTCGTTGCCGTTGTAGAACAGGTACCGGCCACCATCCGGCGCCACGAAATGCGCGGGATAACAGGTCATGTCACTGTCCCAGCTTTCAGGCGCCCCCAGCGGCAGTTCGACATCATCCGTACGGGTGAACTCCACACCGTCCGGAGAGGTGAAGCGGAAGGCGGCATATTGCTTGGCGCGGGTGTCGGAGGTTGCGCGCAATTCCCACGTGCCGTCATCCAGCCGCGTCGCCCGGGGGCGGCCGATGCGGTACTCGTCGCCCGTGGGCGTGATGATGCGCTGCGCGGCCGCGTTGTCGAAGGTGACACCGTCGTCGCTGGTCAGCGTCCAGCAATCATAGCGGGGATAAAGCCTTTCGCCGATCTCCTCCCACCCGTCGCCACGGGAAATCCACGCGCGAAAGCTGCCATCCGGCAGGCGGGCGATCGAGTGCAGCGCGCCGATGAAGGGCCCGTCGGGGCAGCGGTCGAGCACCGGGGTCGAACCAACCCGCTGAAAGCTGTCGCCGCGATCCCGGCTGATGGCGAGGCCGGTGAAGGCCAGGAATTTCGCTTTCTCCACCAGCTGGAACCCCACGTAGTAAAGCCGCAGTTCGTCGGGCGCGACTTCTACCACATCGCCCAGGATAAGGCCGTTGTCATCGAACATGCCCGGTGCACCGAGATCCAGCACCGGGGCCGTGGAGCTGGCCTTGACCCGGGTCGGGTCGTCAGCGGCGACATCGACCCAGCCGATGCGGCTGATGCCATGTGCGTCGCGCATCCCGCCGAAGATCCGTATCGTGTCTTCGTCGCGCAACCACGGGCACGGCGTCATGAAGGAATGCTGCGCCCACTCCAGGCTTCCGTCAGGGCTGAAGATATGGCCCTGTTTCACCCAGGCCATGTCAGGGCTTGATCCGGTAATAGCGGTAGGAGGACACCTTGGCGGCCTCGGCCGGGTTGCCGTTCAGGATCAGGCCGGGGGTGTCGAAGCTCTTGGTGACGGCCGCCGCCATGCCGACGAGACAATCCTCGGCCAGGTGCACATTGTCGGCCAGGGCGGCGTTCACGCCCAGAAAGCTGCGCGCGCCGATATCGCAATAGCCCGACACCACGATATGCGAGGACAAAAAGCAGTTTTCCCGGATGCGGGTCTGATGGCCGATATGGTTGCCGGACCACAGCACGCATCCGTCGTCTATCTGTACGCCATGCTGCACCACGTTGTTCTCGAAGATAAAGACATTCTCGCCCAGTTCGGCGGTCCGCCAGACCATAGCGCGCGGGCTGACGAAATTGGCAAGGTGATATCCGTGCTCCTTCGTCAGCGCGATCAGACGCGCGCGGATCCGGTTGAGCTTGGTCGAGGTCACCGCGACATGCGCGTCAGTCTTGCCAGGATCGAAATGCGACGGGGCGTCCTCGAGCGGGACCACGGGCAGGTCGAACTTGACGGTTTCGTCCAGATAGTCCCGTTCGACCGCGAACCCGACAACCCTGTAATCGCTGTCGACGGTGAAATACTCGTAGGCGATATCCGCGAACTCGCCGGCTCCCACGATCAGGATATCTTTTGACATTCCAAACCTTTCTGTGCCCGGTGTTCCGGGCCGTCTCTCTTCGATGCCCGGCTATTTCAAATCGTCGTTGCGCGGTTTATAAACATGGACCAATGCAGAAGCGAGTCGTAATCCCTTGCCGCTAAGTGACTGTCGCATAATAGATTTACCCAAGATCTCGGACGCACGGGGCAATCTTACCTTCATCGAGGGAAACAACCACATCCCGTTCGAGGTCAAGCGGGTCTACTATCTTTACGACGTTCCCGGCGGCGCCGACCGGGGCGAGCATGCGCACAAGGACCTGCACCAGTTCGTGATCTCGATGTCCGGCAGTTTCGATCTGCTGCTGGATGACGGCTTCGAGAAAAAGCGGTTCCAGCTCAACCGGCCCTATTACGGCATATACGTCTGCCCGATGATGTGGCGCTACCTGGACAATTTCTCCTCCGGGTCGGTGTGCATGGTTCTCGCGTCGGCCCCCTATGACGAGACGGATTACATCCGCGACCGCGGCGAATTCCTCAAAGCGGTGGGGGCGGCGTGAACGTCCCCTTCCTGGATCTTGCGGCGGCCCGGGCCGGCATACAGGCCGAGCTGGACCACGAGCTTCTGCGTGTCGCGCATTCCGGCAGCTATGTCATGGGCCCCGAGCTGGAGCGTTTCGAAGGCGCCTTTGCGGCCTACGTCGAAGCCGGCGCCTGCATCGGGACGGCAAACGGGCTGGATGCGCTTCACCTGGGACTTCGCGCGCTGGGCATCGGCCCGGGCGACGAGGTCATCGTGCCGTCGAACACCTATATCGCGACCTGGCTTGCCGTCAGTCAATGCGGTGCGGTGCCGATGCCCGTCGAACCCCTCGAGGACACGCACAACATCGACCCCGAGGGCACCGCCGCGGCAGTCACCGGGCGCACCAAGGCCATCCTGCCGGTGCACCTTTATGGGCAGCCTGCCGACATGGACGCGCTGAACGCAGTGGCCCAACAGAACGGGCTGAAGGTTCTGGAGGACGCCGCACAGGCGCATGGCGCACGCTACAAGTCGCGCAGGATCGGCAGCGTCGGCACTGCGGCCTGGAGCTTTTATCCTACGAAGAACTTGGGTGCGCTGGGCGATGCAGGGGCGTTGACCACATCGGATGCCGATGTCGCGCAGACCGTCAGGCTGCTGCGCAACTATGGGTCCGAGCGGAAGTACGAGAACGAGATCCGCGGCATCAACAGCCGTCTGGATCCTCTTCAGGCCGCCCTGCTATCGGTGAAACTACGGGTTCTGGACAGTTGGACCGAGCACCGCCGCGCCATCGCGCGCGCGTACACCAACGCCTTTGCCCGCGCCGGGCTGTGCGCTCCTTACGTGCCCGACTGGGCCGAGCCGGTCTGGCACCTTTACGTGCTGCGACACCCCGACCGGGACCGCTTTCAGGCGCGCCTGTCGGAGGCCGGCGTCGGGACCGTGATCCACTATCCCATCCCGCCCCACCTGCAGAAAGCCTATGCCGACCTTGGCTATACGCAAGGCGCCTTTCCGGTTGCAGAGCGGCTGGCGAACGAGGTCGTCAGCTTGCCCATGTGCCCCGGACAGACGCCAGCGCAGACCGAGTACGTGATCGAAAAGGTGTTGGAACTCGCCTGAGGACCTGCACCTATTCAGCTATCGTTCTGGCGCAGCGCCGCGATCATCCCCGAGAAACGCGCAAAGTACTTCTGTCGGCGCCGGGACGAAAAGATCGTTGCAGGTGACAGGGCGCGTATCCCGGTCTTGAGGATTGCAGCATAGCAGTTGCGGCGCATGCCGTGCTTGCGCGTGGTGTAGATCTGGGAATATCCCCAATGCCAATTCTTGATGCGCTCGCTTTTCAACGACCCGCCTGATGACGCGCCTCCGGCATGGTGGACCACTGCGTCTGCCACATAAACCAGGTGGCCCCGGGATCTGGACAGGCGAAGGCTGAGATCGTCATCCTCGAAGAACAGAAAAATCTCGGAGTCGAATCCGCCCACCGCCTCGAAGGCGCGCCGACGAACGAAGAGCGCGGCGCCGGAGAGGACCGGAACGACCGTGTCCTTTGTCAGTTCGTGCTTTGGCAACCACTTTGAGCGATCGACGAGGTCGCTGCGGCGCTTCACGACCGCCCTGCCCGCCTCGTCCAGAATTCGTGGGTTGAAGGCTGACGCATCCGAATGCCGTTCCGCCGCATCGATCAGCTTTTGCAACGTGTCAGGGCCAAGCGCCGTGTCAGGATTGAGGAACAGGAGAAATTCCGTGTTCGCCTGTTCCGCACCTTTGTTGCACCCGGCGCCAAAGCCAAGGTTGCGCTCATTCTCGACCAGGCGTGTCGTGTCCTGCCGTGCGGCGACGATCCGTTGCAGCCGGTCGCGATCGTCCGAGGCGTTGTCGACGATCACCACGGGTGTGCCTTGCGGCACCGAGGCCAGCATATCGGGCAACACACCCGTGCTGTTATACGCGACCGTGACGATCGTCACGCGGTCTTCGGCGCTACTTCGAGGCATTCAGATGCTGCCTTGCCATTGCACGAATTTTGCGCCGGTAGAGGGGGCGCAGGATCTCGCGGCGCAGTTTTTGCCAAAGGCCTTCTTTCCGCCCGATCATGCTGCCACCGAGTTCGGCAGACACTTCGCGCACACCGGACGGCCAAACCGTCAGCACGCGGACGCCGTGGACCCATTGCATCTGGAGGAAATTATCGACGGGCCTGTCGAACTGTTCGGACGCGGCAAGCAGCGCGCGTGCCGCATCACGGGTGACCAGCTGCGCGACCATGCCAAGTGCGATCCGGTCATAGCGATGCAACCCGATTCCACCCGATGTATCGATCTCCTCCGTCTTCTCCTCGCGCAGCTTGATGGGAAAGCGTATGAAATCCCCCGGTTGGATGTTCGAGAGCGCCAGGGTCAGAGCCTTGGGGAAAACATCCTCCTGAAAATGCAGGTCGTCTTCCAGGACGAGGGCCGCGTCCAGATCGTCATCGAGGATTTTCTGCCAGCAGGCGCGGTGACTGTGAAAGGCCGCGATTTCAGAGGACCGCATGGTGAAAGGATAGGTCGGCCGCATCAACTTCCGGCGATAGGCGTCGGCGTGGGCCTCGCTCATCTGCTGCCCGTCCACGGCTCTGACAACATGAGAGTCAAGCGGCACGGTCTTTTTCGTGGCTTCAACCTGCGGCAGACGGGCCTCCGCACGTTCAAGGTGGATAATCATACACTCCGCTTTCAAAACAGCCGCCTTTCTACGAGCTGACATCGGTTCCTTACAAGTATTGGCTTTCGGAACGAGATGCCACTCCAGGTCATGCTTCAATTCAGAAAACGGCATGGCGTACCGCAAAATGTCTGGCGCGGACGAGTTTCGCATCCAGGGTTTTCTGCTCCAAGGCTTGCAGTCTACACTGGCGACAGCCTTACCGAACAACTCATGCCGCCTTTGCCGAACCGAATGAGGCTTGTGGCGTAGCCTGATGCGGGCTCAGCGATCGCCGTTAGAAACGGCATTTGGCGGTCCGTCGGGATATTGTCGGCGATGATCAGCGCGCCTTTTGCCAGGCGCGGTTCAAGCAAGCGCAGGATAGGAAGGTAAAGGTCTTTAGCGCCATCCAAAAACAGCAGGTCGATATTTGCACCGGGTCCGGAAAGAGTTTCGCGGGCGTCGCCGACGCGTATGTCTGCGTCGAGACCTGCATCTGACAATGTGGCGCGGGCTCTTTCGGCCTTGGACTCGTGGTATTCTGTGCCGATGACGTGCCCGCCTGTCTGGGCGGCGGCTGCGGCCAGGTACAGCGTCGAGATGCCAAAGGACGAACCGAACTCGACTATGGTTCTTGCCTCACATGCAACCACCTGCCCGTAGAGGAAACGCCCCTGGTCCGGTCGGATGGCCAGATAGGCGGTCTTCATTCGGTCCGAAAAGCGGAAATCCGGATTATCTGCCCGGGCGTCGGGGGTATCAGAGGCCGCTCGCCGGGCCGCACGTTCTGCATCCGCGGCCTCGTGCTCGCGCTTCAGGACGGCGTTGAGCGTCGGATCTGTCAGAGCTGTCATAGGTGGGTGTCCTTCCGTTATTTTGTGAGAACGACGGGGCAGTCGCGCTCGGGGTGTGCCATGACGCATACCGGCTGGCGGTACACATCGGAGATGAGCGGCTCGGTCAGGACGTCCCATGGCGGGCCGTTTGCCACGATGCCGCCGTTTCGCATCAGAACGATCTGGTCGGCATAGGCGGCAGCAAGGTTGAGATCGTGCAGGACCGCGAGGACCGTTCCGCCCGAAGCGGCAAGCCCGCGGGCGCGCTCGAGCAGGCGTTCCTGGTGACGCAGGTCGAGTGCGGCGGTGGGCTCGTCCAACAGGACGACCGGAGCCTCCTGTACAAGCACCCTGGCAAAGGTGGTGCGGGCCTGTTCGCCGCCTGACAATGTCTGTGCGTTGCGGTCCCGGAGGTGATCGACCTCGGAGTCCGCCAAGGCGGCAGCTATCGTGGCGCGGTCCTCATCGGGGGGAAGATCTCGAAAGGCCCGCCCCATTCCCACCACATCCTCGACATTGTACCCAAAGCGGATTTCAGACCCCTGCGGAAAGACCGAGCGCAATTGTGCCAATTCACGGATGCGCATCCTGTGGACCGGCTGATTGTCCAGCAGGACGGTCCCCGCCTCTGGTGTCACGTCACCGGCGATGGCGGAAAGCAGCGTGGATTTCCCGGCGCCGTTCGGCCCGACAAGCGCGGTCAGCGTGCCCGACGCGCAGGCGATTGACACGCCATGCAGGAGGGTCTTCCCTCCGATCCCGACGACGAGGTCCGACACCTTGATCATGCCGCCCTGCCATTTGCACCGCCGCGCCAGATCATCCAAAGGAAGAACGGTCCGCCAATCGAGCCCATGATGACCCCGATCGGGATTTCGTTGGGGGGATCGAGAGTGCGTGCGGCAAGGTCGGCCAGCATCAACAGAAGCCCGCCGCCTGCCGCTGCAAACGGCAGCAAGAGCCGATGGCCCGGTCCGATAATGAGACGGACCAGGTGCGGGACCACCAACCCGACGAAACCTATGGTGCCATTGAAGGACACTGCGGCGGCCACCAGCAACGCTGTGATGACGATGAGCTTGCGCCGCAGCGCGCGCACATCGACGCCGAGGTGCCGTGCCTGCCGTTCGCCAAGGGCAAGCAAATCGAGCTGACGTGCCCACATAAGCAGGAAGGCGGTACCGATTAGGGCCGGGACCACGGTGATGGACACGGTCAGCCAGCGCGCCGAAGACAGAGATCCCATTGACCAGAAGGTCAACGTCATCAGCTGCTCTGTCGTTGCAAGATAGGTGAGGAAGCCTGCGATGGAGCCGCCAATCGCATTGATGGCGATACCGACCAGCAGCAGGCGCGAACTGTCAGCGCCTTCCCGTCCCGGACGAGCGAGGACGTAGATTAGGAAGGTCGTACCGACACCGGCAACGAACGCGCCGAGCGGGAGTGTCCAGATCCCGAAAACCGATATCTGAAGAACGACCACCGCAATGGCGCCCAGAGATGCGCCCGCCGACACACCGACGATGCCCGGATCGGCCAGCGGATTGCCGAACAGACCCTGCATCGCCGCTCCGCAGGTGGCAAGGCAGGCGCCGACGATGATTGCCGTGACGGACCGCGCGAGGCGCAGGTCCCATACCACGGCCATGTTCAGCTCTTGCGTGTCGGAGATCGGGCTGGAGGTGAACCGTGCACCGATCGCACCCAGCACGTCGGAAACCGAAAGCATCATCGGCCCCATCGCCACCGAAGCGACGAGCACGCCGCAGAACGCGATGCCGACAAGGGTGGCCAGGACCGGGGTTCGGCTGGCACGTCTTTGCTGCGGAGCTACGTTTTCGACGCTGCTCATGGCTCCTCGAACATCTGTGCCAGACCTTCGCTCAATGCGCGCGTCGCGATACCGCTGGAAGCGGCGTCGGCTCGAACGTGCATGTCTCGCATTATGATGATGCGCTTGTTGCGGCCTGCGGGCGTCAGCGCAATGCCCGGATATTCCGTCCAGAAACGATCCAGGTTGCCGAAAACATCCATCTCCTCGGCCGAGATCAGTACCACGTCCGGCTTCATCAGCAGAATGCCCTCGGGCGTGACGCCTCTGTAGCGGTCCTTGCCGATCTCGGCCGCCGGGTTGATCCCGCCGACCCGTTGGATCAGGTTGTGGACCGCTGTTCCCGACCCGCCGACCGAGAAGTTACCGCCGGCGCCCGCCTTGGACGCATGCATGATCCGCAGCTTTTCGCCATCGGGCGCGGTGACAGTCGGGGCATTTGCGTATTCCTGCTCGATCGCGTCGACAAGCGCCTCGCCGCGGTCCTCGGCGCCGAGATGCGCGGCGAGGCGGCGCACCTTTTGGGTGGCAGGAAGTGTTCGGTCAATCAGCGCGGTCTGGATTCCTATCTGTTCCAGCCCGTTGCGCAGCGAGTCGAAGCGAATGTTTGACGCGATCACGGTGCCCGGCCGCATGGCCGCGATGCCTTCGATGCCCGGACGCTCGCGGAAGACGTGGGGTATGTCGTCAACACCGGTCAGCCCCGGTGCAAGAGGGCGGGCCAGGACACGGTCGGACGCGCCAAGTGCGATGGCGATCTCAACCAGGTCCGCCCCCAGCAGCACGATGTCGCGGGAGCCAGTTACGCTTTCGGTTGTGACGGTGATTTCCGGATAGGCCGGAGCATCACTCAAATCCACCACCTCGGCGCTGGCCGATCCTGCGGGGTGCAACATGGCCATCAGTCCCAACACGAGTGCGACCGGCAAAAACCTTTTCATTTTCATGACTCCTGCGAGGTGCGGTTCGGTCCGCAATCAAAACGTTTTGGTGACGCCGAAATAGTAGTGACGGCCGTCGAGAGTCTTGTTGTAGGTCTCGTCTTCGATAGTCTTGTCGAAGGCGTTGTAGACGGTCAGGTGACCTCGCACGCTGTCAGTGAAATCGTAGTTCGCCCCGATATCGACCAGGGTGTAGGGCGGCGTGCGGGTGCCCGCCCCGCGACTGAAACCGTTGGTGAACGCTTCGCTGCGATAGGTTGCATCGGCCCAGAGGGCCAGATCCTGCGTCGCCTGCCAGTCGAGCCCGACGTTGAAGATATGCTTCGGCACGTCACTGAAGGGTTGGCCCGCCGCCGTCCCCGATGTGATCTCGGTGTCCGAGTAGGTGTAGTTCATGCCGACATCGACCGCGCCCACCGGAAAATCGAGCGTGGCCTCGATGCCGCGCAGCTCGGCCTTGTCACGGTTCACGTATTGCTGGATCCACTCGCGCGTCTGGCCATTGTAGGAACAGGCCAGTGTGCCCGGGGGCGACTGGCAGATGAATTCGCGGTCGATCTTGTCCCGGAACTCGGTATGGAAGGCGACCACACTGGCCTGAATGCCGCCGGCGCCGTCATAGACGAAGCCAAGCTCGTAGTTGAGGCTTTCCTCGGGTTGCAGGTCGGTGTTACCCCGATCCCAGCCGGCGCCGCGCCCGGCCGGTTCAACGATATTGGAATCGGCCTGCTTGAGCTCGGGCACGAGGTAGCCGCCGCTGACACCGCCCTTGAGCGTTAGGTTGTCGTTCAGCGAATACACCCCGTAAAGGCGGGGGGTGAGCGCATCGCCGTAATTCTCGTTCCGGTCCCAGCGCAGGCCCAGCGTAAGGTTGAAATCGGGCGTAAGGCTCCATTCGTCCTCGGCGAAGACCGCGTAGTGCCAGCGGTCGAGATCGGTGTCGATCGATCCCGCGAACCGGCCCGCGTCATGCCGCGTGCGCTCGTCCTTGTAGTCGAAACCGAAGGTCAGCATGTGGCTTTGCAGCGGCACCACCGTCTTGGTGTTGAAGTTGGTCTGCTCGTAACGCGAGCCGAGGTTTCCATTGGTGATGTCGACGATTTCTCGGGTCAGGAAGCTTGTCGTCTGGATGCCCTGGCCCCAACGCAGTTCATGAGTAACGGCGCCGTATTGGCGTTCGTTCTGGACGGAGCCAACATTGCCGGGTGCATTCTCTGTCGTGTTCTCGAAGTCCTGCCAAGTGTAGTTGTACTCGAATTGCAGGTCCTGATTTTCCGTGACGCCCCAGTCCAGCTTGACCCCGTGGGTGTCCCGGGTGCCGCCCGGGTAGCCGCCAGCAAAGCTGTCGCGGTACCGTTCGAAGCGCTGACCGTAAAAGGTGAGCCCCAGCTTGTCGGACAGGATCGGTCCGCTGACATAGTAGCGTCCGGCATACCCGTCGCCGCTCGCACTGTCTTCCTGCGCGGTGTAACCCAACGTGACACTGCCCCCCCATTTGTCGGGCACGTTCTTGGTGATGACGTTGATCACCCCGCCCGAGGCCGCCGAGCCATAGAGCGACGACATCGGGCCACGGATGACCTCGATCCGTTCGATGGCCGAGGCGGGCGGCAGGTAACCGCTGCGCTGGCCCGTGCCCCACCCGTTGTAGAAAGCATCCTGCGAGGCCCCGATGGGCTTGCCGTCGATCAGCATGAGGACGTAATCCTCGCCAAGGCCGCGAATGGTGATGTTGTCCCCACCGAGTTTGCCGCCCTTTTCGACCGAGACACCGGCGGTGTCGCGCAGAAGATCGGCGATGGTCTCGACCGAGCGACCCTCGAAGTCTTCGGCGTCGATCACGGTGATCGAGGCGGGCGCGTCGGTCAGCAACTGCTCGAACCCGGCGGCGGTCAAGACCAGCGTGCCGAGGTCATGCGCGCCGTCGTCCTGCGCAAGTGCCATACCGGGCAGGGCGACGCTGGAAAGAGCAAGGGCGCGGGTGAGATGCGGTATCGGACGGAGGAAGGAAAGTTTCTTGTGGTTCATGTGCTGTCCCATGCGTTCGGCGCACGTGCTTCACTCGCGAAGGCGCGCGCATCATTTCATTGGATAGCTGGGGAGAACCTTGCTTTGGTTTTCGGTGGCTCTGCTCTGATCTCACGCCATCGCAGACGCGCGCCAAGAGTTCGACCGGAATATAATCGCGTTCTCTCCTATGGATTGCGTTTGGAGTCAAGCGGATGGCAATGCCGAACACCCAACACACCAAAATTGATCGGCTACCCGGGCGCGGATGTGTCGTAGATATGCCGTTACGCGCGGGACATTTTCTCTAATCTCCCAAGTTTGGGAAGAAGGAGATGTTCATGGCTAAAGATCAACGCGAGATTCAGCGCAAATTGCGGATACTGCGACATCTGGAGGAGACCGGTCACGTCGCGAGGACTTGCCGCTATTTCGGGACAGGTCGATCCAGCTTCTACCGTTGGCGTCAAGCCTATGCGGAGTGCGGCGAAGCTGGCCTGATCAATGCACCGCCCATTCCCAAGTGGCATGCCAATCGGACGCCGCCTGAGCGTGAGGACAAGGTGCTTTATCGACGACGCAAGTATCATCTCGGCCCGATACGGATCGTCTGGTACCTGGAGCGCTATCACGGCATCCAAAAACATCCGGATGCGGACCGTTCCGGCGTCTCGACCAACGACCCATTGACCAGCACATTGGCGCAAAGAATCCTCTTGATGAAGAAGATAACGATACTCCGACCTTCAAAAGCGTGACTGGGTTTGCCCCATTGCGCTCGCTTCTGAAGGCCATACGCGAGCACAAGATCGCCGAGTTTCCGGCGCCCTCCATTCCATCATTGTCATCCAAGCATCGCCGAGACATTTGACCCGCTCGCGGACGATCGCGGACAGCGGCATCCCGCTGAAACCTGCCCTGATCCGATTTTCGGCGTGGCACTCGATGACCAACCCTATAGCCAGAGCAAAAATGGAGCGAGTCGAGTCGCTAGCTGATAAGAGCAGGAGCAGAGCAGTACCGTGTCTTCCCACCACCCCAGGGGCCGGCCCGAAGGCGTGCCGGCGATTGTCAAGCCATTCCAGATTCGCGGTCGGTTCCTGACCGCACTCGCCATCCGGCTCGAAGGTGCTCCGCCTGACGACACCTTTTACCAGGCACTGGACGAACAGTTGCAGCAGACGCCGCAGTTCTTTTCCGAGGCTCCGGTGGTGCTCGATTTCGCCAAGGCCCCCGGCATCGCCACGACCGACAAGATACGCGGGCTCACGAAGGCGCTGCGCGAACGCAACCTGCTGGTTTTCGGTGTGCAGAACGCGGGACCCGTGGATCAACCGGCCCTGCAGGCCATGGGGCTCATTCCGATCGTCGCCGCCGGACGGGACGCACCGGGTCCGAATGATGGCGCTCGCCGCAAGCGTGGGATCGAGAAGTTGCTACCGCCTGACAACAAGATCGTTACCGTCCCGGTCCGATCCGGCCAAACGGTCGTCGCCGAACGCGGTGACTTGACCATCGTCGGCTCCGTGGCATCGGGCGCGGAACTGGTCGCCAGTGGCAATATTCATGTTTACGGCACCTTGAGGGGCCGGGCCATGGCAGGCGCGCATGGCGACGCGAAAGCGCGCATCTTCTGCCAGAAACTCGACGCTGAACTGGTGGCTGTCGCCGGTCTCTACCAGACCAGCGAGACGCTCGCTCCCGAGGCACGCGGGCGTTGCGCGCAAATTTTCCTCGAAGACGAGAAACTATGCATGGAGGCGATCACATGACGGAGCAATTGAAGGAAGATCCGCCCTTCGGCCGGGTCGTCGTTATCACGTCGGGCAAGGGCGGTGTTGGCAAGACAACCTCGGCCGCGGCCATCTCGGCCGGCCTGGCCAAGATGGGTTACAAGACCGTCGTGATCGACTTCGACGTCGGCCTTCGTAACCTCGACATGACCATGGGTTGCGAACGCCGCGTGGTGTTCGACTTCATCAACGTCATCCAGGGTGATGCGCGGCTCAAGCAGGCGCTGATCCGTGACAAGCGGTTGGAAAATCTCTCCATCCTGCCCACCTCGCAGACGCGCGACAAGGACGCCCTGACGAAGGAGGGGGTCGAGACAGTGTTAAACGAACTGAAGCAGGAGTTCGACTACATCATCTGTGACAGTCCTGCCGGAATCGAACGCGGTGCGCAACTCGCGATGTATTTCGCCGACGAGGCCGTGGTCGTGACCAATCCCGAGGTCTCTTCCGTGCGAGACAGTGATCGCGTACTTGGCCTGCTGAGCAGCCAGACGCGGCGCGCGGAAACCGAAGGCTCCGAACCCGTCAAGGCACAGGTCCTGCTGACACGCCACGACCGGACGCGGATAGAGAACGGCGAGATGATGACGGTCGAGGACGTGCTGGAAATCCTGGCAGTGCCCTTGCTGGGCATCATTCCCGAAAGTCAGGCTGTTCTGCGCGCGTCGAATATCGGCACGCCCGTCATACTGGACGAACCATCGGCTGCGTCCCGATCCTACGAGGACGCGGTTGCGCGGCTAACCGGCCAGGAGGTGGAGATGCGGATCGCGGGCGAGCGTCGCCCGGGGATCTTTCACCGGCTGTTTGGACGGTCGGCATGAACCTTTTCGGCCTCAATCTCGGATCGCGCCGTGCGAAGTCGGCACAGACGGCCAAGGATCGCCTTCAGATCCTGCTTGCGCATGAACGCAGCCGTGGCTCCGGCACACCGGACTACCTGCCGGACCTTCAGCGGGACATCGTGCAGGCGGTCCGGAAATACGTCGATATCGAGATCGAAGATGTCGACGTCCGGATGGACCGGAGCAGGGACATCTCAAGCCTCGAGATCAATGTCGAGATTCCCGCTGACAAAAAGCCCGGATCGGACTCGAAGACCTGAGGGCACGGCTCCGTCCAGGCCTTACACGCCCGTTGCTCCAGCGCCGGTCATGAATCAACGATCAGACGGAAACGCTCGCAGTGAACAGCCCACGGCGAATGTCGGTTGCCTATGCGAAAGCCGGTGGGCAAACAAGTTGGCAATGCCATCACATATTATTCCTGCGGACAGTACTGTTTCCGGGCTGCATCGACAAGCGCCTGAACCGAAAGACTCACTCCGCCCGGACCGGTCAGCGTCTGGCGATCAAAATCGGCTTTCCACTCCATGCCGTCCGCAGCTTGAACCAGCTCCGACAGCGCAATCGCCGCAATCCTCGGATTGAACCGCCGGTCGATCAACCCGGTGCGTGTGAAATAGCCGCGATCTGCGTCCTCAAGCGTATCGAGAACAATGTCGATGTCGAAGGCGAAGGATGCCATCGCGGTTTTCACGAACCGTTCGGTGTTCGCCTCTTCGTCGAGGAAGGCCTCCGCCGGGCTCGCGCCGGTCGATTTCACGTAAAGCGTGACATGCGCCCCGCTATCGGCGGCGAAGTCGTTCAGCGCCTTTGCTTTGGCCCACGGATCGTCGTCGCGCATGATCGTGAACTGGAAACCGTCCACCAAACCCGGCGCCGCGGCCATAAGGGACTTCAACTCGCCGATTTCCTGTGTCGTGAAGCCGTGACTGATCAGGTGGTTGAACTGCTTGCCGGAATGTTTTGCTCCGTCTTTGCGGTTGACGCGCGACAGGATGATCTTGCACCCTGTCCCCTCGTGCAGCGCGCGGATCTCGTCTTCGAGCGATGTCACGTCTTCCCAGTTGAGCACCAGTTCGAGGCGATCGACCAAGTCCGAATGCGCTTTCAGAACTTCAAGCTGCGCCGGATTGGGCATGCCGTAGAGATAGACTTGGAAGGTGTGACCGACGTCGACCATGAGTGCCATCCGCCGCCGCACACGCTCATCGGTCAGATCGTGAAGTGGAACGCGCAGACCGCGTAGTCCCATTTCCCACATCGCCATGACAGGATAATCGTTGCGCGCGACCTTACGCTGAAACTCATCCACGCCCCCCGAGGGCGCTATGACCATTTCCTCGGCCCAGCCACGCCGCAGATCGACGAACAGGCGATCATGCGCCGTCGTCTTCACGTGCGGGTGTTGGGGGGGGGCAGCGGGTGCGGCGGCGCCTTCCGCCATGCCCTGACCATAGCTGCGGTGATACTTCGCGACATGGCCGTTTTCAAAGATCTCGAGCGTAAGGAAACCGAGCTTCGCGGTATCGTTGCGCCCCTTCTGCGACCCTCCGTCGATCCGGTACATCTCGGAATAGTCGTGCCGCACGAAGCAGGTTGACGGCGTCACGTAATACTCGGTCTCGCCGATCCGGTCGTACCAGAAGTTATGCACGTGCGCAGCGAACACGGCTTCGGGCTGATACTTTCGGATCAGGTCAAGGAACCAGGTCCGCCCCGGCTCTTCGTAGTTGTCGTAGGAACTCGGCTCATCAGTGCTGTTGATATACGGCGGGTAGTGGGTGAACACGAAAATCCGGGCCCCCGCGTTGCTTTCGAGATACGCTTCGAACCACGCCGCCTGTTCGGCCTCTTCCGGCTGACCGGAGTTGACGAGAGGCGAGTTCAGCATCACGAAGTGGATCCCGTTTTCCTCCACGGCGAAAAAGTCGCGCCCGAAGGTGTCGCGGTAAAGCTGCGAAAACTCGGGGTTCACCATCCCCGCCGGCATCCATTTCACGGGTTTGTCGCCAATATCGTGGTTGCCCGGCATGAGATAAAGCGGCGCGTTGAGCGTCGACGCGAGCTTTTGGAAGTTCTCGGCTGCCGGAGCATAGCTAGGCAATTCCGGAACCGGATTAATCATGTCCCCGAGATGAATAACGAGCGCCGGATCGATTGCGTTGATCTGCGCGAAGATGTGCCGTGCACGAGGGTTGGCCTGCGCGTTCGCCGGATAGGGCGACGCGGACTGGTCCTCTGCTTCGTTCACATGGGTGTCCGAAACGAGGCAGGCTTTCAGTTTTAGGGCACCGCTGGGTCTCTTGGTCATGTAACTCATTCCTGTAGATTGCAGTTTGATTCGGATCGAGAATTCAAGCGTCGGCCTTGTGCGGCCAGCCGCGCTTGCGATTGGATCTTATGATCGAGATGAGGGCGATAATGGTCAGCCCGTAGAAAACCAGGGCGATCGGGCTCTGGACCAGGACCATCGGGTCGCCGTGCGAGGCTGCCAGCGACCGGCGCAGTCCGCGTTCCAGCATCGGCCCCAGGATGAACGCGATAATGAGGGGGATCACCGGCAGCCCACAGCGGCCCATCACGAGTGCCGCGACCCCCGCCGCGATCATGACGCCGATGTCGAAGACGTTGTTGTTGACGGAATAGGTGCCGACGAGGCAAAGCGTGATGATGCCGGGGAAGATGTAACTGGTGGGAAGTCGGCTGACGTGCCGTCCGAGCCGGATGAAGATCAGACCGACAACGCGTAGCGCCAGATCGCACATCAGCAGCGCGATGAAGAGACCGTAGACGAGGTCCTGGTGCATGACGAAAAGCATCGGACCGGGCTGGATATTGAACACAAGAAGCGCGCCCAGCATGATTGCAGTAACAACGTCACCCGGAATACCAAGCGTTAGCAGCGGGGCAAGCGTGGAGCCGTTGACGCCATTGTTGCCCGCCTCCGCCGCCGCGATCCCTTCGAGCGAGCCAGTGCCGAAGGCCTCCGGAGCCTTCGAGCGTTTCTTTGCCTGATCATAGCTGACGAAAGCGGCTGGGGTCGCCCCAAGGCCCGGGATCACGCCCAAGACGAGACCGATCAAGCCCCCGCGCACCATGTGCGGCAGGCTGGTCCGGAACTCTTCGCGGGTCAGCTTGTCGTTCGAATCCACTTCGACCGAGCGCGCGATCGCGCTCGGCTTGTCGTGTCTGCGCGCCCTGGTAAGCTGCGCCACGAATTCGGGAAGCGCGAACATTCCGATGAGCAGCGGCACGAAGCTGATGCCGCTGAGCAGGTTCACATTCCCGAAGTCAAAGCGCCCGGATCCCTCGATCGGGTCCATGCCAATGGTCGAGAGGGCGAAGCCGAGCGCCGCCGAAATCAAGCCGAGAACGAGCGACTTTCCCGAAAGACTTCCGACGATCATCACTGCGAACAATATGAGTGCAAAATACTCTGGCGATTTGAAATAGATCGCCACCTGCGCTAGCAGCGGGAACAGCAGAATGACCAGCACCGTGCTGGTGACGTCGCCAACCATTGACGCAAGGTTGGCCATCTGAAGCGCCTTGCCTGCCCGGTTCTGCTTGGTCAGCGCGAAACCGTCAGCCGTCGTACAGGCCGCCGCTGGCGTGCCGGGCGTGTTGAACAGGATCGCCGAGATCGACCCGCCGTAGATCGCCCCGACGTAGACCGCGCTCAAAAGCGACAGGGCGGTCAGTGGCTCCAGGCTGAAACTGAACGGAAGCACAAATGCCACCGCTAGGCTGATGCTGAGCCCTGGCAACGCGCCAAAGAAGCACCCGATGAACACGCCGAAGAAGATGGTCAGCACGTTGTTCCAGGTCATGAACATTTCGGCACCGCCCATGAGGCCTGTGCCAAGATCCGAAAAGTAGGTGCCGATTGCGACGAGAATATCTGACATGGAATTGATCCGAGTTCAGGGAAGCCAGGCGCTGATTGCGCCCTGCGGCAGGGGGATCGCAGCGAGCCTTGTAAAGAACAGGTAAACAAGGAGCGTGCCGATGGCTGAGATTGAGATGACCTGGGTGTGGCTCCGCACGCGGAAGGCATACGTGAACCCGAGAAGCGTGAAGAAACAGGTAGCGAGCAGCCCGATCAGCAGGATCGCGACGTAGACAATCGCGAAGACCAAGACGGAAAGGAAGATCCAACGCCATGGGACCGAGGTACTGTCCGCTTCGTCTCCGGCATCCGCGTCAGGCGTCTCCAGGCCGTGGTCATGCCCCAGGGCAACCTGCACCAGCCGGATGAGGGCGAAAAGACCGACGAGGGCTGCGGTCGCCGTCGGAAAGAACCTTGGGCCGAGGCCGGGGCTGCCTCCGCCGAAGACCGAAACCTGCACGGGAATTGCCCAGAACATGACCAGCAGGCTGGCTGCGACCAGTATGGCGGGCATGACAAAATAGGCGCATCGTTTCATGACACGGTATCCTTGTCAGGCAGGTTGGACTAATGGCGAAGGCGGGTCTGCGGATCAGCGCAGTCCGATGTTTTCCGCGATGGCGCGGTAGCGATCATAGTCGTTCGCGACAAACTCGGTGAACGCCGCCGACGGCATGTAGCCGGCCTCGTCGCCAAGCGAACTGATCGCTTCTAGCCATTCCTCGGTTTCCGTCGCCTGCTTCACTGCGTCCTGCCAGACGGTCAGCACGTCTTCCGGCAGGTCCTTCGGGCCGGCCACGCCACGCCATCCAACGATCGACACGTCGGGATGGTCGAGTTCGACATAAGTCGGCACATCCGGCAACGCCTCCAGTCGTTCCGGCGTCGTCACCGCCAGGGCCTGCACCTGCCCCGCCTCGATTGCCGAAGAGAAGCTCGGAAGGTTCCCCTGCACGAAATCCACTTCGCCCTGCATCAGGGCAAGCAGCGCACCGTTGTCGCTGTCGTAATGGACGGGGCGGATGCTGTCCGCGGCCAGCCCGAGGCTTTCGGCCAGCATGATCGGACCAAGATGCGTAACCTGCCCAGCCCCGGCGGTCCCATAGCGCATGGGCGCGTCGGCATTCGCGAGCGTCTCGGCGAAGGCAGCGAAATCTTCATATGCGCCGTCCGGCAGGATCAGGACATTCGGGTTTATTTGGGTGCGCGCCGCGTAGGACACGCTGTCGTAGGAATAATTGAGGTCCGGGCTCAGGGCCGGGCGTAACGCGAGCGCGCCGATGGCAGCCATGATCATGGTATAGCCGTCCGCGTCCGTTTCCATGATCTGGGTCACGCCAACGGCACCGCCCGCGCCCGGCACGTTGACGACTGCCACCGGCTGACCAAGATACTCCGGCAGTACGTTCGCGAGGGCACGTGCGGCCAGATCGGTAGCGCCACCGGCCCCAAAGGGAACGACGAGCCGCACCGGTTTGTCGGGAAAGTCCTGCGCGAGGGCAAGGCCCGCGGCCATCACCGTCGCGGTCATCGCAGCGACCGAAAGAGCCGCACGCCGTGTTAATGTCTTACCAGTCATTTTTCTCTCCTGTTGGGTTCATTTTTTAGTTTCTTTTGGGCTTTGGCCGCGTGCAGAACGCGAACCGGTCCAGAGCTAGGCGGGCTGCAGCATGATCGAGTGGGGTTTCGCTCACCACAATCTCTCCGTCCCACCCAAAGGGATCGGAAGAATTGGGGCGCAAGGCATCCTCGATACCCGCGCGATAGGTATCGACCTGCGCGACCGGCCCCCAGAGCAGAATGGCGTCCGGCGAGGTCACCGTGACCGCCGATTTCAACGCCTGCCCCAGGTAATGACCGGCAGTTCTGAAGGCGGAACTCACAGCCTCATCGTCCCTGCTCCGTTCGATCAGCGCGGTCAGCATCGGTACGAGTGCAGCATCGTGCGGGCCAGGCGCGGCATATTCTTCCACCAGCCCCAACATGCGCAGCACCGCGAAACCAGACGCCACGGTGGCAAGGCATCCCTTGCGCCCGCAGTTGCATCCGTGGCCAATGCCGTTCACCGGCATGTGGCCCATCGTCGCGACCACCGGCTGTCGTCCGCGCAGGAGGTTTCCATCGACGATGCAGCTTGCCCCGATCCCCAGCGCGACAGACACGAGAAGCGTGTTCTGCATACCGCCCCCCTTGCCGAACTTCCGCTCGGTTTCGTTCAGGGCGTTCTGCATACTGTCCACGAACACCGGCAGACCGAGGTCCGCGCCGACCAGGTCGGCGACGGCCACGTCGTTCCAGCCCAGGTCCGGCGAGGTAGCGATCCACCGCCCCGTTCGGTCGACTTGGCCGACACAAGCGACGCCCACCGCCAGCAATGTCGATTCAGGAACACCGGCCTCGGCGACCAACTCCCGCGCGACCTCGGAGAGCTTTTGCAAAGTGCTTTCCGGGTCCGATTGCGCGATCCTTGGAATCTGGCGCGATGCGATGACACGCCCGGTCAGGTCCGAGACCGATGCAGATTGCCTGTAGGCATTTATAGCCAATCCCACCACATGATGCTGATCCGGTCGGAGCAGCAATTCCACTGCACGCCGACCGGCGGCCGTATTGGACAGCGCGCTGCCTTCGAGAAGGTACCCATCAGAGATCAGAGATTGCGTAACGCGCGTGATAACCGACTGGCTCACCCCGATCCGCTTGGCCAGAACCGAACGCGGAAGCGCGCCATTAAGAAGTAGTTCACCTAAAACTTGTCTAGATTGAAGCGGAAGCATTCCGAATCTCCTAATTAATTTCATTCTAGAAGAAATTAATTAGTAAGGAAAGGTTCTTCAGGTTTTGTCGCAAAGTTTTTGGTTGTTTGAAAAACGCCTTTCGCAGGACGCACTTATTCTGCGAGGGCCGCAAATTGCTTAAACGGCGAGATCCCTGTTTGACCGACTTGGCCCTTGCGGATCATGTGTGCGGCCTCGATCCCAGCAAGTGTGGCGGCAGCGGAATGGAACGACTTGAATCCGAGGCTTGGCCGCGTGATGCGCTTGATAAATCGATGGTCCTGTTCAACAATATTGTTGAGATATTTCGACTGGACAATGTTGATAGTCCGTCCCGCCCGAGTGAATTTGAGGATGACGTTCAAACTTTGCAAGCCTGCCAGATTGGCGCCACTCTTGTCGATGGCAATCCGATCAGGGATACCATTTGTGCCAACCGCTTGTTTGAAGAACCTGCGCGCAGCGGCTGTGCCGCGGCGTTCAGATAACATGAAATCAAGGGTTTGGCCGTCACGGTCAACTGCGCGGTACAGGTAAGTCCACTTGCCACGAACCTTGATGTAGGTTTCGACCATCCGCCACGATTTGGCTGTTGACCGCTTTCTGGCCTGTGCCTTTTCGGCGATCAACGGTGAGAACTTCACGACCCAGCGATTCAGCGTGGCGTGATCAATTTCAACGCCGCGCTCGGCCATGATTTCCTCAAGATCTCGATATGAGACCCCGTAGCGGATATAGAAAAATACCGCGTACAAGATCACCGATCTTGGACAATGGCTGCCTTTGAAATCAATTGTCATGTTTGAGCACCCGCCTTCAAAATCAAAGACCAGTTGCTTACACAACACGCCCAACACCCAAAAGTTTGCGACAGAACCGTTCAAATTACGCCAGATCCTATCCAGGGATTGGGTGGCAATTCAGCCGACAGTTTTTTCGCCGGGTCGGAGTGTGCATTGCCATCGCCTGCGCCAAAATCTTCGGTTAAAAGCGTATCTGATAGCCGTTAGCGTCATAGACGTGCACCTTCAAGCTGCACGCTTTCGGACGAAGACCAATGACTGGGTGATTACGTGGTGAACGGGCTTGCACATGCCGAACTGATCGCTGTTCTTGTCGCGGTCACAGACAATGACCCCAGGGTAATGACCGTAAATGCAGGCGATGCGTTGCCTTCGGGTCCGTTCGAATCCGAACACCGCAGTTTGCAGAGTGGCCTTCGCGTCTGGATTGAGAGTCAGACAAAGCATCCGGTGGGATATCTCGAGCAGCTTTACACCTTTGGTGATCGTGATCGTACCCCGTCTGCCGAGGGCGTGGGTGGGCAAGTTCGCCAGATATCCATTGGCTATCTCGGCCTTGTCCGCGAACAGGACGCCCTCGGCGCCGACCGGCCGCAATGGCGCGGATGGTATGACTATTTCCCGTGGGAAGATCATCGTACGGCCCGACCGGAGGTTCTGGGCGAGCTGTACGCAAGGCTGCATCATTGGGCGCAAGGCGATGAATTGCGTTGTCAGCGCATCAACTTCCTGTTCGGCCAGAATGGCATGGCCTGGAACGAGGACCTTGTTTTGCAGCGCTATGAACTGATGTTCGAGGCCGGGCTGACCGAAAACTTTATTCAATCTGGTGTGCAGGGTTTCGGACGCGTCATGACCGGAGATCACCGGCGTATCCTTGCGACCGGGATTGCGCGGCTCCGGGCAAAAATCAAATACCACCCTGTAGTGTTCGAACTGATGCCGGACTGCTTTACTCTGCTTCAGTTGCAGCGCACGGTCGAGGCTCTGTCCGGTCTGCCGTTGCACAAACCGAATTTTCGGCGGCAAATCAGCCAACAGGAGCTGATCGAAGAAACCGGAGAAATGTCGGGCGACATGCGGGGGCGGCCGGCCAAGCTGTTTCGGTACCGTAATGACATTGTGGAAGCGCGCGCTCTGACCAGTGTACGTTTGCCGGTCTCGCGGTAGTCAGGTCCAGACGGGAAGGGGAGTTGACTTAATCTCAATTGGAGCATATTCCATGTGAAAATGTACTCAAAGTGAGAATTAAGAAATCCCATGGCCGCACTTCGCCTTCCCGAGCTTTATGATCGTGTCGCAAAGATCATCCCGGAACCGGACTGGATCCAGATGGAGGGGGACATAGAGGCAATCCTACAGCTCAAACGCGATAAGCGTGCGGTGATACTTGCGCACAATTACCAGACCCCGGAAATCTTTCATGGGGTCGCCGATATTGTAGGGGACAGCCTGGCGCTGGCACGGCAGGCCATCGAAGTTGAGGCGGATGTGATCGTGCTGGCAGGGGTGCATTTCATGGCGGAGACGGCGAAGCTGCTGAACCCCGGAAAAACTGTTCTGATCCCGGATACCGGCGCGGGTTGCTCATTGGCGGAATCGATCACGCCGGCGGATATCGGGCTGTTGCGGCAGGCCAATCCCGGCGTGCCGGTCGTTACTTATGTGAACACATCGGCAGCCGTGAAGGCCGCGTCGGATATCTGCTGCACGTCCGGCAATGCGAAACAGGTGGTCGAGTCGTTGGGCGTCCCCAAAGTGTTGATGGTGCCGGACGAATACCTTGCCAGGAACGTGGCCAAGGAAACGGAGGTGGAAATCATTTCCTGGAATGGCCATTGCGAGGTGCATGAACTGTTCACGGCGGCGGACGTGCGCGGCATCCGCGAGGGGTGGCCCGGAGTAACTGTACTGGCTCATCCAGAATGCCCGCCCGAAGTTGTCGCGGAGGCTGATTTCTCGGGCTCGACCGCCGTAATGTCAGATTATGTCGGGCAGAAAGGACTGAACCGAGTGGTCCTGCTGACGGAATGTTCCATGAGCGATAACGTTTCTGTGGATCACCCGGATGTGGAGTTCGTGCGCCCGTGCAACTTGTGCCCTCACATGAAGCAGATCAGTCTGCGTAATATCCGGGTCGCGCTGGAAAAGGGAACTCACGAGGTTGTAGTGGACCCGACCATCGCTGAAGATGCCCGGCGCGCCGTAGAGCGGATGCTGGCGATCTGATGCAGGACCGTTTCACACCCTTCGATGGTCGGGAAACGGCCGCGATCACTCCGCCACCCCGTTCGGTCATCGAAAACGCGGTCCGGCGCGCACTAGATGAAGACTTGGGGATGGCCGGGGATGTGACCTCGGCGGCAGTGATCCCAGCCGACCATTGTTCGGTGGGTACCGCCATCACGCGCCAACCCGGCATTATTGCCGGGATGGACTGCGCGGAGCTGGCCTGCGCCCTGATCGACCCCGGCATCGCCGTCACCCGCCATGTCGAGGACGGCGCCGCTGTTCTGCCCGGTTCAAGGGTCGCGACCTTCCGGGGATCGTCACGCAGCATCCTGACCGCGGAGCGCACCGCATTGAATTTCCTGTGTCACCTTTCCGGGGTCGCTACGGCTACCGCTGGTCTGGTCCGTGCCGTAGACGGGACGAAAGCGGCCATCGTTTGCACCCGGAAGACGACACCCGGCCTGCGCGCACTCGAGAAGTACGCGGTGCGCGCGGGTGGCGGTATGAACCACCGCTTCTCGCTCGGCGATGCGGTGCTTATCAAGGACAACCATATCGCGCTGGCGGGCGGAATCGGCCCGGCACTCAAGCGAGCACAGTCCGAAATCGGGCACATGGTGAAGATCGAAATCGAGGTCGACACGCTAGAGCAACTGGCCGAGGTGCTGACGATTGGCGCCGACGCCGTGTTGCTTGACAACATGGAGCCTGGCACCCTGCGTAAAGCTGTAGTCATGATCGACGGGCGTGCGATCACCGAGGCGTCAGGTGGCGTTACACCGGAGACCGTTGCCGAGGTGGCGGCCTCGGGCGTGGACCTGATCTCGCTTGGCTGGATTACGCACAGCGCTCCAGTGCTCGATATCGGACTGGATTTCGTCTCGGCAGAGCGATGATGCGCCGCTTCTGAAGGTGTGCGGTGCTGTGCATGAGCCAACCCGGTGGCGGCTGAAAGGCTGGGCAAGTTTTAGATTTGAGAAAGAAACAGTCTGTGAGCTGTGGGTGATTGAGCTCGTAACCCTAAATTTTGAGCAACCGTTCCGAATAGCCGGATACAGCGTTGCATCTTGAATTCCACTGAATGGCTGTTTCATATCTACGATCCATAAGGCGCCTGAGAAAATGCCTAGCAATTTAAATTTTTGCTAGGCATATTGTGCCAAGCAAAACATGAAAGTGATAGGCATGACTTCCCTCAGCAGCATCGCAATGAGCGCATATACCGATTTGGTACGTCTCTTAAGGGATGAAGCAGTCTCCGGAGTGAAAGGCAAGCCGACGCTGAAAAAACGCGGCGACAAGGCGTATTGGTACGCCGCGCGCCGCGTCGGACACGACACGCGTTTCTTCTATATCGGTGAAGATAACGAGGAAACGCGTGGACGCATCGACCGCATCGAAGAACTGCAAGAAACTGCCAAAGAGCGGCAGGCCGAGCAATCTCGCCTGGTCCGACTGCTTCGTGCCGAAGGCATGACACCGACCGATCGGGCGACGGGCTCAATTTTATCTGCGATGGCACATGCGGGGACGTTCAGATTGGGCGGCACAATTGTCGGTACGAATGCGTTTCGCCTATATGAAGGCGAGCTTGGGGTACGGCTGCCATTGGGCGGGATGGCGAACACCGGCGACATCGACATCGCACAGTTCCAAAAGCTCAGCGTCGCGTTGCGGGACCAAGTTGACCCAAGTCTGGCCGAGACCTTTTCGGCGTTGAAGTTCGATCCGGTGCCCGGGCTCGACAAAGGGCGGACATGGCGATGGACGCAAGGGGGCAGCGGCCAATTGGTCGAGTTCCTGACGCCTGCTTTCGGGGACGAGAGCGTTAAGGACCTACCCGCGCTTGGTGTCAACGCGCAGGCACTCAACTACCTCAATTTCCTTATTGCGGAGCCGATTTATGCAGCGGCCATCTATAGGTCAGGGATACTGGTCCAGGTGCCGCGTCCGGAGCGCTACGCAATTCACAAGTTGATTATCGCGGATCGTCGGCGCGACGGGGCAGGGAGCCTGAAGGCAGTCAAGGATAGGGAACAGGCTGCGTTTCTCATAGAAACGCTGGCGGAGGATCGGCCTGACGATATATCACGAGCATATGCCGCGGCCCAGGATGTCGGCCCGCGCTGGCGGGAGCACATTGCAAACTCACTTGACCGCATGCCTGAAACGCATGACATTTTGAGCAGACTTTAACGTCGATCATCGTAGCGACGATGTACATTTCATCACTGGCACGGCGATCATCGCCATGGTGATGATGTCGACCAGCCCGATCTCTGTCCGTCTTCAGAGTTTTTCGGACAAGTCGTTTGTTTTGGTAACGGAGGCTCTGGTTCGGTTTCTGTTTGAGTTTAGGCGGCCGCGGCTT